>NZ_CP030353.1:0-300000 GCF_000876675.2 Novosphingobium sp. P6W
AACAGGCAGGACGGCCCCGGCCTGCTCGTTGTCCTTACGCTTCCGGCAACCACGGAATAGCGCGGCTACTGCAAAACAGGGATGCGCATCAATGGTGTTGTCTTGTTTCCCTGATGGTGTGACAATACTCCCAATATAACCGCATAATACATCTCACCGGCAACTGGCCGGCGAGTCGACCAAAGCGGTGCATGGACCGGGAGGGCACTATGACGGGCACCGTCGTTTCGCAGTGGCTCAAGATGTCGCAGGCAGATCTGGATGCACTGTTCTCGTCCCATGAGGCAGGACCGATCCCTGATGGAGAAGCCAAAGGCACGGCGATAATCGCCCCGGGAACCAGCTTTTCCGACGAGATCGCAGCGATCATCAACTTCTTCGCCTGGCAGGGCAAAGTATTCGACGCCAGGCACGGCTTTCTGCGCAACCATATCCTGCCGCTGGGACTGAAGGCCATCGTCGCGAAGGTCTACAAAGGGGAAAGCTGGCTCGACACCAAGGAATGCATCGTCCTCGACTATTCGGACACCTCTCTCCTGGCCTCGCGGGTGCGCGACGAAATTCGCATGATCGAACCCGGGATCTACCTTGGCAAGGTGTACTGGGGCGAGAGGCGGCTGATCGATTTCGCGCTGGAGTTCGGTAATCAGCAGTGATGCGGCAAGTAACGCGGCAGGGCCAACTGTTTATGGCCGGTGTGCTGCGTCACGACGTCATGCCCGAACTTTGCGCGCTGCTTGCAACCATGAACGCCGCGCCGGGTCAGGCTGACCCCGTCAATCCGCTTGTGCCGTTCGGCCGGATCGCTTCGCTGCACGTCGCGCGTTTCATCGTGTTGGAGGACCCGTCGCTACCCGACCGGCTGATCGCCCCCACCCTTCCTGTTCACGAGCCGACAAGGCTAGCCTTCATCGCCGACTTTGACGGTACACCCGATGACCTGATCGTCGATCTCGTGGCAATCGCGGCGCCCGGATTGCGGCGGATTTTCAGCCATTGCACTGATTTCGGTGATGACACCGACCTGCTGCAATGGCTCCATGCTCATCGCATCCGCTCCGCCGCCACTTACGTCAACTGGCGGGGCAGAAGCACGGCCCAGGTGCGCGAGGAGGCGGAGCTCCACGACGCGCTACGCACTGCAAGGCTTGCCCATCCCCGCGCATCGCCGCAACAGTTGATACCCATCCTGCGCGAAGCGGGCGCAGCGGTGCCGCTTAGCCCGGCCGCCGCAATGCCTCTAGCCTGGCGCATCGGCGAGACCGCTCACTTCCTGCTGCTACCCGCCGCGGCGCTCCTCCTCGCTCCCGTGCTGCTGCCGTTAGTTCCCTTTCTGGCGATCCTTCTGCGCTGGCGCGAAACCCGCGATCCGGTGATCGCGCCTACGCCGTCAAGGGAGCGCAACCGCACTCTATCGGTGCTGGAAGATCATGACATCACGAACCAGTACAGCGCTATTGGATCGCTCAAGCCGGGCCTTTTCCGGCGCTGGCTGACCATCGCCATCCTATGGGTCATTAATTGGGGCGCGCGGCACATCTTCGGCAAGGGGCGCCTGGCGCGCGTGAATACGATCCATTTCGCCTCGTGGACCTTCCTCGACGAAGGACGACGGGTGCTTTTCGCCAGCAACTACGACGGCAGCCGGGAGGCCTATAACGACGATTTCATCAACAAGGTCGCGTTCGGGCTGAATCTCTCGTTCTCCAACGGGCTTGGCTATCCGCGCACACGCTGGCTGATACTGGACGGTGCACGCCGCGAGCAGGATTTCAAACGCTACCTTTTCCACCACCAGATACCCACGCAGGTCTGGTACAAGGCGATGCCCGGCCTCACCACATACGACATGGCGCGCAATATTCGCATCAGGCGCGGTTTCGAGAACCCGCCTTCCGGGGCGGGACTGCGCCGCTGGATCGCCGAGATATGAGCGCCGCCGCCACCGAAACAGGCGACATCCAGGCCATCGTGGATCGCGGCTTCGGATCGCTGCGGGCGGCACGTTACCTGCTGCTGCGCGTGATCGATCCCGCCGCTGCGCGCGCATGGCTGCGGAGCCTGACCGTGACCTCTCTGGCCGAGGCAAAGTCGCGCCGGGTATCGCACGTCGACCAGATCGCATTCACCGCAGCAGGTCTGCGCGCGCTGGGCTTCGGACCGGACGCCATCCCCGGCTTCGCTCCGGAATTTCTGGACGGCATGGCCGGAGACGAACGCCGCTCGCATCGCCTGGGTGACGCAGGAGGAAACGCGCCGCAATACTGGGACTGGGGCGCCGGCGAAAAAGAGCCTCACGTCCTGCTGATCCTGCTTTCCACCGAAGATGCGATAGAGGCCCGGGAAGCGCAGATCGTAAGCGCCCTGCCCGCGGCCGGCTGCACCCTGCTCGCCCTCAATCGCAGCAACGCCCGCGTCGGCCATGAGCCTTTCGGTTTCGCCGATGGGGTATCGCAGCCAGCACTGGACTGGGAGGGTACACTGCGCCCCGGAGGCGTGCGTGACCGGATCTACCGCAATCGCCTCGCCATGGGGGAGGTGTTGCTGGGCTATCCCAACGAATATGGCTTCGTCGCTGACCATCCTGCCAAGGACGAGGTAGGCCGCAACGGCAGCTATCTCGTCTATCGCCAACTCGAACAGGACGTTCGCGGGTTCTGGCAGTGGCTGGCACAGGCCGCCGGCCCTGACGGCGCGGTCGATTTGGCGGAGCGCATGGTTGGGCGTACCATGGATGGCCGGCCGCTTGATAATCTGCCCTCAGCGCCGGTCGAAGGAACGTCGGACCGCGACAACAGCTTCACGTTCGCCGCCGATACTGACGGGATCGCGTGCCCCATCGGTGCGCATATCCGCCGCGCGAACCCGCGCAGCAGCGACGATCCTCAGGGACGGCGGGGGTTCGTACGCGACTTGCTGTCATCCTTCGGCCTCAAGGGCGAGGCGATCCACGATGCAGTCGCGGCCGCACGTTTTCATCGGATCGTGCGGCGCGGGCGGTCCTACGGCCCCGTAATATCGCCCGGCGAAGCTATGGCGGCAGGTGGTAGCGCAGCCCTGGAACCTAGCGGCATCCACTTCATCTGTCTCAACGCCAACCTCGCCCGGCAATTCGAATTCGTGCAGGGCGCATGGATTTCCAGCCACAATTTCGCGGGGTTGAGCGGGGAATCCGACCCCCTGCTCGGTCATCGCGGACCCGTTAATGGCGGCATGGCGACAGATGCTTTCAGCCATGTGGACAGGCTCGGCTGTCCGCGCCTAATCGGCGGCGTGCCCCGGTTCGTCACGGTAAAGGGCGGGGCGTATTTCTTCCTTCCGGGGTTGAAGGGGCTCGCTGCCATACTTGCCGATTGAGAAACAAATGCAGCTAGAACCTCTCCGCCCCGGTCGGCTCGACGTGGGTTTCGCCGTTCTTGGCCTGACGATAGCGCGACATCTCGTAATACATCCGCTTGCGGGCGCGGTTCTGGTTTCCCAGCGGGCGATGATCGACGTGGCAATGCCATGGGTTGATGGTCAAGCGGCGCGCAAAAGCGAATTGCTCGGGCGACTGGAATTCCTGCTTCGGAATGGTGAGCGTCGCCACGGGAATACGCGGTGAGCGGCGCGGGTCCCATAGCACGCCGTTCTGCTCGATCGGCATCAGGAACGGGTCGTTCTGCAGGATGACGCGCATCTCGAAGCGAGCTTCGCCAGCACGCAGCCCTTCAGCCAGATTGTCGCGGATATAGTTGTCGGGCGGGCGCAATGGCAGCCGGGGGATATGCGTCGACACCGGCGTCAGCGGGTGAAAACTGTACTGCATCGCCTGCCCCGGACCCAGCAGATATGGCACGCAGCTGAAGTATTCGTTCGCCAGCGGATTGGCGAGCGTGCGGTTCCACAGCGCCTGCATCAGGAAGTCGCGGATATGCGTGCGCTTCGGGTTGAGGAAATACCAGATGGGGAGATGGCGCCTGCTCCAGTACTGAAGAATGGCATTTTCCCGCGAGGTCGGCGTGACGAAGGTGACGGTGGTGACGGCAGTAAAATCCTGCGTGTGTTGCTCGTCGTCCATCAGTTTGGGCCCGGGCACGTCCATCAACTTAATGCCGATGCTGCCGAAGCCGACGTCGTCGATGTCCGGCTCGACATGCGGGCCGGGGTTGGAAAATCGGACCCATGCGGGATAGCTCCGCTCGGCGGCGAAGATACCGCGCCGTAAGTGTTCGGGCAGGTTCGGCAGCACGGTCAGTTCGCCATGGACGAGGCCATGCGTCTTGGTATTGCCCGCGCGTTCGTAGTTACCGGGCGAGAAGTCTATATCGAGCTGGCGCTGCATTTCCGCCACCATCGTATCCAGGCTCTGTTCTTCGTCCGGCCAGAAGCGCTCCATGGCGAGCGGCGGCACAGCGCGGCTGCGAGTGAGGTTGATGGTCCAGTTGACGAAGCGCGTCAGCGGCCAGCGCAGCACAGTGTCGAGCGCCGGGCGAACGAACGGGTCGATGCGCCGCTCGGCATGAAGGCCGGCTTCGAGCAAGCGGTGAAGCGGCGTCAGCATGGTTCAGCCTTTCCCCGGCCCGGCATCAGCAACGATGTCCGCAGCCAGCTTTTCTGCTGCAAGATAGATCGCAGCTACCAAAAACAGCCCCGGTATGCGCGGGAAGATCGAGGCATCGACCACGCGCAGGCTTTTGGTGCCGTGAACCCTTCCACGCGGGTCCAGCACCGGGCCGATGGCCGCCGTGCCGCAGGCATGATGGCCCCAGGCGCGCGTTCGCACCCATTGCCGCAATGCCTCGCCTTTGACGTGCCGGCCGGGGACTTCCTCCTCGGCAATGGCGCCGCAATCCTCCAGCGGGCGAGTCAAATCGCGCGCCATCTCCAGCCCTTCGACCAGCGCATCAAGGTCGGCGTCTCCGTGATCGGCGAAGTTGCGAAACCTGACCAAAGGCGGATCGCGCGGGTCGGCAGAGGCCAGATCGACAGATCCTGCCCGGTTGCCCGTCTGTCCCTTGAGCACCGCCCATGAAAAGCCGTCATGCCCGGGCCAGGTATCCTGCGCATAGCCGGTGTAATAGCCCCGGAACCGGCCGATAAGACCCATCAGCACGAGGTCGGGATCATTGCCCCGCGCTCGCGATGACCGGCGCAGGGCCGTTATCGCGGCGCCGTTTGAAACGTACATGCCAAGGCGCCAGTACCGCCAGCGCCGGTAGGGCCTGTCACCGATTGAAAAGTCCGCGCCCCGCATCGACTTCCAGGGACGGGCCATGCGATTGACGATGGATATCTCGTAGCGATCCTGCAGGTTGCGCCCCACTTCGGGCAGGCTGATCCGGGGGGCGATACCATGCGCAGCCATCCGCTCGGGGTCGCCGATGCCCGAAAGCATCAGCAGTTGCGGTGTTGCGAACGCCCCCGCAGCAATGATGACCTCCCGCGAGGCGAAGGCCGTCATCAGCCTGCCTTCCTCCTCGGAGGGTTCGGGGCAGGCACGGTAAAGATGGCGGCCCTTGGTCCAATCCACCCCCAAGGCCCTGCCCCTGTCATCAAGAATGATCCGCGTTGCCAGCGCATCGGTCTGGATATCGAGGCGCTCGGGATGACGCGCGGCAACGCTTTGCAGGCGTTCGCGCGCGCCGGTTCGGGCATGGCGGTCGGTCGAGAGCGGCAGGTAGCACAGTTGTTCGCTTCCGCCCCGGCGGATATCGTTGGGGTCACCCCAGTTCTGCCAGAACGCGCGCAGCCTGGCCCTCAGCCCCTTCCCCCTGCCCAGCTCGACTACGGCGGCGAAGAATATCGCGCGGATCATACCCGCGTCGACGAAGGCCCGCAGTGGCAATGCCTTTTCGACCGGCAGCCAACCGCGCCAGCCGTGCCCGGTCGGGTCGATACCCAGCAGAGCTAGAAGGCGCCACAAGGGACGATGGCGGCACTGTTCCACATTGCGGCGATGGTGCCGCATCGCGGCGGCAGACCAGCCATCGTCCCCGGTCTGAAGCGCCAGCCAGTCCCAGTCCTCGTCGGGCGGCGGCAGAAAGATCATCGCATTGTGCGCGCTGCACCCGCCCAGTGCACCCGCGCGCGGATAGAAGACATTACCATCGGCATCCGCCTTCTCGTCCAGGCACGCCTCTTGCGGGGCATCGAAATGCCGTGCCTTCTGAGCCCAGGAGAACTGCGGGTCCTCACTTGCCAACGGATGGAAGGCGGGAACCTCGTAGTTCGCCTCGCCCCCCGGATCGGGGCCCGCTTCCAGCACTAGTACCCGCATGCCCGCTTCCGCCAGCCGGGCCGCGACCGTGCCCCCGCCCGCGCCGGAGCCGACCACTACATAGTCGTAAGTGGCCTCCACAGGGCGCGGCCTAAAGCGATTTCAGATAGGAAATCAAAGCCCGCTTGTCCTCGTCCCCCAGCACCGGCTCGCGTCCGAAAGCGCGCTCGTCGGCGGTCAGGCCCTGCTGGTCGTTGAAGGCTGCTGTCCCGAAATAATGTCCCCGATTGACGACGAAGTCAGGGCACTTGTTCAGCGCCATCAGGTCCCCGCGCAAATTGGAGAAATGAACACGCAAAGCAGCATCGTCCGCCCCTTTCGGCACTGAGAGGATCGCGGCCTTCAGCTTTGCCAGCAGGATCAGGACCCTACCATAGTGCCGGGTGATCTCGGCCGGAGACCGGCTCTCGGCCAGCGGTTGGAGCGAGGCGAGCAGGTTCACCGGCATCCCGGCGGGGATCGGCCCCACTTCGATGTCCCCGTTACTATTGGTCAGTTGCACCAAAGCCTTTTGCGCCTCGTCGTCCAGCTTGCCCGGCAGCTTGGGTAGGAAGCTGGACGGCACTAACAGGTAGCTGCGCGCGGTTGTCCGGTCGATGACACCGCCGGCATTGGGCACTGCGGCGTCGCGCTGCCTCTTCTCGGGCCAGAGCATCGCCTCGATCGAGGCGTCGAATACCGCCATTCGCCCACTCACCGAAGGATCGCCGTTGAACGGCCCGACGGAATTGTTGAGAAGGTACGGCGCCGTCGACCACAACGAGACCAGCGACGGCACCCGCGTATAGCCCCGCCCGCCTGCCGGCATCGCATAGCTAAGCGCCGCCCCGGTAAAGGGATCGCGGTAGCTGGAGCGGCCTACGGAGGGCAGCGCCTTGTACGAACTGGACGAAAAATTGTCCCAGATGTTGCCCGCCAGCGCATTGGTCGCCAGTGGACTGCACAAGTTCGTGCGCAGCAGCGTAACGGGGATACGCACGTCGGTGCTGAAGTAATTGCCACTCGCAAAGTCGGGGCGCGCCGCCAGCGCCTTCATCTTTTGCTGGAAATCCGGCCCCTGCGTCCATTTCCACCAGACCTTGAAGCGGGTCATGTAGCCCGGCCCGGCACTACCCGCGAGGTTGACGTCCGCCGGCGCCTGCGGCTGCTTGCTGGAATGGCAGCGCGCGCAGGTTACCGCGAAAACGTCGCGCCCGTGCGCAACCGCCTCTGGCGTGCCGAGATAGGCCGCGCCGCCCGGCGCATCGGCCAGTCTATCCGGCCGCGCCGCCTTTAGGAAGAACAGCGCGGTGTCGAGCGTACCCTTCTCCGTCGCGCGCCAATAGGCGGAGTTCTTGCGTGCCACCGCGATGCGGATTGGCGTGATCGGTTTGCCGCCGACCACCGGATTGAAATGGGTCAGCCATTCCTCGCTGTAGAGGCCGATGTTGAGATATACCCGGTTCAGCGCCCCCAACGCTCCCACCGCATCGGAGCCGTCCTTGAGGACGTGCGGTGTCCAGACCTGATCCGGCGCCTCGAAGTAGCGGGTCAGCACAGTGCTGTTCGTGAACATGTTGAACTGCATGTTGTCGCGCTCGCCGCCCTTCAGCGCCTCGTGTCCGAGCTGGCGGGCGGCAGTCAGCCTGTCACCCAGACTGTAGACCGCGTTCATTGTCCTGGGGTTGTTGATGTTGTCGGTCGATACCAGTGAAGTATCCATCGCGCCGGGGCGAAAGGTTTTCACGAGCTGATACATGAAATTGCGCTCGTTCGGTTTCCAGAAAAACAGCCGGTCCACCCATATGTACTGCGCGCCGACAGTGGAATTGAGATCGGCGAACGTCGGGTTCTCGGGGTCCTTGGGCGGATGCACAGGGCTTGGGCCGACATGACAGAAGCCGCAGCTCATCCCCACGCGGTACGGCCTGACCAGCTTTGGATCGTTGTAATAGCGCGGATCGGCGTAATAGCGCGCAGCGCTCCACCGCGCTTTCGCCTTCTCGTCGAAATCGGGGTTGGGAAACAACCGCAGGCCAAGGATGCCGCTTGGCTCGCCGTAATAGGAACCCACCGGCACGGTCTTCCCCCGCGCGCCGATTGCCACGCCCGGATAACGCGCGGCATCGGCGAAGGGATCGGGCGGGCAGGCCGGATCGCGCTCATCGCGCCACAGGCCATAACTGTCGACCTTTGCCGGGGCTTTGAAACAGGGTTCGTTCACCAATCCGAGTTGATACCAGCGGTTATCCCTGCGGTTGGGCGTGCGCGGATCGGGCGCTACGATCTTTAGCAGGTCGAAGCCACCCAATGTCGGCTTCGACATACCATCCCAGAACCGATCGTTGCCCCCGCTCCAGACAAGCCACATGTTGCGGCCCCGCACTTCGGCGGGTGTCAGCCGCACGCCGTTGTCCATGTCCCTGAAATAATCCTCACCCGCCTGGACGAAGTGATCGTCGGACAGTCCAGCCTGGACGGCCTCGTCCTTTTCGCCGCGGGCACTGTTGCAGCCGCCCAGCACAAGGAGCGCGAGCCCTGCGGAAATGCCTTTCCCAAGCGCCATGACATCCTCCCTCGACCGGCCTCCCCGGTCAGATCCCTGCGGAAACAATCTGTTATGGTTTTGGCGACACGGCCACGAGCACTGCAATCGCATCCCGTGGAAGCGATACAAATACAACGAAATTTCACAGCAAACGTCAAGCAAGATCGAAAATTATTGACATTCAATACCGACAGATGTTTTTGTCCATGAAAATTAAAGTCAAAATCTTATTTGATGGTTTGTTTACCTTGTCATTAAACAAGGGGGAGAGATTCTGTGACTATATTTGTCATGGTATCCTTATCGGGCATTTACCAAAGAAATCGCGGCTATCGCTTTCTTTTCAAGATCAGACTCTTGCAAGCTTTGGTCAGGTCGAAAGAAGCGACAATATCCGTGCGTGGCGGGTTCCCGGTTGCCATGGCGGTGCTGCTTGCCGCCCTCTCCGGATGTGCCCAGGACGCCATTTTCACCCCGCAGGCGCATATGTGCGGTTTCTTGCGGCATACCCTGACGGTAGACCTACCCTCGGCGCAAGACGATGCCGCACCTGCTTCCATCCCGGCCAATCCCCGGGCACCCGGCGCACGCGGCCCCGCCGAGACTTTGGCTAGCACTCTGCCCGCGGGCAGCTTCGGCGCGCAGCTGGACGCATCGCTCAGTCGCCTGCCAGGCGGCGGGCGCGGTCCTGCCGGGGAAGCGCCGGCATTCCTGTTCCTCTCTGGCGGGAGCCTCCACGGTGCCTTCGGGGCCGGTTTCCTCGACGCATGGCGTCAGGCGCGTGAGCGCAGCGGCAAGGGTTTTCCCCAGTTCACGATGGTCACCGGGATCAGCACCGGCTCCATTCTCGCCACTTTTGCCTTTACCGGGCAGACTGAAGATGCCGTGGCCGGATACAGCATCGTTGACGAAGGCACCTTGCTGCGCCCCTATCTCAAGCCATCCGCATCAGGCGGGCTTGGCCTTAACGCGGGCATCGCGCTTGCCAAGCACGGCGCCGTCGCCGATCTTGAGCCGCTTCGGGAACACCTTGGCAAATACCTGACCTACCGGACAATGGCCGCGGTGGCCGACGGCCGGCGGCAGGGACGCACGCTATGGGTTGGCGCTGTCGACGTCGACACGGGCGATGCCGTCGCCTTCGACATGGTCGATATGGCGACCCGCTACATCGCCGCCCAGCCTCTGCCGCCCACGCCGCAGCAGCCGGAATCGAAGGACGCGGCTTTCCTGAAGGATTGCTACATTTCCGCGATCCTCGCCTCATCCTCGGCCCCGATCGCAGCAGCCCCCGTTTTCCTCGATAACCGCATGTATGTGGACGGCGGCGCGCGCTTCGGCCTGTTCGGTGCGGAAATCGGCGCCGTGATCGACGACCGCCGCAAACGCTCGGCTCTGACCGGCGGCGCCGTCTCGGTGCCGGTCACGTATGCGATCATCAACGGCACGCTGGAGGTATCGGCGCCCGATACCTGCCCAAAAACCAATGACAGCCTGTGCAGCGCCGACAAACCGACCGGCGGCCTCGAAGGGGCACACGATCCCTGGACCTTCATCGCACTTGCCCTGCGCTCGGAGGAAATCCTCGCCAATCAGGTCTATCGCTTTTCCGCTCAGCGCATCGGGACGAAAGCGGGGGACTGCGAAGGCTGCTTCAACCTCGTGCGTATCCTGCCCGATGCCCAGACCCACCAATTCACCCTGGACGACGCCGCCCTGGGCAAGGGCACGATGACCTGCGCCGACTGGCGGCGCGAGGACCGGCGGTTGCTGAACCCGGTGCAGTTCTTCCCGCGTTATATGCGCTGCATCATCGATTACGGGCGGGGCCGCAAGGAAGCACAGCAATGGGCGGGCGCCGGGCCGTAACCGCCCACCGTTCCAAAGAATACCGGGTCGCACCGAATGAACTATCCTCCAACCGGCAGGTAGACATGTCAGCGCAACCCTTTGCGATCCAGATTAAATCCCCCCGTTTCGCCATCATCGAGCTGTTCGGCGGGGACAACAACCTGTCGAGCTATGTCGATACCGATCTTAACGAGATGCTGGACGGCTTGCCCGGCGATGGGCTGGTCATTGCCCTGACCGACCATTTCGGCAGCGCGGCCAAGGTCCTCGAACTCTCGCATGGGCGGCTGCGCGCGCTTGATGACTGGGGAGAGATCGACACCGGCGATCCCGTCATTCTCACCACGTTCCTTACCCGCGCACTCGCCAGCGTGCCTGCCGATGTTCCGGTCGCGATCGGTTTCTGGGACCATGGCTCCGGCGTTTTCGACGAGGCCGATCCCGGCGCCGATATCGTGGCGCGCGGACGCGCGGTAACGCCGCGCCGCCGTGCCCTGCGCCAGCGTCCCCGGCGCCGCCTGTTCTGGGGGAGCCGTCCTGCCGACCAGCAAATCCGCGCGATGCTGCACGACGATACCAACGGCGGCCTGCTTACGACGCTGGAGGCGGGCAAAGTGCTGTCAGGCAGCCTGGCCGCCGCCGGCCGGAGCAAAGTTGAGATGATCTTCTCCGACACCTGCCTCAACGGTATGGTCGAGGTGCTGGCGGAATTCGACACGGTAGCCCGGGTCGTCACCGCTTCGGAAGACTTGGAGCCGGGGGATGGCTGGGATTATCATCGCTGGCTGGGCGGACTGGCAAGCGGCCCGGTGGACGGGCAGCGACTGGGGCAAAGCGCTGTCGCTGCCTTCGAGCAATCGTATCTTTCGCGTCCCGAACTGTTTCCCTGCACGCTGGGCGCCTTCACCGCGTCGGGCGCGATCGTCGCTGCCTTCAAAGCGCTGATTGCCGCCACGCAGCCGCTGGGGGAATCCGGTTTCATCTCCCTCGACACCGCGCGGCGCCGCAGCCAGTCCTTTGACATAAAGGACAGCTACGACATCATCGACTTTGCGCAGAACCTGACGGCTATCGCGCAAGATCCAGTCCTGCGCAGCGCGGCAGGGGTGCTGGAACAGGCCACCATCGCCGCGCGCATCGCCCACTGCGCACTAGGGCCAAGTGTAGGCCGCTCGCAGGGGCTGGCCTTCTGGTTTCCTTCGTCTCGGGGCGAATGGTTCAACACGTCCGCCACCTATTCCGCGCTCTATTTCGACCGCACGACCGGCTGGGCCCGCTACCTGCGAGAGTTCCTGTAATGCGCGCGCGGGGCTGACACGATGCTGGAGAAGATCTCCTCCGCGCCTGCGACCCGGACGATGGCTCTGCTGGTCTCGACCTGCCTTGTCGTCGTCCTGCTGTTTGGACTGCTGTTCGTGCAGGCCCGCTCCGACCTGACTCTGCGGCGCCAACAGGCGGATTTCGGCGCGGTGCAGCGGATCGCGCACCAGCTTCACGATCTTGGTGATGTCGTCACTGAAAGAGTTTCGCCCGAAGGCAGGCAGGACATCGGCGAAAGCCGGACCGAGCGGTTCCAGATCGAAGTCGCCAAACCCACCGATCCCGCCGCCGACTGGTGCGCGGGCGCGATGGCCACAGCATCCCCGCTACGCCTCGGCGCCGAGGGCACCCAGGCGCGCGACCGCAAGCTGCGGATCATGGCGGTCAGCAGGGGCACTCCGCTCTGCGCCCGCGCTTCATTTGGCACGATACTGGGCGACAAGTCCCGGGACGACGGCCCGCGCGATCTGGCCATCGAGGGGCCGGACGGCACCGTCCTGATGGTCCTGCGCGGCGGTGGCGACTGGCCGGACAAGCCGCTGGCTTCGGCCTTGGTCACGTCTGGAAGCGCAAGCGCAAAGGACGACGGCGGGACAAAACTGGCTGATGCGGCCAAGCGGGACGGTGCCATCCCGATCGTGTTCGCGGGCATCGAAAGGCTGCTATACGCATGGCCGCTGGACCTTGGCCGCCCCGTGACCATCACCCGCGAAGGCCAGCCGGACGTCGTCTGCCTGCCCCGTCAATGCCGCATTGACGCGCTGGGCGAGCCGCCCAGCGTGAATGCGGCGCTGGGCAGCCTCAGCCCGTTCACCAAGGCGGTGTTCGGTTTTGCCGTCGTCCTGCTGCTTTTGCTGGTGCCACTCATCAAGCTGGCCTCGATCGACCCCAACGGCTCGCTGAGCTGGGTCGACGTCATCGGCGTCATGGCTGCCGTGCCGCTCATCGTCGCGACGCTGGTGACCGCCTGCATGGTGGTGCTGGCATGGACCGACCTGCGGCGAGACAGCGACGTGATGGCCCGCACGCTCTCGGTAGCGATGGCCCGCGACCTCGATCGCGAAATAGACGCCAGCCTGACGGCCTTGCAAAGCCACGCCGGAGAACTGGGCGCCGGACACGATGCCCCCTATCCTCCGCCCTCGCCGCTACTGGACGCCGCCAAAGCCGGTAAGCCTCCGCCTGCCGGAAAGGAGCAGGCTGCCCTGCGCGAACCAGGCCCGCTGCCGCTACTGATTGTGCAATTGCGACAGGCGGAGGACGGGCAGGTCCTCAATTCGGCGGGATTGAGCAATCATCCTCCGCAGGCCGACATCACCAAGCGGCGCTATTTCGTCCGGCTGCGCAGCGGGGATACGCTGCCCTGCGACCCCAAGGCTACTGCCGCTCCAGTCATCATCAGGAAGCCCCACTGCAATTCGGGCTGGACTTACGTCATCGACCAGGTTCCCGCCGCCAACAACGGCAATTCGCGCATGGTCGCACTGCTGGCGGACCCGCTTTCGCGCGGCGGCTTTCTCATGGCAGGAAAGCCGCTTGCCTCCACGATGGACGTACCGATGCCCGCCGATTTCGGCTTTGCGGTGATCGACCCCGTCAGCCTCGAGGTTTTGCACCACTCCGACCCCACCCGCGAACACAGCGAGAGTTTCGACCAGCAACTCGATACCACGGCCGAGTTGAAACGCGCCGCGCAGGCACTGGGCGCGCGCTGCGATGCGGCTGCGATGGGCGCACCGTCACCGGCCCCGAACCTTGCCTTCAGCGCGCTTTATGGCGGCCGAAAAGTGCGGATGACTTTCGGCGCCGCCTGCTCGCCGCGCTGGCTGGTCGCCGTGTGGTACGACAAGGCCAGGCTTGAGAACCTCGCACTGGCACCCGCTTATCTGGCCGGAACAATGATGCTCGCGGTTGGGATACTGCTGGCCATCGCGATGACACTGGCGGCGATGGTGGACCGCGCCGCGCTCGTCCGGCGGCTCTGGCCCGATCCCGACCCTGCGCTGGATGCGGCCCGCAAGCAGTGGCTCGACCGGACGACCGTGCCGCATATCCTGCTTGGCGTGTTCATGCTTGCGGGGCTGTTTACCGCATCGGGCGATGCGATGCTGCTGCACGGGTTGCTAGGCAGCTTCGTGCTGACCATGCTGTTCGCCAAGCCGCAGGCCGATGGACACTGGCATCGCGGGATGCGGCGCCTGGCCGGTGCGGCTCTGGCCGGGTTCGCCTGCATCGCCCTGTTTTCCGCCGCCTGCATGATCACGGCCGGGCAACCGCCGTGGCGGATCGTTCTCCACGGGCTGCTGCTGGTCGCCATCGCCTTGCTCGCGACCGACGGGTGGCGCCGGCGCTACACCGTTCAGGCGCTGCTCGAAGCGGCGGTAAACCGGCCCTCGGCACGGACCCGGCACCGTAAGACCGACCGGTTGGCATCCGTCGCGCACAGGCTGCGCCGCGTCCTGCGCCTGCAGGCGATCACGCTATATCTGCTGGCGGTTATCCCCCCGATCGCCGCCTACTGCGCCGGTGCCGGGGTGGTGCGCGCCGACCGCGCCCCGCAGAACATGCTGCGTCTGGACGATGCCAGAGAGGCAGGCAGCAAGGCGATAAGCGCGCTCCAACGCAGCCTCTATCCATGCGCGCCGCGTGGAAACACCGCCGCCGCCCCGCCGTGTGGCCCGGCCCCTGCGCGCTTCGCCCCGCACTTGTTCGTCGAAGCGACGCTGCTGGAACGTTACCGGCATGATCTTGGCGCACTGTCGCCTTTGGCGGCGCCGATCCTCTATCTGTGGAGCCCGCGCCAGCAAGGCGGCGTGGGGTCGGTCGGTAACCCCGAACTCGCTGCCGCAGCTTTGCTGGGTGACGTCCGGGCCGCTGCGCAGGAGACGGGCGAAGCCTTCCCGCCCAACCTGCCGGGAAGGCTGGCGATCCTTATCGGCGACATTCTCTTCGTGCTGGCTGCGGCGGTTGCGGCGGTCTACGCTGTTTACCGGCTGCTGCTCCTGCTCGCCAACAGTCTGTTCGGGTTGCAGCATTTCGCCTTTCGCGCCCTGCATCCACCGCATTCGCCCAGTCAGATACGCGAGATGTGGACGAGCAACAGCGCCACCGAACCGGTCAAGGCGGTCTTCATCGATTACCCCTATCGCCAGTTCACCGACCTGCAGACCGAGCTTTCCCGTGGCCGGGGTTTCGAATTGTTCGATCTGGCCATCGAACGTGACCGGCTGGGGGACAAGACCATGGCCTTGCTCACTGTCAAATCCTGGGTCGTCACCGGGTTCGAGAGCATCGTCGCCAACCGCCAACTACGGCTGAAGACGCTGAGCCTGCTGGAACAGCTCACCGCCCGGCCGGAGGCGAACATCTTCTTCTTCGCCCAGACCCTGCCTCTGGTACGCCTGCGCCAGACCCGCGAACGCGAAAAGCGCGAGGCCGATGCAGCGGGGGTGGCAGGCGTGATGAACGAGAGCGAGTCGTACCGCTGGGCGGAGCTGTTCTCCGAATTCATCACTTACACCTGGAACGAGAACATGGCCGCCCCGGTGCGAAGCCGGAGCGAAGGCGGCAGCAACCTGGACCGCCTGCTCGCTCAGATCGGCTCAGGTGACGTGGCGGCCAACGTCAGAAAGTGGGCCGGCGCCAATCCCGGCGTCGCCCAGGTAATCGCGGACGAGATGATCCGCATCCCTTCCGACCGCATCCAGGATCAGATCAAATCGTTCAGCTTCACCGCAAACCAGACTGCCAGCAGCCTGTCGTGCATCTATGTCGAACAGATCCATGAATACATGGCGAACTTCCTGGGCGACTATTATCAGGGCCAGTGGGTGCGATGTTCCAAGCAGGAGCATCTGGTGATGTACCACCTGGCCCACGACAAGTTCATCAACACCAGCAACTTTTCCGTCATCAACGGATTGCTCGCCCGCCGTCTGGTGCGGACCGACCCGAACTTCCAGCTCATGAACGAAAGTTTCGGCCACTGGGTGCGCACGCTCGAGCACCCAGACTGGTTCGACCAGTTCCGCCGAGAGGCCGAGACGGGCGGCACATGGAGCCTGCTGCGCCTGCCGCTGCTGTTGCTGGTCGCGGCGGGATCGCTGCTGATTACTTACCTAAATCACGACACTTCCGCGTCGATCCTCACCCTGATCCCCGGCGCGGCCGCCACCATGCCCCTGCTCTTGTCACGCCTCAACCGGCAACAGACAGCCAATGCATAGGAGAATGCCATGTCGATGAAAGCCACCGATGGCGCGAAGTGGATCACCGTGAAGAAGGTGCAGGGCAACATCCCCGCCGCCGAATTCATCGACCTCTATCGCGGGCAAAACGACGCATCCGAGGCCGCCTCGGATGCGGCTGCGGCAGCGAATGCGGGCCATTCGCTCAGCCATTATTTGTTGACAGCCGATGGCACATTGATCGCAAGTAGGCGCGCGATCACCGGAAAGGACCCCGTCGAACTGCTGGCGCTGCTGGATGCCGGCGGGGGCGAGGAACTGAACCCCGCGCAGCACAAGATCCTGGGCGATCTCGACAGCTTCCTCGGCGCCTGGAACAAGGATGCCGCCGCCCCGCTGCCTCCCTTTCTGGACGCGGTGGAAGGCATTCCCAGCCGCTACCGACCCGGCGACGCCCGTCGTACCGTGACCCGGCAGGCCACGCCCTCGCCGCCGGCACCGTCATGGCCGCCCTACCTCGATCCTGGCCCGTTCAGCGGCTCGCCCGAGCAATTGCGCGCGCTGGCGCCGCATATCATCAACTTGCGTAAGGGCCGCCTGTCCGACGACGGCATCGCGACCACATCTCCGGCAGATCTCGACCGCATCGTCGCCAGCATTGCCGAAAAGTGCAAGGCCGGGGGCTACAGGCTGATGCTCTATGCCCACGGCGGACTGACGAACGAGCGCTACGGTTTGGCGATGGCATGGGCCTATCATCGCTGGTGGCTGGCCCACGGCGTCTATCCGCTGTTCTTCGTATGGGAGACGGGCGGGCTGGAAACCTTCTGGCAGATCCTCGACAGCGACCAGCAGCGCGGCCGGGCAATGTCGCGCGATATCTGGGATCATACCACCGACCTCGTGGTCGAACGGCTGGGCGCCAAGGTCGGCAGCCTGCTGTGGCGCGCGATGAAGGACAGCGCCGCGCGGGCCAGCGATGTAAACGGCGGCGCCCGCCTTTTCGTCGAGAAGCTGGCGGCGAAGTGGACCGGGCCGGGGGAGATATTCGCCGTCGGCCACAGCGCCGGCTCGATCTTCCACGCCCATCTTCTCCCGCTGCTCTGCGCGAAGAAATTCCGGGTGAAGCAGCTTCATTTCCTCGCCCCGGCAGTGACCAATGCCCTGTTCGACGCCCAGCTGGCACCGCTGATCGGCAGCAGGATCGATGAAGCGCTTATGTTCGGGCTCTCACGCGAGGCCGAGCGCGCGGACAACTGCGCTGGAGCCTACCGCAAGTCGCTGCTCTACCTCGTCTCCCGCGCTTTCGAGGAAAAGGTCGATACGCCTATCCTGGGCATGGAGGACTTCCAGCGCGGTGATGCCAAAGTGGAGAATGCATTCGGCAGGAATATATTTCTTTCGCCGACGGAGCCCTCCACGCCGCTCGGCAGCGCTTCCACGTCGCGCACGCACGGCGGCTTCGACAACGACGCGCCGACCATGGAAAGCGTACTGAGGCGGATGCTCGGGATACCGGCAACCATACAGGTGGCCCCGCCGTTCCCCGGCGGCGAACCGCGTCTCGCCCGGGCGATCTCCGAACCCAACTACTACGGTGTCCCGCAGGAGCTTTTCCGCACGGGCCCCGCCGCGCCCCTGCCCGCAGCCGATACTGCGACGAGCAGCGTCGCCCCGCCCGCCGCAACGCCGCAACCCAGTGCCAGCCCCGCGCGCGTTGGGGCGCAGAAGATCGCGCTATGTATCGGCAACAACGCCTTCCCGGACGGCATGGCACTGTTCGGCTGCATCAACGATGCAAACACCTGGGCGGAAACCTTCAGGGGCCAGGGCTTCGAATCGAAGGTCCTGGTCGATCTTCATGCCGAGGAAATCCGCGATGCGATCAGGAGTACGCTCCTGCGCAGCCGGGCGGGGGACAGCGTATTCATCCATATATCCTCGCACGGATCGCAGGTGCTGGACGTCGACGGCGACGAACTCGCAGACAACCAGTTCGCCGATACGCTGGACGAAGCGCTGGTTGCGATAGACTGGCGCGACGGCGGGCTCATCGTCGATGACGAATGGCCTGCGCTGCTGAGCGTTCCGCAAGGCGTGAAGCTCGTGCGGTTCCACGATTTCTGCCACTCCGGTCGCTCCAGCCGCATGGCACTGGCCGACACATCGCGCCGCCGCAAGCGCAGCGTCTCGCTACCAGACGAGATCGCCCGCAAGGCCTACGCCGCAGCGCCCAAGCGCGAGAAAGGCGCGGCGCGGGCGGCGGCGGCCTACGGCGCGGAACTGCCCTACCTGACGTTCTGCGCTTGCCTTCCGCACGAGTCCGCGATGGAGGAAAACGGCTCCGGCCTGTTCACCCGTGCCGCCGCCCGCGTCCTTCAAGGGCAGGGCGCATCCTTGAGCGCGCAGGCCGCATTCGACGCCATTGCCCGCGAAATGCAGGGCGATCCCCAGAAACCGCTGCTGGAAGGCTCCGATGTCCTCGCCGCCTCGGCGCTGTTCGGCGGCCTCTCATGAACAACCCGGCCGGGAAAGTCACGGACAAGGTCACTGTATCGGCTCGGGTGCTGCACGAAGTACGCAGCCCGCGCCCCGCCTGCCTGCCATGCCAAACGCCAGCGCCCACCAGCGCGGACCTGCGGGACTATCCCACAATGCGCGCGATGCGGGTTTATGCGGCCGATACGTCGATACGCAGTCAGCGCGGCGGCATCGTCACCATCGCGCTCCCGTTCGAGCCGCTTACCGTGACGGCGCCCCCCGCCACTGTTCTGCGCGGCGAGCGTTTCGCTGTCGTCCTCCCCCAGGGCGATGCCTGGACCAAGTTGCACGGCATGTTCGACATGAAGCCGGACAGCGCCGCCATCCTCGCCGACAGCGGCTATGCCCCCTCCCTGTCGGACCCGCGCTTCATCGTCCAGATGGTCTATGCAGTCGCCTCGGACCTTTACATCACCTTTCGGCGTGCGCTCGGCCGGGAAATCGCCCTCGGCCTGCGCCCTGTCGACACGGACGACGACGGCGCCGAAATATGGCAACGCAGCGGCTGCTTCGAACTCCATCCCTGGGCGATGGAGGAAGCGCAGGCCTGGTACGACCGTAAGGAAGCCCGGATATCCTTCGGATACTACAAGGCCAAGCAGGACGCGGTAGGCTATGCGCCGGGCAGCCGGGTATTCACCGCGTTGTCCCACGACGTGATCGTGCACGAGATGACCCATGCCCTGCTCGATGCGGTTAAGCCGCATTTCGTCACCCCCACCAACCGCGATGTGCTGGCCTTTCACGAGGCGTTCGCCGATCTGATCGCGATCTTCCAGCGCTTCCGCTACGCCGACCTCGTCGCCGAGCAGATAACGAATGCTCGCGCCAATATCGACGCACTGGATATCCTCAATTCACTGGCCCGCACCTTCGCCAAGACATCCGGGCTGGGCAACACCCTGCGCCCGCTTTCGGGCGACCTGATGTACGATACCGTGGGCGAGGAACCGCACGACCTTGGCAACGTGCTGGTTCAGGCCGTCTATCAGGCCTTCCGGGTGGTCGCCAACCGGCGCATCGACCGCCTGGTGGACATCGCGACGAACGGCACCGGGATACTCCCGCCCGGCGCGCTGTCTCCTTCGCTGGCGGACGAGATAGCGCAGCGCGTGAGCAAGACCGCCCGGATATTCCAGACCATGCTGATCCGCGCGCTCGATTACTGCCCCCCCTTCGACATCAGCTTCTTCACATTCCTGCGCGCGGTGATTTCAGCCGACATCCGGCTGGTCCCGGTCGACGATGACGGCATCCGGGATGCCTGGATGGAGGCGTTCCGATATCACCGCATCTTCCCCACCGACGGCCTTCACTATGCCGAGGAACAGATTGCCTGGGATCGCATTCCGGAAGACACGAAATTGCGGATACCCGCGCTCAGTTTTTCGCAGACCGCCTTCGCGGGCAACCCGGGCGACCTGCTCCCCATGGAGACCGCTGTGACCCAGGCGAGCGAAGTGGCGACGACGATCAACCAGTCCGCCGAATGGCGCGCCCACCTCGGCCTGGAGACAGCGCCGGATAGCGGCAAGCATACCAGGACGGAAATCGTCGGCATCCGAAGTTTCGCGCGCCCCGGACCCAACGGAATGACCGAATTCGGCACCGTGGTGGAGATTGTCAGCCGGACGTTCGGAGGCCGCGATCGGAGCGGGTTCATGTCCAGCCAGGGTGCCTGCCTCATCTTCGAAAGCGAAGGCAGGCTTTCCTCTTGCGCGCCGCTGAGCCCAGACCGGGAAACCCGCCGGCAGGATATCGAACAATATTCCGTAAGCGCGCAAGGCGCACGCAGTTGGTCACGCGACAGCGGCAACGTCTGGAAACTGGGCAGCGACATCTTCGCAGGCCTCTGCATCCGTTAATCGCACCAGAAGCCGAAGAACGATACCAACCCGACCCAATCAGTTGGACGAATTGCGCCCGCAGGTGCCCGCGATTGACCGGACTGGCTCCTTTTCCTAGACACCCTCAGCCGATTTCACCGGCGACACCGGGTGCCAGATCCGGTGCCAGCGCAGCATGCCGCTTCCAACGAAGGACCAGCCCCCATGAGCTTCTGCGACACGATCTGGGAAGAGGTCGCCCCGCTGCGCCAGTCGATCCTGGCCCACCCCTTTCTTGCCGAACTGGCAGACGGCACGCTGAAGCCGGAGGCTTTCCGGCACTACATCGTGCAGGATAGCCTCTATCTGGCAGAATATGCCCGAGTTCTGGCGATCGCTGCTGCCCGCGCGCCCACGGCGGCAGGCCGGCTGGAATTCTCGGACGGTGCCAAAGTCGCGGTGCAGGTCGAAGAGGTACTGCATCAGGCGTTCTTCTCGCAGTTCGGCGTCACGCCCGATATGGCGCACACCGCTGAAGCCACGCCTGAATGTCTGGGCTATACAAGCTATCTTGCCAGTCTCGCCGCGACGCGCAGCTATGAGGAACTGATCGCCGGCATTCTGCCCTGCTTCTGGGTCTATTGGGAAGTGGGCTGCGCCATCAAGCCGCGCGCCTCATCGCCCAACCCCTATGGCGCATGGATCGATACATATGCCGACCCCTCCTTCGGCGCGGCGACCGACCGCGTGCGCGCACTTGTCGACGAAGCGGCCGCCAATGGAACTGCCGCCACCCGCGCCGCGATGAAGACAGCCTTTCGCAACGCCACGCGCTACGAATGGATGTTTTGGGATTCGGCCCACCGCTGCGCCGGTTGGCCGATCTGAAGCTGCGATCCTGTCGGCGCTGCTGGTGAACGCGGAGGTTTTACGCATTTCTGTCATGGTTCAGTAACAAGCGGCCTTGATAGCGCCGGCACCATGTCCTTGTCCGACCTCCCGCGCTCGACCCTTGATTCCCGATTCTCGCGCCGCACCGTGATCGGCGGTGCCGCCGCCGCAGGGGCGCTGATCTCGATTGGCGCGCGCGGCGCCACGCCTTTGCCTGCGGGACTTTTCTCGCTGGGCGTGGCCTCGGGCGATCCCGATGCGGATAGCGTGATCCTGTGGACCCGGCTTGCGCCCGAGCCGCTGGCGGGAGACGGCGGGATGCCGCCCGTCGCCGTCCCCGTACGCTGGGAAGTGGCGGAGGACGAGCGCTTCGCCCGCATCGTGCGCACCGGAACCGCCCGGGCGGAACCGCACTGGGGCCACGCTGTCCATGTCGAAGCCAAGGGCCTGAGGCCGGCCCGCTGGTACTTCTACCGCTTCATCGCGGCGGGCGAATCCAGCCCCGTCGGCCGCACCAGAACCGCTCCCGCTGCCGGCGCCGCCGTGGACCGCCTGCGCCTGTGCTTCGCATCCTGCCAGAAGTACGAAGCCGGCTTCTACGCAGCCTGGCGCCATGTCGTGGCCGAGGACCCTGACCTCGTGCTGTTCCTGGGCGACTACATCTACGAAGGCGCGCCCAGCCAAAAGGATGCGGTCCGCCAGCACCGCAATCCGGAACCGATGGACCTTGCCGGTTACCGGGTGCGCTATGCGACTTACAAACTGGACCCGCTACTGCAAAGCGCGCACCATGCCGCTCCCTGGGCGCTGACATGGGACGATCACGAAGTCGCCAACGATTATGCCGGTGCGCTCGACCAGGGCAACGGCGATCCGGTCGCCTTCCTGCGCCGCCGCGCTGCTGCCTATCAGGCCTATTACGAGCACCAGCCTTTGCGCGTACGCCCGCCGCGCGGCGCCGACATGCGCATCTACCGGACGCTGGACTGGGGCTCCCTCGCCCAGTTGCAGATCGTCGACGACCGCCAGTATCGCGGGCCCCACGCATGCCAGCCCGCCGGCCTGATCGAAGCCCATAAGCCTTACCGCAGCATCATCGGCGACTGCGCGGACCTCAACGATGCCGACCGCTCGATGCTGGGCACAAGGCAGGAGCGTTGGCTGGACCAGCGACTGGCCACCAGCCCCGCGAAGTGGAATGTCCTCGCCCAGCAGACACTGATGCGCCAGGCTGTCGTCGTAGACCCCAAGGACCCTTCCCCGGGGCCACATTACTCGGCGGATAACTGGTCGGGTTATCCGGCGGCGCGCGATCACATCTTCCGACGGTGGGTTCAGGCCGGGACCAGCAATCCACTGGCGCTGGGCGGTGACATCCACGCTTTCGCCGCCGCCGACATCCGCGACCCTGACCGCCCGGACGCCGCACCGATCGCCGCCGAATTCGTTGGCGGGTCGATCACCTCACTGCGCCCCGACCCGGACTTCAAGCGGCTGGCCCCGGCCAACGGCCTTGCCTTCGCCGAGAGCTACGTGCGCGGCTATGGCCGGCTGGATATCGATGCCAAGGGCGGCAGCGTGACCTATCGCGGCCTTGCCGATGCCCTGCGCGAAGATTCGGGGATCGCCGACATCGCCCGCTTCTCGCTGGAAGCCGGGCGGCCGGGCCTTCACGTCGAAACGGTCTGAAGTTCCGAGGCTTATTGCGCCGGAACAGGACTTTCCAGTAGCAGGAATTCACTGCGCGCCATGGTCCGCCCGTTGACCAGCAAGTCCAGCGCATGGATGCCGGGATGGTGCCGCCGGGTGCTGAAATCCCGGATCGTCTGCCGGATGCCAAGGCTGATGGTCTCACCTGCAGCCAGTTCAAACGTTTTCAGCTTGAACACCTTGGCGGCGGTCTTTCCGCCCGGGCGGGCGTAATGGATGCGATAATCCACCACCAGCTTCTGCGCCTGCGCAGATGTCGACACCACTTGCGCCCCGATCGTGATCTCCCCGCCAAGCGCCACATTGCTAGGCGTGGCCGCGAACAGACGCACCTCTACCTCGGCGCCGTGTGCCACTCCGATCAAGGCCAGCGCGCCGGGATCGCCTTTCTTGATGAGCTTGCGCAAAGCATGGCGCACGATCCACTTCGTCCCGGCATCCCCCTGCGGCCAGGTGCCCAGCCGATCCAGCACCCACTCGGGCCGGTCCTTGGCGATGTCGTTGAGATGATTGGCCACCGATTTGCGTACATAGACGCTGCCATCGGCCCTGAGCGCGTCGAGAATCGGCGCGGCAAGGGTCGGTTCGCCCTTTATCGCCGGCACCCGCGCGGCCCAGGGAAGCCTCGGCCGGCTGCCTTCGCTGGCAAGGCGCCGGACATGTTCGTCCGGGCTGCCGGTCCAATCCAGCATGACGGCCAGGGTCCGCGCCGGATCGTCCGCAAGAAACGGCCGGATCGCGAATTCGGCAGTGCCGAAACGGGTGAGCCGGGCAAGCGCCGCCATCGACAGGTCGAAATGGTCCCGCCCCCGGCGCGCGACGAATTCGGTCACCGCCACAGCCTGAAAACCGTGGTTCAGTCCGGGCGCCATCGCGAGGATGACCTCCAGCGCCGACGGATAATCCTCCGGCAGCGCTGGAACCAGGGCATCGGCGATGTGCCGCACCCGCTGCATGATCGAAAGGTCGCCCAGCCCGGCTGAGGCAGCGTCCAGAAACGCCGCCCGGTCAAAGCGCGGAGATGCGGCGGCCCCGGCCTCGGCGATTACCGCCAAGGCCGAGGGCCCCAGAATGTCCTTCAAAAGCGCAGGCGCGCCCGTCTCGTTTGCCATACGATCCGCCTCAGCCCAGCGTGGGGTCGATCAGGAACTTCTCTCCCGTCGCCTTGCGTTCGTAGGTCCTCAGGATTTCCGGCTCCAGCGCCTGCGCAAGACCGATGACCTTCGTGTAACGGCTGCCGAAGGTCGTGGTAAGTTCATCGACAACGCGCGCCCGCATCCGGGCCGCCACGTCCTGCCCAGCCTTGCCCAGAAAAGGGAACAGCAGCCACCCTCCGGTGCTCCACTGGAAGCCGAAGGAAAGGCGGTCCAGCACTGTCGGCGCGGTGTCCAGCGCGCCATAGATATAGAGCTGCTTGAACGTATTCGATCCATAACGGCTGTACTCGGACATGGTGCGGATCGCCGCGCGCTCCATCGCCAGGAGTATATCGCTGCCCAGCGTTCCGCCGCCGATGGCATCGAAGGCGACCGTCGCTCCGGTCTGCTCTAGCGCGTCGGTCAGCTGCGCGATGAAGTCCTCATCCTTGCTGTTGACCACGTAGGTGGCACCAATCTCGCGCAGGATCTGCGCCTGCTGCTCCGAACGCACGATGTTGACCAGCGGTATCCCGTCGGCAAGGCAGATCTTCTGCAGCATCTGCCCCAGATTGGAAGCAGCGGCGGTATGGACGATGGCCTTGTGACCTTCGCTGCGCGCCGTCTCGACGAAGCCCAGTGCGGTAAGCGGGTTCACGAACATCGAAGCCCCGTCCGCCGCACTTGCGCCTTCGGGCAGCGGGATCACGTCTCGCGCGGCGACCCGGCGATAGTCGGCATACATGGCGCCGCCGATCATGCCCACGCGCTTGCCTTCCAGATGGCTGACGTTCCGCCCCGCAGCGACCACCGTACCGGCACCCTCGTTGCCGACCGCCATCGACTGGCCCAGCCGCCCGCGAGCACCTGCCAGCCTCTCCTGCGGAACGGTGAAGGCAATGCCGCCCCCTGCCCCTGTCTTCAGCGAAGATATTTCCGCCGGGCCAAGCAGCAGCCCGAGATCGCTGGGGTTGATCGGCGCGGCCTCGACCCGCACGACGACTTCATCGTCCCCCGGATCGCCGACGATCACATCTTCCAGCGAGATCGTGAGGATGCCGTCTTCGGCAAGGGTCGAGCGCAGTTCGCGTCCGCTGAGCGTCATGTTCGTCTCCTTAATGCGGCAGCCGCCAGCAGCTGCCCCGACCGGCCTGGCTGCCGGTCGCCGGACCATATAGTACGTTTTCAGGCAATTGCTTCCGGAGGGTGACTCAATCCGCATTTGCTCGCTTTCGTCGTGTCCTGACGGCGTGATTCGCCCTCCAACTGCCTCCTGGCGCGCCAAATCTTCGGGAAAACCGCTCTATGCGCACCGTTTTCAGCCAGTTTGATGCTCAGACGGGCTGGACCAACCCGGAAAGAGCGTTATGCCTGAGCGCGGAAGTACTTTGGTGAGCGGTAATGGCCTGACAGTGACGGTGCCTGCGCAAGCCGCCAGGGTAATTTCCCATAAACTCAATTCGACAGGAAGAACCATCATGAACAACAGCGATCTCGCCGACGTCATCGCCACCGACACCGGCATCACCAAGACCGACGCCCGCAAGATCGTCGATGCCGTTTTCGACGCAATCGGCAACGCGGCGGCGAAGGGTGAGGAAATCTCGCTCAACGGTTTCGGCAAGTTCAAGATCAAGGACAGCCCGGAGCGTGAAGGCCGCAATCCCGCCACCGGCGAGACCATGACCATCAAGGCTTCGAAGAAGCTGGCGTTCGCGCCCGCCAAGGCGATCAAGGACAAGCTGAACGGCTGATCGTTCAGGTGATTGGCGCTCCGCAGCTTGCGGGGCGCCAATCACCGCCCCTCTGCTACCATGCACTGAACGACGATAAGTACTGGCCTATGGCCGGATCATCGGTCATCCTCCCGGTTTTGCAACCCGGCAGGAGAACATGTGTACCGCCCGATGATGCTCGCGATAAGCGCAATAGTCGCCATCGCCCCGGCCACCGTGATGGCCAACACGCCGCGCGAACTTCTGACCGCCGCCGCTTTTCAGGCCCCCAACAAGCCTAAGGCTCTGGCACTGATCGGCCAGGCGATCACTGCTTCCGACAGGATATTGGCAGCGCGTCCGGGCGACCGTGAAGCCACGCTCCAGCGCGGCGTTGCCATCGGTTACCGCGCCAAGCTCACCCGCAGCCGCTCTGATGCGCGCACGTCTCTCGGCATATTCGAACGGCTGGCAGCACAGAACCCGCGCGATCCCGAAGCGCAGATGGTCATCGCCGGCTGGCACCTCGACGCTATCGACCAGTTGGGCGCCTTCATGGCCCGCACAGCACTTGGCGCAAAAGCCCAGGTTGGCGAGGCCGCCTTGGACCGCGCCGTCGCGCTGGGCGGTGAGCGCGCCTTCTACCCCGGACTGGCTGCGATGATGTCCATCCGCCGGGATGATACCGACGTAGCCCAGGCCCGCCGCTGGGCCGAAGCCGCCGCCGCCGGACAGACCCCCACGCCCCTGGATACCCTGATGAAGCGCGCAGCGCTGGCCATCCTTCCTGCCCTACGAACTAACGATGGCAAAGCTGCAGCGGCCCTTTCCCGAAAGCTGCTGCCCTTCGGAAAGATCGCGGATTAGACCCCAGCCAACCGGGTCATGCTGAGCCGAAAAAGCGCGTTCAAACGCCTTCAAATCCAAAATTGAACGACGTGCAATTCTTTAATTGAACATCGTCTTTTAATGTGCGATTTCACGATTGTCGGCGAATCAGAGGGCCGGCGCCTATAGCCGAAGGCCTAGGCTACTCCTCGTGACTGATTTCGCGGTCTTCGCTTAACCATTGCCTGCTAATCGTTGGCGCAATTGGGGGATCTATTCGTGTCTGCACCTGACCTTTCGCTGCTGGGCAAACGCCGCTTCGCGCCGATGTTCGTCGTTCAGTTTCTGGGCGCTTTCAACGACAACCTGCTGAAGTTCGCCATGTTGTTCCTGGCGAATTTCGGCATTTTCGCAGCAGAGCCCGAAAAGGCGGAGATGCTGGCAGCCTTGGCCACCGGCCTGTTCATCGCGCCCTATTTCCTGTTCTCGGCGCTGGCCGGGCAACTGGCTGACCGCATCGACAAGGCCCGGCTGGTACGCTGGATCAAGCTGGCCGAAGTCGGCATCATGGGTATCGGAGTTGCCGGTTT
Organism: Novosphingobium sp. P6W; assembly: GCF_000876675.2. Classification (GTDB taxonomy): domain Bacteria; phylum Pseudomonadota; class Alphaproteobacteria; order Sphingomonadales; family Sphingomonadaceae; genus Novosphingobium. The sequence continues at coordinate 27,382 of NZ_CP030353.1, forward strand.
CTGGTTCCAGTCGATCCCGGCGCTGATGACGGCGCTGTTCCTGATGGGCCTGCATTCGACGATCTTCGGTCCGGTCAAGTATTCCATTCTGCCGCAGCATCTTGGCGAACACGAGATCATGGGCGGTACCGGCCTGATCGAGGCCGGGACCTTCCTCGCGATCCTGGGCGGGCAGCTTCTTGCAGGCGTGATCCCGGCCTGGGAAGCGGGGCTTGCGGCAATGGGCGTCGCGCTGCTCGGCTATATCGCCGCGCTTGCCATTCCCGCTGCTCCCCCGCTCAAAGGCGGTCACCCGGTAGACTGGAACGTCTGGCGCGGTACGATTAGCATCCTGAAGACCGCGCGTCATGGCCGCGGGGTATGGCTTTCGATCCTGGGCATCAGCTGGTTCTTCGCAGCCGGCGCGGTGCTGGTATCGGAATTCGCGCCGCTCGTCAGCGGTACGCTGGCAGCCCGGCAGGAAGTGGCGACGCTGTTCCTGGTGATCTTCTCGGTAACGATCGCATTCGGCTCGATCGCGGTGAACAAGCTGCTCGGCGGAAAAGTTTCCGCGCGCTACGTGCCGGTTTCCGCACTGGCGCTGGCGCTGGGCCTGATCGACCTGTGGCTGTCGACCAGCGGCTTTTCCGTCCGCACTGCCGGCGCTTCGGTGCAACAGTTCATCGCTACGCCGGGCGCTATCCGCATCCTGATCGATCTGGGCGTCATTGCCTTTGCCGGCGGCATGTTCATCGTCCCCCTTTACGCAATCCTCCAGATCGAGAGCCTTCCCGAAGAACGTTCGCGCATCATCGCCGCGAACAACATCGTCAACGCCGCCGTAACCGTGGTCGCGGTGCTGGCGATCACCGGGCTGCTGGCATCCGGCATGGACGTGCCCGGCCTGATCGGTGCGCTGGGCTTCGCCTCGCTCGTCGTCGCGTTCGTCAGCATCTGGCTGTTGCCGGAAACCCTGTTCAAATGGGTGATCCGCACGATCCTCAAGACACTCTACCGCGTCGAGGTATCGGGCATCGAAAACATGCCCCGCCCCGGTGAGAGCGCGGTGGTCGTGGTCAATCACCTCAGCCTGCTCGACGGCGTGCTGCTTGGCGCGTTTCTGCCGGGCAAGCCGACGTTCGCGATCAACACCCACATCGCCAGGGCATGGTGGGTAAAACCCTTTCTCGGCCTGTTCGAAGCCTTCCCCGTCGACCCAACCAACCCGATGGCAGCCAAGGCGATGGTTAAGGCCGTGCGTGAGGGGCGCACCTTGGTGATCTTCCCCGAAGGCCGGATCACCGTCACCGGCGCGTTGATGAAGGTGTTCGACGGCCCCGGCATGGTGGCCGACAAGGCCAACGCCCCGATCGTCCCCCTGCGCCTCGACGGCCCGCAACGCACGCCTTTCTCCTATCTCAAAGGCAAAGTGCGTCAGCGCTGGTTTCCGAAAATCACGCTGACTGTGCTGCCGCAGCGCCGCTTTTCCATCGCCGGCGAACATGGCAACGAAATGAGCGCCCGCCAGCGCCGCGCCGTCGCCGGTCGCCGTCTCTACGACGAGATGAGCGCGATGATCTTCGACACCACCGACACGCACCGCACTCTATTCGAAGCGCTATGCGAGGCACGCGACATCCATGGCGGCAAAGTGGGCATCGTCGAAGACGTGAAGCGCGTGCCGCTTACATACGACCGTTTGCTGATCGCCGCGCACATGCTGGGCGGCAAGCTGTCCCGGACCACTGCGCAGGGTGAGAACGTCGGGTTGCTGCTGCCCAATGTGAACGGCGTGGCCGTAGCCTTCTTCGCGCTTCAGGCACAGGGCCGGGTCGCGGCGATGTTGAACTTCACCGCCGGACTCGCCAACCTAAAATCGGCCTGTGCAACCGCACAGATCCGCACCATCATCACCGCCCGCGCCTTCGTGGAACAGGCCAAGCTGGACGATGTGATCGCCGCGCTGGAAAGCGGCGGCATCAGTTTCGTCTATCTCGAGGATGTCGCCGCCACCATCACCGCAGGCGCCAAGCTGCGCACGGCATTGCTGCGAAGCCGGATCGCGGGGCGCCACCGCCGTCTGGGCATTTCTCCCGATGCGCCGGCGGTGATCCTTTTCACCAGCGGCTCGGAGGGCACGCCCAAGGGGGTCGTCCTCACCCACCGCAACCTGCTGTCGAACTGCGCGCAGCTTGCCGCCCGGATCGACTTCAACGCCAGCGATGTAGTGCTGAACGCCCTGCCGGTGTTCCACAGCTTCGGCCTGACGGGGGGCACCCTGTTGCCGCTCCTGAACGGCATCCGCACAGTGCTCTACCCCAGCCCGCTGCATTACCGGATTGTGCCCGCGCTCGCCTACGATGCCAATGCCACGATCATGTTCGGCACCGACACGTTCCTCGCCGGCTATGCGCGCATGGCCCATGGCTACGACTTCTATTCGCTGCGGTACATCTTCGCGGGTGCCGAGCGGGTGCGTGACGAAACGCGCAAGGTCTATGCCGAGAAGTTCGGGCTGCGCATCCTCGAAGGCTACGGCGCCACTGAGGCCGCGCCGGTGATCGCGGTCAACACGCCGATGCATTTCAAGGCAGGAACCGTGGGCCGCCTGCTGCCGGCGATCGATGCGCGCCTCGATACCGTGCCCGGCATCACCGAAGGCGGCCGCCTCAATATCCGGGGGCCCAACGTCATGGCCGGTTATCTGCTGGCAAGCGATCCAGGGCGGCTCCAGCCTCCTGAAAGCGGGTGGCACGATACGGGAGACATCGTCGCCGTGGACGATGACGGCTTCGTCACCATCCGGGGCCGCGCCAAGCGTTTTGCCAAGATCGGCGGCGAAATGGTCTCGTTGCCCGCAGTCGAAGGCTATGCCGCTGCCGTCTGGCCCGGCGCGGAACATGCCGTCGTCACCCGGCCCGATGCGAAGAAGGGTGAGCAGCTGATCCTGTTCACCACTGCCCCATCGCCCGATCCGAAGGCCCTGCAGGAATGGGCGCGCGGCAACGGCGTGACCGAACTGATGGTCCCGCGCGACATCCGCAGCATTGAAGCGCTGCCGGTGCTGGGGACGGGCAAGATCGACTATGTCACGCTGGGGCAATGGGCCCTGACCTGAAGCCACGGCGGCTCGAAATTTCGCTGCCGAATTCGTAGGTTTTCGCCGCGATACGCACGAAAAAGTAACCATGCTGCGTCATGGTCCCCTTATGCGGATCGCGACGATTACGAACTGGGCCTATGCGACGACGGTCTGCTTGACCATCGCGGCCGGGATAACCATGGTGCTGGCATCCAGCGCCGACCGGGTGGAGCGCGCCGCCGTCAAGCAGCGCGATGTCTTCGACGAATTGACCTTCGAGGTCGAGGACGACATTTCACAGCTGTCGGACCGGGCGCGCCTTTTTGCCATATCGGCAGACCCCGCACACGCCGCCGTCTACCAGCAGACGCTGGCCGGTCTGGGCTCGGTGGAAAAACGCGTCGGCAAGCTGCGCGACAACGGTGCCGGGGCTGAGGAACTTCAAGCCCTGCACGAAGGCCTGCACCTCGCCAAGGGCCTGGAGGACGAGCAGCAGGCTGCCATGGCGGCGAAGATTGCAGGCGACGGCGACCGTGCGCGCGCACTGGTGTTCGGGCCGGAATACGAACGGGAACTGGAACGCGTCCGCTCCCGCCTCGGCCATTTCCGCTACGTTTTGGATCAGCGCTCGGACCGCGCGATAGAGGATGCCAGCTTCGCCTCGCAGCGGCTTCGGACGGTATCCGAAATCATGGTGGCCATCACCGCGATCCTGTTCCTGTTCGTCCTCGGCTTTATCCTCAAGCACCGTATCCTGCGGCCCGTGGTTACTCTGAGCGACGTGATCAATCGGCTTGCCGATCAGGACTACGCGGTGGAAACGCCGCTGTTCTCGCAAGTCGACGAAATCGGGGACATGGCCCAGGCCATCCGCATCTTCCGCGAGAACGGACTGGTGCGCCAGAAACTGGAACGTCAGCGCGACGCCGACTGGCAGGTGCGCGAAATGCTCGCCCGCATGACCCAGCGCTTGCAGGGCTGCGAATCCGTCAGCGATCTGTTCACTGTCGTTCGTCTATTCGCGCCGGTCATCGCGCCGGACCTCGCAGGGCGGCTCTACATCCTCGACAACCGGATCGACCTGATGGTCTGCGCCGCCGAATGGCAAGGCCCGCGCGGGACGGACGCGGCGTTCGGGCCCGACGGCTGCTGGGCGCTGCGCCGAGGGCAGATCCATAGCCCCGGCGGCGAGATGGTCGATGTGCCCTGCGGCCATGTCGCATCCGAGGCTACGCAGGCGACAATCTGCGTGCCCCTTACCGCGCAAGGCGAGACGATCGGCCTGCTCGTCCTGGAAAATCGGGTCGCGGCGCGAGAGCCGGACGCATCCACCAGCGCGTACATCGAACTGATGTCGGAAACCGTCGGCTTGGCTCTCGCCAACCTGAACCTTCGGGAGGCACTGCACGAGAAGGCGTTGTTCGATTCCCTTACCGGCCTGCGCAATCGGCACGACCTGGACGAAAAACTGCGCAAGCTGGTCCTTGGCGCAGAAGCATCGGGCCTGCCGCTTGGCTGCCTGATGATGGACATCGACCGCTTCAAGAGCCTCAACGACCGCTTCGGCCACGATGCCGGAGACCTCGTCATCCGCGCAGTCGCAGGGGTTTTCGGCGGTGTGATGCGCGACGAGGGACTAGCGTTCCGCTATGGCGGCGAGGAATTCCTGATGCTGATGCCCGGCTTCGACGAACAGCAGGCAATGGCCCGCGCCGCTCTCATCAAGGAGCGGATCGGGGAACTGGAACTCGTCCATGAAGGCACCGCGCTGGGGCCCGTCACCGTTTCGATCGGGCTGGCCGTCTATCCCTGGCACGGCCCGGCGCAATCGCTGATCCTGACCGCCGATGCTGCGCTGCTGCGCGCCAAGGAAGAAGGGCGCGACCGTATCGTCGTCGCCTCACGCCGCCAACGCAGCGCCGCCTGAAGAAGATAGGTGCGGGACGGCCCCGCACCGAGACATCGCCCGCCGTCAGCGGGCAGTACTGCCATCCAGCGACCCGTATACCATCTTGCCCCGGAACACCGTGGCGACGACTTTGGTTTCGTGGATCTGCGTTGGCTTCAGTTTGAAGATGTCGTTGTCCAGCACGACGAGGTCGGCGCTCTTGCCCACTTCGATCGAGCCGGTTTCCTTGTCGAGATGGTTCACATAGGCGACGTCTAGGGTGTAGGAACGCACCGCGCGCTCCAGCGAGACGGCCTGCTCCGCGCCGAGAGGAGGCAGGTTGCCGCCGGGCGCCACACGGGTCAGCGCCACTTCGAGGCCCAGCAGCGGATCGGCCGATGCGACCGACCAATCGGCGCCGTAGGCCAGGCGCCCGCCGAACTTCACGATGTTGCCCGCCGGATAGATGTATTGCGAACGGACCGGGCCGATGCGCTCCTTGGCGAGGTCCATGTAAGGCTCGTTACAGGCCCAAAGCGGCTGGAATATCGCGGTGACGCCAAGTTGGCCGAAGCGCGGCTGGTCGGCCGGGTCGATCACGTTGAGGTGCGAGATCATCGGCCGAGTGTCGCTCTTACCGTCAGCCTTGCGCGCGGCGGCCACTGCATCGAGTGCCTCGCGCGTCGCACCGTCGCCGATGGTGTGGTAGTGCGACTGCATCCCCGCCTTGTCGAGCGCAGCGGTCGCGGCGGCGAGCGTGGCGGCGGAAATCTGGGTCGAACCACGCTCGCTGGTGCCTTCGTAGGGTGCGAGCATGTAGGCGGTCTGCTGCGGGATCACGCCGTCGATGTAGAACTTCACGCTGCGCGCGGTGAGGCCTAGCGACTGCGCGCGCTCGGATGCCTTGATCAGGCCGGGAAGCTGGTCGATGCCCTGCTCGTTCTTCCACTTGAGGTCGATGGCAACGTCCACGGTCAACGCGCCCTTGTCGGCTACGGCCTTGTAGGCGTCGATCACCGCGCTCGACCCATCGGCCTGCCACTCCACCCCGGCATCGTGCCAGCTGGTGATGCCCAGCGCATTGAAGTGCTTGACGGAATACGTGATCGCGTCCTGAAGGTCTTGCGCGGTGGTCGCGGGGACCAGCTTCGCGACGAGGCCTTGCGCGGCTTCCTGAAGACCGCCGACCGGCTCGCCGGTCTTGGGATCGCGGTTGATCTGGCCGTTAGCGGGGTCGGGGGTGTCCCTGGTGATGCCCGCCAGTTCCAGCGCCTTGGAATTGACCCAGAGGCTGTGCCCGCCGGTCGATTCGAAAATCAGCGGCCGGGTGGAGGATAGCGCATCGAGAACGCCCTTGGTCGGCACGCCATTGGGCGGAAACAGCCCGTCCTCCCAGCCGCCGCCGTGGATGACGGACGTGCCGGGGCTGTCGGCGATGCACTTGGCGATGATGCGGCGGTAATCGTCTACCGAGTGGCCATCGTGCAGCGCGCAGCCGGTGTGGCTCATGCCGCCGAACACCGGGTGGTTATGCGCATCGCCGAACGAGGGCATGACCAGCTTGCCGCCCATGTCGACGATTTGCGTGGACTTGCCGGCCGCCTTCTTCACCTGCTTCGCGGTCCCGACGGCGACGATCCGCCCGGCGCGGATGGCCACGGCCTCGGCCCAGGGATGCGCGGTGTCGACGGTGTAGACCCGTGCGTTGGTGAGGATGACGTCGGCTTTTTCAGGCGCGGCGGTTGCGGCAGCGAGGGGGAGCGCCGTCAGCGCCGTGGCGGCTGCCAGCCGCGTGAAAGTGTGCGAGGTACGGGTCATGACGGCGGTCCTTATGATGTCATCGTATAGCTGCCCGGGGCAGGCCCGGCGCGAAAAACGCGGGAGCCGGCAGAGGCCGGCCCCCGCGAGGCTGGTGGGTATCAGAACGTGCGGCGCAGCGTTGCCAGGATCGTGCGATCCTTGCCAAGGTAGCAATAGCCCTCGGGCGCGCTGCGGTCGTAGTTGCACAAGGTGTAAGTGGTGGTGTCGAAGATGTTGCTGGCGTTGATACCCAGCGACCATTGATCGTAAGTGACTTCGAACATGGCATCGACCAGTGTGTAGGACGGCGTCGTGAAGTTCTCAAAGCTGTCGACTTTTTCGCCCTGGTAGCGCACGCCGCCGCCGACCCTTGCGCCGATGTCCTGCGTTAGCGCGAAGTTCTTGGAAGCCCAGATCGAAGCCGCGTGCTTGGGCAGGTTAGCGACCTGGAAGCCCTGACGACCGGTGGTGTCTTTCAGGATCGTCGCGTCGAGGTAGGTATAGGCGGCCGAGACCTGGACGTCGCCCGGCATGCGCAGTGTGCCTTCCAGCTCGACTCCGCGCGAACCCACGGTGCCGGTCTGGATCTGGTTCTGAATGTCGTTCGGATCGCTCATGACCCCGTTCTTTTCCTCGATGTCGAACACCGAGGCGGTCAGCAGCGCGCCGCGGAAGGGCTGGAACTTCACGCCCGCCTCCCACTGACGGCCCGTGCGCGGCACGAAAGGCACACCGTAAACGCTGGCTCCGAACACCGGCAGGAACGATTCCGCATAGCTGACGTAAGGCGCGATCGTATCGGTCAGGTCGGCGACCACGCCAACGCGGAAGGTCCAGGCCTTGTTGTCGGGCAACTTGTCGCTGCCCGCCTTGGAGGTGGCGGTGTCGTGCCGCGCGCCGACGACCACCGAAACGCGGTCCCAGGCGCGCATCTGGTCCTGGAAATAAAAGCCGAGCTGCGTGTTGGTGGTCTTGGTCGGGAAGAAGTTGAACGATTCGATCGGCTGGCCGTAGACCGGGTTGTACACGTCAAGCGGCGGTGCGTCGTAGGCCCAGCCCTGGTCGGCGCTCTGGCGGAACCAGGTGTAGTCCACGCCGAACAGCAGCTGGTGCTCGATCGGGCCAGTATCGATCTTGACGACTACGCGGTTGTCGGTGCCGATGCCCTTGTCCCGCTCGAGCCGGGTGTACCAGGCGCGGTTGACCAGGGTGCGCGCCACGTCAGCGTAGCTGGCAAGGCCGTAGACTTCCGCATAATCGGCATGGGCCTTGAAGGCGCGGGTGCTGCTGCTGAAGGTCACGTTGTCACCGAAGCGCTGGGTGATCAGCAGGGTGCCGGCCTTGTATTCGGTATCGGTGTGGTTGAAGCCTGGTTCGCCCAGGAACGTGTCGGGCGATATCTTCACGCTGTCGTTATCGGCGCCGATGGTCTTGCTGATCGGCAGGTAGGTCTGGCTGCCCATTCTGTCCCGCTGATACAGGCCGATCAGGGTGATATCGGTGTCCGGGCCGGGCTTGAACATGATCGAGGGCATCGCCAGCAGGCGGTTGTTCTTTTGCGAGGGCTGCTGCAGCTTGGCATCGCGCGCCACGCCGACGAAGCGGGCGGAAATGCCGTCCGTGAGGGGGCCGGTCACGTCGAAGTTGAACTGCTTCATCGCATCGGTGCCGACGATGACATCCATCTCGCCGCCAAAGGTTTCCTGCGGGCGTTTGGACATGCCGTTGAACAGGCCCCCAGCCCCGCCCGCGCCGTACAGCACCGAGGACGGACCGCGCAGCACTTCGGCGCGCTCCAGCGTGAAGATATCCAGGCGGGCGCCGTAGATGAAGGCGGGCATGCGGTTCACGCCGTCTAGGTATTGTACGGTATCGAAGCCGCGCGCGGCGAAAAAGTCGCCGCGGGTGTCGACGCCCTGTACTTCCGTGGAGACGCCCGCGCTGTACCGGAAGATGTCCTGGAAGTTGACGGCGGCCCGGTCCTTGAATTCCTGCGCGGTTATGACGCTGACCGACTGCGGCAGTTCCATGATGTCGGTATCCACTTTGGTGCCGGTGGAGGCGCGGCCGGTGACGATGATCGGATCGTCGCTCGGCTCAGTCTCGGCGGCCAGCACCGTGCCGGGCAACGCGGCGGCGAAAGTGCAGGATGCCGCAAGCAGCGCCTTGGTCAGACGGCCGGTTCGGCGGCGGTCTAGCGAATTGTCCCTCATGCTCATGTTGTTCCCTTGAATATCGTTGTGGACCTGATCCCGACGCGGTTTTTCCGTCGTTCGGGAGGCCCCTCCTGCTGTCCGTGCATTGAACAACAGGCTGGGCGCGCAGCCACGCCAATTTCAGGGTAAGCGGTCCGGTTTGACGGGTAAGGCGGAGGCGGGGCGAGGGTCAGCCGAAGTTTCGCCGGTGCCTGAAGGGCTTTAGGCGCCGGTTTCAGCGCCAGTTTCGGACGCGGGTATCAGCCCGCGTTCCTGCGCCACGCGCACGGCATCGCGCCGTTTGTCGACGCCGATCTTGCGGAAGATCGACTTGAGCCGGTACTTCACGGTATCGGGCGACATGCCGATCAGGCGGGCGATTTCCTTGTTGGCATAGCCCCGGCTGAGGTGCCCGAGGATTTCCGCTTCCGCCTCGTTGAGGGCGCCGTCCTCGCAGGGTTGGGCCTGCGCCGCGATAGCGCGCGACAGCGTAGCAAGAAACTGGGCGCGGTAACGGTTGGCCTCGCCGGAACCCGTACTAGCGTCGTTTATCGCCGGCGCCGTGAAGCGCTGCCAGTCGAGGAAGGGGCGCACCAGCGACTGGAACATGGACATGCCGATCGCCTCGTCGAAGGTGGCGCGCATGTCCGCCCTGTCGCCTGCTGCGCACTGGGCGGCGCATTGCAGGATCAGCGCATCGACCAGCGTGCGACCGGCCCCGTGGCGGGCGGCCCAAGCCTGCAGAACCGCAAGATCGGCGAGCGCCCCGGCGTGATCGCCCGAGGCGATGCGCAGCGCCGCGCGGCAGGCCGCCGCCGCCGTGGCGACGGGGCGGTAGATCGGGTTTTCGAGCGCCATCCCGTCCGCCAGCGTATCGAGGTCCAGCGCGTCGGCGCAGGCCTGCGCTTCCTCCAGCGGCGCTGTGCCGGCGATCAGCAGTTCCAGCCGGCACAGTGCCGCCAGCAGGCTGAGCTGCCGGAAACGGCGGACGGCGGCGACCCTTTCGGCGCGGTCAAGGATCGCGAAACCGTCCTGCACCGCATGGCGCGCTGCGGCGCAGCGGGCGGCGGTGAGGTAGGCGGCGGCCAGCACGTCCACCCAAGCGTCGGACTGCTGCTCCATGTGCGGCAGCGCCCAGTCGAGCAGGGCCTGTGCCTCGTCGATCCGGTTCTGCTCATACAGCAGCGCCGCCTCGAAAGCGGCGCTATTGGCAGCCAGATCGGATCGCGGGCCGAAGTTGACATCGATCAGGCCGCGCACGTTGCCCATGATCGCGGCGGCATCGTTGATGCGCCCCTGTGCATGGCGGATGCGCGCTTCGAGGAAATGGGTGAACACCTCGCTGTAGAGCGAGCCCAGCGCCTGGTAATGACCGCGCGCGTCTAGCAGCGGGTCCAGTGCGCGTTCGATCCAGCCGCCTTCAAGGTACTTCGCCGCCAGCGTCTCGGTGAAATTGGCGAGGACGAGGTGGTCGCCCGCCGGCAGCGCGCGTAGCAGTGCTTCGCGGTCGCGCAGGTCGTCCAGCGTAACCGGCAGGTTTTCGTAGTCCGCCAAGGTATCACCGACCACGCGGAGTTCGGCGCGCAGGCCGGCAGGCGCATCGCCGATCTGCGCAGCGAGATGGTCGTATGCATCGCGCGCGGCGGTAAGCAGGCCGTGCTTGATCTGGATATAGATCGCCGCCAGCCCAAGGCGCGGGCTGCTTTCCACTTGTGCCGGCGAAAGCCCGGCCAGCGCGGTTTCCACCATGGCGAGGTGGCCTTGCGGGATCAGCCGCCAGCCGCCGCCCTCCTCGAGAATCTCGGCTACAATGGCGCCGTCGTGCGCCAACAGCGCATGGTCGATCGCGGGCGAGATCGCGCCGTGGGCGGCGAAATGCCGCGCCGCACGGGCCTGGAGCACGCGAAAGCGGCCGATGTCCTGCCGGGCCAGCCGGTCGCGCAGGTATTCGGCGAAAAGCTGGTGGTAGCGGAAACTTTCGCGCGCCTCGCTGGCGGGGGTCAGGAACATGCCCTGCTGCTCCAACCGGTCCAGCACCAGCCAGCCGTCGCTGCGCTCGCAAAGCGCGTTCACCATCTCGCCGGTCAGCCGATCTACCAAGGCGGTGCACAGTACGAGGTCCTGCGTTTGGGGCGGCAGCGAGGTCAGCACCTGCTCCGAAAGATAGCGCGCAAGGTCGGAACTGGAGCCGCTGAAGCGCTCCATCAGCTTGACGTGGTCAATCCCGCGTTTCAGCGAAAGCGAGGTCAGTTGCAACGCGATCGGCCAGCCCTCTGAACGCTCGACAAGCCCCAGCAGGGCCTTCTCGGGCAATACCGGAACCTGCGCGCGGCCCAGCATCGCCTCGGCTTCGGACTGGTTGAATTTCAGGTCGTCGCTCGTGAACTCGGTCAGTTGCTCCTCGGCCGCCAGCACCGACTGTCCCAGCCACGGGTAATCGCGCGATGCGATCACGAAATGGCAGTTGCTGGGCGCCAACCGGATCAGCGAGGCAAGGAAAGCATTGACTTCGGGTCCTTCGGCGCGGTGAAAATCGTCGAAGATCAAAACGACGGGGCAGCTTTCGCGCGCGATGCGGTTAACGATGGCCGATAGCGCCGTGCGCGGCGGTAGATCGGCAGCCACTTCGTCTACCGCAGCGCCCCCAGCGGTTGCGGCGGCGGTCCCCAGCCCATCATCGAGTGCCAGGAGAATATAGCGGGCCAGACGCTGGAGATCGGCTTCCTCGCGCTCCAGCGTGAGCCAGCCGATGAGCGTTCCCCGCTCCTCGCAAAGCGCGCGCCATTGCGAAAGCAGGCTGGTCTTGCCGTAACCGGCGGGCGCATGGATCAGGGTCATGCGGCGCGCGAGGGCTGCGTCGAGCCGGCTCAACAAAAAGTCTCGGCGGATCTGACTACCGAGCCAGATCGGCGGCGCCACCTTGGTACGAATCAGCTCATCCACGCGTCAAAACCTGCCCCGAAATTCGATTGCGATTTTTCAGACGCGCTCCCCCTTTGCAAAGAACCTAAGCAAGACGAGCCTCAGGTCAAGACCGTAGCCCTCTACCCGATTGCACGCACACGCTTACCCGTACATTGATGCAGGCCCCGTAGTGAGCGTTGAGAAAGAGATTATGCACGATTGCAACGTTGTAGACGTCGTTGGTGTTTCGAGCTGGACTTTCAAGTTACCAGAGGAAACGGAACTTGTGTTCGCCAGACGTCTTCACGCCGAAGACGCCGCCCTTTTTCATGAACAGATCGATCCACGTCTTCGCGGTACATGCGCCAGACCTCTTCCTCGCGGCGCAGTTCGATATCCAGCGCGGCGCGGCGAAAGCCCGAGCACCCATGGCGGCGGGTAGAGACCTGAAGCATCATGCACCGCCGCAAGCCTGCTTCCCGTCTGCAACCTCGATATTTTCGGACGACGGGCAATGCCCGTTCAGGACAAAATGTGGCGGATCACCATAATTGACACTCTACAGGGCGTGTAACCGTGGCATCGGTCATCCGCAGATTGTCGGCGAACCGCCTCTACGTCGCCCACGCGGCCACGTGCAGCATAGTCGACCCGACCGGTTTCTGGCTGGTGCCATCGATGCTGGCAGCACTGCCCAGCGGGTCGCCGTCGTATGCGGCCCACCGGGCGATCAGCAATGAAGGTCCGGTGCAGCTAAGCCAAAATCCATCTCGGCGCCGACACGACGAAGGTCAGCGTGCGGAGGCTAGCAGAACCTTGGAAACGCCCGAAGCATTCGCCATGCGGGCCTCGATCCGGGCCTTGATGTCGGCCTTCACGGCGGTGCGGCACTCACTCGCGCGCTGTTCGAGAGCGAGATGCACACTCGCCAGACGTTCACCGCAAACGGCGCGTGCGGCCTGATCCATGCGGATAGACAAACGCTGCTGGCCGTCAACCGTGGCAAGATCGAGCCCTTGAAGCTGGACGACAGCACGGTCCTGAGCGAAAGGATTTTCGTTAGGGGCAGCCGACGCTGCAGCGGCGAATGCGAAAGGGGCCAAGGCCATAAGACCAATCTTCATCATCTTCTCCTGAACACATATCGAGGACCGCTCTAACGGCGACCGGCCCCTCATAGCGCTAGGCTGAGAAGTTGACAATCAGATGATCGGATGATCGGCATCCGGATAAGAAATCGCTTAAGCTGAGAACCTATCGCGTGCCGATGACCAGCGCTGCAAAATCCGTGACATGGCCCAGCAAACCGATCGGCAGACCCGCCCGACTAGTTGTTTCATTACCTGTTTCCGGGTTGAGAACCGATACCTGGATCGTCCGCGCTCGTGGCAGGGACCATTCGCGCACCGTTTCTACTGGCAGGCTTACCCGCCAGGCTTGCCGCCCCTCTACCGCAACCGAATGACCATTGATGCTGACCTGCGACGCCGCATCCTCCCGGCGACCGGATACGAGGAGGCAGCTTGCCTTACCACACGAAACTAGCTTCGTGCCGGCATCCGGGGCAGCCATCGCGCCGGGCGCAAAGGCCATGATCAAGGCTGCGACGCCTGCTGCCTGCGCCCGGGCAACACGACGAATTGCCCGCATCAGCGGTCTCGCTTTTGGCTGGAAGCACCGCCGATGGCCTGCGCCCGGGCTTCAATGCCACGAATAATAGTCCTCAGCCCGAATGCGCCAATCATCGCGGCGCTGCTGGAGAGGCGCTTTTTGCTTATGGACCGGAAAATCGTCCTCGGGCTCATGTGCGGCCCTCCCTTGCTCGGCATTGTTCGAGACTGGGCAAGGAACGGTCATCGAGGCAGAGGCAAATTCGCAATGGCAGACATAGATGGAGTCTATGACCTGCGCTGTGCACGAATACGCCGGAACACTTCGTCCACGAAAAGTTGCGTTGCGGTATCGCGAGCCGGCTCGGATCGCGCCAGCAGGAAAATGTCGTAGGAGGGCTCGAAATCCGCGTGAAGCAGCGGCCATAGCGCGCCTCTTGCCACTTCGGCCTGAACGGCGGGAACCGGCAGGAAGCCGATGCCGACACCGCAAACGATCAGCCGCCGGGCCTCGTTTATATCCTCAGCCAGCCCGGTCACTTGCGTGCCCAGCCCGTAGCGTCGCCGCAGCTGGGCGATCGTCTCGATCTCATCCTCGCCAGTGAGTACGAAGCCTTCGTCTTTCAACTCCTTGGGCTGGCTGATGCGATAGCCGAAAAGAGGGTGGCTGCGGGCGCAGTAAAGTTGCTGGCGCTCCACGAAGAGCGGCTCGTAGGCAAGGCTGCCCCGCACGCTGCTGTCATAGCCGATGCCGACTTCCACCTCGCCGTGTTCCAACGCATCGAGCACTTGTCGCCAGGGCGAGACGCGGATTTCGATGTGGATGTTCGGATTGCGCCTGTGGAAGCTCGCCAGCGCCTGGTCGAATTCATCGGAGACGATGCCTGATACGATCTGGATGCGAACGATGCCTTCGACACGTCGGGTTGCCTGGGCAACCTGGTGCGGCACCATACGCGCCGCCTCCAGCATGTCCTCGCATAGCGCCATCAGCGCCTTGCCGGCGGCGGTCATTTCAACGCCGTTGACGGACCTGTGCAGCAAAGTTGCACCGACATGGTCCTCCAGCCGTTTCAGCGCGGCGCTTATGCTTGGCTGCTGCTTGTTGAGCTGCCTTGCCGCAGCCCCGATACCGCCGGCCCGGACGATATCGACAAAGGTGCGCAGCAGGTTCCAGTCGACGCGCTTTGCGAATTTCTCGTCGATCAACGGCGTTCGTTCGCTCATGCGGCGTCTATCCCACTAAGGCGAAACCCCGCTTTCGCGAGGACTATTGCCGATCCTGGTCGAGAGAATCCGACCTTGTCGCCTAGTCATAGGTCAAATTGATGGAATTGCGCAAATCTGCAGCATTTTCATTATGCCTTGAGAGTTCGAGTGCTTCCGAGTGCAAAAAGAACGCTGTTAATGCGCCGGCTTGAACTTTAACATCGACTTCGGCCACCAAGACAGGGTGTGCTCGTCATGGGCTGACGTCCAGAGGCCTGCACGGGTATAGCGCAGAGCGCCGCTTCCCGCCGCCTTGCCCATACGCTGCTCGATCGCCAGCGTCTTGGCGTCGATAATTACAAAGACCTGATCGTCGGTAGTGCGTAGCCAGACCTTCCCGCCGCCGATGTCGATATCGCCCCACTTCAGGTTGTCGCCAACCTTGATACGGCCGGTCAATTCGCCGCTGGCAGGCTCGATGCGGGCGACAGTGCCATCGCCCTGCTCCTGCACCCATACGGCGCCTTCGCCGGCGGCGAGAAAGCCCGGCTCCTTCCCCAGCGCCGTTTTTCCGGCAACAGTATTCGTCTTGGGATCGATACGCTGCAAAGACTGCTGCGACGCGCTGACGGCCCACAGCGATCCCTGTCCGAATGCGAGATACCAGGTGCCCGGGTCAACGGTGACGGAGGCCGTGACGCTGTTGCTGACGGGGTCGACCCGCGCGATCATGCCCTTGTCGTCACTGGCGACCCAGATCGCCCCGTCCCCCGCCACGACGTTCAGCTCACCTTTGGGATTGGCGATGCCGGTAGCGATCGTAGCGGTCAGTTTCGCCGTGCGTATGTCGATCCGGTTGAGCGTGCCCTTCTCGCAATCGGCAACCCAAAGCGCACCATGCGCGATGGTCATGGCGCCGCAGGGGTGATCCATGGCAACTTCGGCGATCTTGCCCTGACGAGACCAGTGTTCGACCCGCCCCTTGTTGGTGGCCCAGACCGTCTTGCCGTCCACCGCGAGGAAATCCGCGAAGCCCGGCACCGTGATGACCTGCTCACCCTCGGCATAAGCGGCAGGTGAAATGGCGGCGATCCCGGCAATCGCCGCCAGAACCATCAGCTCGAACTTGCGCATGTTTCCCCCCTTTGGTTTTCCTGAAGTATGCTGCCTGTATTACGCCCCGCGCGCGATATAGGCGCGCCATCCCCCGAGGCTGGTAATATCCTCAGCGCCTGTCAGCGCGCGCGGTTCGGAGACGAAGCCTTTCACGCTGGTGCCGTCGGCCAGCGTGACGGTGCCGATCGCGAGCGGCGCGGGAACGTCCACCACGAAGCTGCCGAACTCGGCGACGCCCATTTCATAGACCTCCACCTTGATTGGCGCGCCATCCTCGCTGTGCACCAGCGCGGGTTTGGGGGGCACGCTTTCCGCCATCGCATAAAGGCGATAACTGGGCGCGGTATCGAAAGCCCCCACGAACGTCGCCTCGCGCGAGGTGAGCTGCCAGTGGAGCGGCATGTCCTTCAGGTGGGCGCCGACGACGGCGAGTTTCACTGTTTGCATCTTTCCCTCAAGATCGAGTGGTGGTGGAGACGGAAGGTTTGCGGCGCCAAGATAGGCATCTGCCGCTTCGAGCAGGGCGCGGTCGCTGTCGGCCGGGCCGATCAGCGTGATCCCGAAGCCGGTGCCGTTGGCGCGTATCCCCGCCGGCACGGCCAGCGCGGCCATGTCCAGAAGGTTCACGAAGTTGGTATAGGCCCCAAGATTGCTGTTGAGGGCGACTGGCGCAGCCAGCATTTCCGAAACCCGGTACGTCGCGCCGGTCGTCGGGAATGCCATAATGTCGATGGTCTTCCAAAGCTCGTCTGCGTGACGCTTGATCTCTGCAAGGCGATAGATGCCGCCGAACAGATCGACCGCGCTCACAGCGGCGCCCGGCTCGACGACGCTGCGGACCACGGGGTCGATGGCATCGGGATCGCTCGCCAGAATGTCGGCCATGGCAGCGGTCCGCTCCGCCACCCAGGGGCCACCGTAAAGGAGCTGCGCGGCTTCCTGCAGCGGGGCGTAGTCGATCTCCACCAGTTCCGCCCGCGCCGCGAGGTTTTCCAGCGCACGATCATATAGATATTCGGATTCGGGATCGCCGAACCAGTTGCGCTGGCTACGGCGCGGTACGCCGATGCGGGTTTGCCCCCGCGAAATGTCGGCCAGCGGCTTTGAGTAAGGATCGGCCGGATCGAAGCCCGCAACGACCTGATCGACAAGCCTCGCGTCAGCGGTATCGTCAGTGAAGACGGTGATGCAATCAAGCGTGCGGCAGGCCGGGACCAGACCGCGCGTGCTCCACCTGCCCTTGGTCGGCTTGAAGCCGATCAGATGGTTGAAAGCAGCAGGCACGCGGCCCGAACCGGCGGTATCGGTGCCTAGCGCAAAAGCCACGACCCCGGCGGCGACCGCGACGGACGATCCCGAACTCGATCCCCCGCTTACATAGGCAAGGTTGGAGGCATTACGGGGGATGCCGTATGGACTGCGCGAACCGTTCAGCCCGGTGGCGAACTGGTCGAGGTTGGTCTTGCCGATGCACAGCGCTCCGGCAGCCAGGAGGCGTTCGATGACCCCGGCTGAGCCCTCGGGGCGATAAGCGAAGGCGGGGCAGGCAGCTGTCGTCTCGAAGCCCGCAACGTCGATATTGTCTTTCACTGCGAAGGGTACGCCCGCCAGCGGCAGGGTTTCGCCGGCGGCAACACGGGCATCGATGGCGCGGGCGGCGGCAAGGAGGTCCTCGCGCGGCGCCCGGCTGATCCATATCTGCGGCTGGACAGCGTCATAGGCGGCGGCGCGGGCCAGAGTATCCTCGGCTATGGCGACGGCGCTGGTCCGTCCTGCATTGACGGATGCGGCGATCCCGGCCGCGCTGAGGCGCTTGAGCGCAGGGTCCAGCCCGGTCATGCGTGCCGCCTCAGCGCCAGCATTGGCGCGCCGGGTTGCAACGACTGCCCTTCGCGCATGTAGAGTGCCGCAACCGTGCCCTTGCCGGGGCTTTCAACCGAAGTTTCCATCTTCATCGCCTCTATGACTGCGATCTTGTCGCCTGCCTCCACTTCGTCACCAGCGGCGACAAGCAGCCGCGTGACACTGCCCCCGTAGGGCGCTTCGACCAGGTCCGATCCATCGGGAAGGTCGATCGCGGCCTCCTCCGGCACATCGATCTCGCCCAGATCGGCCGCATGGTCGAACTCGCCGCGCCGCTGCCATTCGGCGCGCTCCTCATCGAAGGCGGCCTGTCGCCGTTCCTGAAATTGGCCGATGCCTTGTGCGTTTTCGGCCAGAAAGGCGCGGTAGTCGGCAAGGCGGAATTCGGACGGTTCGATGCGTAACGAACGGCGCCCGGCCGGAAATTCGCGGCGCCAGTCGGCAAGTTCCTCGGCGCTCACCGCATAGAAACGGATTTGGTCGAAGAAACGCAGCAGCCATGGCTTGCCTTCCGTGAAGGCATCCGTCTGCCGGTACGTATTCCAGACCTGGATGGTCCGGCCGAACAGCTGGTAACCGCCGGGCCCTTCCATGCCGTAGATGCACATATAAGCGCCGCCGATGCCCACGACATTGGGCGGCGTCCAGGTACGGGCCGGGTTGTACTTGGTGGTGACAAGGCGGTGCCTGGGATCGACCGGGGTCGCCACCGGCGCCCCGAGATAGACGTCGCCCAGACCCAGAACGAGATAGTTCGCCTCGAAGATCAGATTCTCCACGGCGGCGGCATCGTCCAGCCCGTTGATACGGCGGATGAACTCGATGTTGTCCGGGCACCACGGCGCATCGTCGCGCACGGTCGCCATATATTTCTCGATCGTCTCGATCGTCGCCGGATCTCGCCAGCTTAGCGGCAGGTGCACGATGCGCGAGGGGATCGTGAAGTCCTCGAGATCGCCCAGTCGCTCCTCGGCGCCCATAAGCGTTGCCAGGGCAGATCGCGGGTCCATCGCTTGGCCATCGAAGTGCAACTGCAGCGAGCGGATGCCGGGCACGATGTCGATGATGCCCGGCAGAGCCAGCCGCTCCAGCTCCGTCATCAGGGCCTGAACGCGGATGCGCAGTTCGATATCGAGTACGATCGGCCCGTATTCGACCAGGATGTTCCGGTCGCCCTGCTGGCGATAGACGGTGCGCGGCCGGCCGGGCCCCTCCGCTATCTCGGCCAGAATGGGCGACAGCGTTTCCACCGCGCGCGCCTGGGTCGGCGCGGGCACGGCGCCGGAGCCGACGAGCTTTCGCTGCGCCGCATCCGCTTCGGTCGCATCCGCTATGCCCACGGGCGCGAAACGCAGCCGGTCGCCGGGGGTCAGCTGCCCGATTTTCCAGCGGTCGGCAGCGATCACCACGAAGGGACAGACGAAACCGCCCAGCGAGGGACCATCGGGGCCCAGGATAATCGGCATGTCGCCAGTGAAATCGACGGCGCCGATTGCATAAGGATTGTCGTGAATGTTGGAGGGGTGCAGGCCCGCCTCTCCGCCATCCGTGCGTGCCCAGCGCGGCTTGGGGCCGATCAGGCGCACACCCGTGCGATTACTGTTGTAGTGGACGCGCCATTCGGCGGCGAGGAACGACTGGACATCGTCATCCGTGAAGAAGTCCGGTGCGCCATGCGGGCCATAAAGAACGCGCAAGGTCCAGTCAGTCGAGATTTCCGGCAAGGCAACCGAAGGCAGGGCTTCGTCGGTTCCCTCTCCGCCCAGATGCAGCGTATCGCCTGCCAGCAGTCGGCGCGCGGCATGGCCGCCGAACTGGCCCAGTTCGAAGGTGCTGCGGCTACCCAGATAAGGCGCGATGTCGAGACCGCCTGCAAAGAGCACATACCCGCGCATACCCCCTGTCGAGGCACGGCCCATGGCCAGCGTCTGCCCGGCGCCGACATCGATGGGAACGCCGCGCAAAACCGGCGCGCCGTCGAGCGTGGCGCCGAAATCGGCGCCCATGATACATATCCGCGCAGGCGCCACGAAGGCCAGCGTCGGCCCCGTCACGGTCGCTTCCAGCCCTGCCGCTCCTTCCGGATTGCCGAGCAGCCGGTTGCCCAGGCGGAACGACTGATCGTCCATCGGCCCCGATGGCGGCACCCCGACGGCCCAGAGCTTCTGGCGGCCCGGCCAGTCCTGCACAGTGGTCGCGGTCCCCCCGCTCACCACGCGGATCGAGCGAGGTTCGTAGGCAATGGCGTCCAGCACGCGGGTCGAAACCTCGCCGCTGACGAATGCCGGAGAGCGCACCACGTCGCGCAGCCAGCGCAGGTTCGTTTCGATGCCGTCCGCCCGGCTCCTGTCCAGCGCTGCCTGAGCGGCCTCGACCGCCTCGGCCCGGGTGGGCGCGTGGACGATCAGCTTTGCCAGCATGGGATCGTACCAGGCGCTGACCGTGCTGCCCGAAGTGCACCATGTCTCGACGCGGATGTCGGACGGAAATTCCAATGCAGTCAGCGTGCCCGAGGTCGGACGATAGTCGAGCGACGGGTCTTCGGCGTAAAGGCGCATCTGCACAGAATGGCCTTGCGGGGTAGGCGCTTCATGGTCGAGGAAAGCGAAGTCGCCGGCAGCCCCGCGCACCATCCATTCGACCAGATCGATGCCCATCACCGCCTCGGTGACGCCGTGCTCCACCTGCAGGCGGGTGTTCATCTCAAGGAAGAAGAACTGCTCCCGGTCGGCATCGTAGAGGAACTCCACCGTTCCCGCCGAACGGTACTGCGCCGCTTCGCCAAGCCGGACTGCCGCGCCGATCAGCTGTGCCCGCACGCTTTCTGGCAGGAGCGGCGCGGGTGCTTCCTCAACGACCTTCTGGTTACGCCGCTGCAGCGAGCAATCGCGTTCGCCGAGCGCCATGACCCGGCCCTCGCCGTCACCGAAAAGCTGGACCTCGATGTGACGCGCACGCCTGATGTAGCTTTCAAGGAAGACGCTGGCATCGCCGAAATTGCTCTGGCCCTGCCGCGCCACGGCGGCGAACCCTTCGCGCAGGGCTTCCTCGTCCTCGCACACGCGCATACCGATGCCGCCGCCGCCCGCCGTTGCCTTCAGCATCACGGGGAAGCCGATCTGGCGCGCGGCCAACACCGCTTCATCCTCGTCTGTGAGCAGGCCAGTGCCCGGCGCCAGCGGAACGTCGTGGGCAGCGGCCAGCGCGCGGGCGCTATGCTTCAAACCGAAAGTGCGAATGTTCTGCGTAGTGGGCCCGACGAATACGATGCCGGCTGCCGCGCAGGCTTCGGCGAATTCGACATTCTCTGCCAGGAAGCCATAACCCGGATGGATCGCCCCAGCGCCCGTCTTGCGAGCAGCCTCAAGGATCGCAGCGATGTTCAGGTAGCTATCGGATGCCCGCGCGCCGCCGATGCAGACAGCCTCATCCGCCTCGGAAACGTGGTTCGAGCCCTCGTCTGCCTCGGAATAAACGGCAACGGATTTGAGGCCCATGCGCCGCAGGGTGCGGATGATGCGGGTAGCGATCGCGCCCCGGTTCGCGATCAGAACGGTGTCGAAGCTCATGCGGCGGTAACGATCATGCGCACGGGCGTGGGATTGAAACCGTTGCAGGGGTTGTTGACCTGCGGGCAGTTGGAAACGACGACGACGACGTCCATTTCCGCCCGCAGGTCAACAGTCAGGCCCGGCGCGGAAATACCGTCGACGATGCCCAGCGACCCGTCCGACTCTACCGGTACGTTCATGAAGAAGTTGATGTTGGAGACGATGTCCCGCTTGCCCCGGCCCTCGGTGAGATTGGCTTCGAGGAAGTTCTCTACGCAGGCATGTTCAGCCTTGGTGTGATGTCCGTAGCGCAAGGTATTGGATTCGCACGAACAGGCGCCGCCGATAGTGTCGTGATAATCGACCGAAGTCGCCGCGATGGTCATCATCGGCCGCCCCTCGTTGGACAGCAATTTTGTTCCAGCACGCAGGAACAGGTTGCCCTGAGCGGAAACGGTGTCCTGAGCGCTGTAACGCTCGGCATCGTCTTCGGCGGAATAGATCAGGAAATCGACGGCTTGGTTACCTTCGAGATCGACGATACGAAGTGTCTGGCCGGCAGCGATGTGGTGCAGCCACGGCGCGCGCGCGGGTACGACCACGTCGTGGATCACGGCGCCGGCAAGGCTGGACAGATGGGGATCGGCGGTCATTGAAGCCTGTCCTTATTCAGCGACGGAAGTAGTCTTCGGCGTTCTGGAAGGCGCGCAGCCCTTCCGGCGTGGCAGTGCGGATCGGATCGTCTTCCGGTGTCACCGCACCGCGCCAGGCCGAGGCCCGCAGCGGCGTCACTGTCCAGTCTTCACGCGGGTCGAGGACGTGCGGGCAGTTCGCGATCACTACGATGACGTCCATTTCCGCGCGCAGCACCACGCTGCGCCCGGGGGCAAACGGTCCGATCTGCGGCGTGATCGTGCCGTCAGCCTCGATCCGGGCGCCCTTGAACAAAGTCACGCAAGGATGAACGTCGCGGCGGCCCAGGCCGTGCTTGGCGGCGCCCAGCAGGAAGCGATCGCGCCCGCTGGGATAATTGCCGCTATTGCTGCCGTCGCCGTATTTCGCCGCATTGGTCGCGGCGTTGGACGTGCCGCAGAACGTGTCATGTGTACCCGCGTCGTCCTCCAGGATGCTGAGCATAACGCGGCCCATGTCCGACAGCAGCAGCTTGCCGGCGCCAAGATAGGCGTTCCACTGAACCTTGACGGTATCCGCCACGTTGAGCCTTTCGGCCGGCATTTCCGCATTGAAGACGAGCAGCGACGCGCAGGCATCGCCCTTAACGTCGATCAGCCGCAGGCGGGCGCCGCGCGATAGCCGGCGCGTGGCATAGCCGCCGGCAGCGATCGTTTCTTCCCACAGCAGGTCGGCCGCTGCGACTTCGGGCGGCAGGTCCTGCGCCACCGGAGGCAGGATCGGCATGCTCTCGGTAACAGTGCCTTTCATGCCCCGCGCGTGATCGCGGGCAGCAAGCGGGTTCGCCAGAGTATCGGTCATCAAATCACTCCGATCGGTTTGGAGGTGCCGGCTTCCTGTTCGTGTAGAGGCGGCAGGAGCGAAGTCGTGGTTACAAGCTCAAGCTGCTGAACGCCGCGCACCCGCCTGATAGCGTCGCACAGTTCCTTCAGCCTTACGGCTGGCCCCTGGACAAGCAGGACTTCGAGGGACTGGTCATCCTCCAGCACGACATGCTGAGAGGAGATGACCTCCTTGAGATACGTGGCCTGTGTCTGCGACAGCAGGTGGCGAACGCGGCCGCGCTCGCTGCGGTAAACCAGGGTAATCGTGCCGGCGAGCATCTCGTCCGGACGGGTAAGCGATTCATGCTCGGCAAGCGCATGGCGGATCAGCTCGGCGATGAGCTGGGAACGAGAAGGCAGGCCGCGTTCCGCCACCATCGTGTCGAGCTGTCGGAAGAGGTCTGCCGGGAGACTCATGCTGAGCCTGGCAAGGCTTGCGGATTCGGAGCTCATGGAGAGGGTCTCTCAATTATTACCTATTCAGTCAATGGTAATACTGCTTGGTTGTCGAGAGAATTTTCAGTTCGATCACGCATGGGCAGATCGTAGACTACGGTAGCGCCGAAACGGTGGGGGGCGTGTGGGTCGTGACGGCGCTTGTCGAGCGCCAACACACGGGTTCCCAGAGTGAACGCCTCGCGAATGTCGTGCGTCACCATGATGATGGTCAGTGAATAGTCGCGCCACAAACCGCGGATAAGCGCATGCATATCGGCCCGGATACCGGGATCGAGCGCACCGAACGGCTCGTCCAGCAGCAGGATACGGGGCCGCTTCACAAGCGCTTGGGCAATCGCGAGGCGCTGCTGCATGCCGCCTGACATCTGCGCGGGAAAAAGGTGCATGCTGTCGCCCAGCCCCACCGCCGTAAGCATAGCCGCCGCTTCATCCTTGGCGGCGCGGCGCGCGGCGCCGAACAGGCGCCCGGTAAGCGGGGCCTGCGCGCATTCCATGCCGAGGATCGTGTTCCGCAGCGCCGAGAGGTGCGGAAACACCGAGTAGCGCTGAAAAACGACGCCTCGATCGGGCCCGCATTCCGGTATCAGCGGCGCCCCGTCGAGCAGGATGGTGCCGCGCGTCGGCGCTTCCTGCCCGAGGATCAGGCGCAAAAAGCTGCTCTTGCCCGCGCCTGACGGTCCGATGATCGAGACGAAGGACCCGGCCTCGATATCGAGATCGAGTTTCTCGATAATGATCCTGTCGCCGTATTCGACCCACACGTCGCGAAGGCTGAGTAGAGTGCTCAATGGCTTTCTCCATGCGCCCAGGGGAATAGCCGCTGGCTCAGGAAATTCAGCGTTACGTCCATGACGATCGCCAGGATCGCAATCCAGGCGACGTAAGGAAGGATCACGTCCATCGAGAGGTAGCGCCGAACGAGGAAAATCCGGTATCCAAGGCCGACATCGGAAGCGATCGCCTCCGCCGAGATCAGGAAAACCCATGCCGGGCCAAGTGACAGGCGCATCGCCTGAAGAAGTCGCGGCATGGCCTGAGGCAGCGCCACGCGGATGATAACCTGCCAGCTACTCGCCCCTAGGGTCTGCGCCTTGATGATCTGCTCTCTTGGCAGAGCCGCCACGTGGGCCGCGATGTCGCGGATCATGACCGGCGCGATACCCACGACGATCAGGGCAACCTTGGCTGTCTCACCCAGCCCCAGCGCGATGAACAAGATGGGCAGCAGGGCGATTGGCGGGATGACGGCAATGCCCGTCACCAGCGGCCCCAGAGTGGCGCGCACCGGCGGCAAGGCGCCGAGGGCAAGGCCAGTCACGATCGCCAGCACCGTGGATATACCCAAGCCGATGCCCAACCGCTGCAGGCTCGCCAGCGTGTCCGCCCAGAACAGCAATTGTCCGGTAAGCTGGTCCGGCTGGAAGATCAGCGCGGCCATGCTCTGTGCCATACTACCCGGCAGCGGCAGGATCTTGTCTGCCGGGTTCGCGGCGTGGCGACTTGCAGCCATGACGATGTAAAGCACCGCCAGGACCAGGATCGGCAACGCGCCGAGCATCACACGGTCGCCTCGCCCGATTTGACGATTCACCCAACGCATATCGTCATTCCATTTCTAGGAAGCGGGGTTACAGCGGTCAGAGCTTTCCGTCGGCCGCCAGCTTCATGTAGCTTTCGTCGAAGCGCAGGGTCACATGCTGGGGATCGCCGAGCGTCTTGCCGCCCGGGAACGAAATGCCCACCGCGTCGGCCGAGGCGGCGCCCTTGAACAGACCCTTGGAGAAGCTGAAGTCGCGCACGCGCGTCATCGTGGTCACCAGTGCCGGGGCGGCGGTGGCCGCCACCGCCGCCTTGGGGTCGGCGTAAAGGTACGTAGTGGTGAGCTGGCTGTCGAAAGCCTCAGGCGTTGCACCTGCCAGCTTGGCCATCCCCGCGCGGGCAGCCTTGCCTTCGGCATCCTGACGCTTCATCAGCGCCACGGTATCGTACCAGATGCCGGCAAGCGCCTTGCCCAGATTGGGATTGGCCTTGAGCGTGGCGGTATCGACCACCAGCAGGTCAAGAATTTCGCCCGGAATGTCTGCGGAGCTGAACACTTCCTTCGCGCCGGGCTGGGCCTTCATAGTGGAAAGCTGCGGATTCCAGGCAACCGCTGCGGTAACGTCCGCGCTTGCGAAAGCGCCGACGATATCTGCATCGCCGGTATTCATCGTCCTGACGTCGCTCATCGACAGGCCGACCGAACTCAGGCCGCGGGCAAGCAGATAGTGGGAGACCGAAAGCTCGACGAGGTTGACCTGCTTGCCCTTGATGGCCTTCAGGTCGCCCGCGCCCTTCATCAGGATACCGTCGTTACCGTTCGAATAATCGCCGACGATGATGGCGCTGGTATCCTTGCCGCCAGCGGCAGGAATCGTCAGCGCATCCATGTTGGCAACCGTTACACCGTCGAGCTTGCCGGCAGTGTATTGATTGACCGATTCGACGTAGTCGTTGACCTGAACGATGTTGATCTTGATGCCGTACTTGTCGGCCCACTTCTTCACGATCCCCGCCTGCTGGGCGTAGGGCCAGGGCATCCACCCGGCATAGATCGACCATCCGATATTGAATTCGGTGCGCTTTGCCGAGGCATCGCCGGATGTCTGCGAGCAACCGGCGGTGAAAAGCGCTCCGGCCATCATTGCGACCTTGGCTATTCTACGGATCGATACGATCATGACTCGGGTCCCCTTTCGCAATGCAGCATCGCCGCGATTTGAAAGGTTGTCCATCAGAAAATATTACGACCTTATGAGTCTGTAATACTGAACGGGCGTTATGCCCGTTGCAGAGCCAATCCCCATCGACACAAGGCGCGAGGACGATATCTCTGCAATCACATCGGCAAGATCGGTTCCGGCCCCGCGAGAACCCGGCGTCCGGTCATGCAGCGATTTCATTCTTGGGTTGCTGCCTTCGGGGGCGCACGGCATCTTCGTGCTCACGGCCTTCCTGCTCGTGGAGCGGCGGCAGCAGCGCGGTGGTGGTAACAAGCTGAAGCTGATGCACGCCGCGAATGCTGCGCAGTGCGTCACACAAGTCTTTCAACCGGGTTGCCGGCCCCTGCACCAGCAAAACTTCAAGCGACTGGTCATCTTCAAGAAAGACGTGCTGGGACGAGATGACTTCCTTCAGATACTCGGCCTGACTCTCGGCGAGCTGCTGGCGAACCCTACCCCGGTCTCCCCGGTAGACCAGCGTGATCGTGCCTGCGAGCATCTCTTCGGGACGTGTCTGCGCCTCATGCTCGGCAAGGGCATGGCGGATCAGTTCGGCAATAAGCTGCGAACGGGAAGGCAGCCCGCGTTCTTCGACCATGACGTCCAATTGGCGAAACAGCTCGGCTGGAAGGCTCATACTGAGCCGGGCAAGACTGCCGGGGTCGGTGCTCAAGCTGCGTCCCTCTCAACCATCATCACTATATCCTACAGTGCAAAAACGTTCGTCCATCCCGGTGAACCGGTAGGACGCGGGCAGATCGCTGCGATGCTGCGCCGGTTCCGTGCACGGGTATCAGGCCATCCCCTATATCATGTCCGACGATTATGACAGCCGCCATGGGATGAGCGGAATGCGCCGATCCACAGTGCCATGCCAAATCCGTAATATTACCATTGCGCAAATCTGTAATATCGATATCGTTCTGGTGGTTCGAGCGGAATTTTGCCGCTCGAAGTCGATTTGGAGAATTCTGTGGCGCAGGGTTCGGTCTATAATCCAGCATTATCCGGTAATCCTCAGTCCGCCACGGGACGGGCATATCCGAACGGCAATCCCGAACTGGGCTACAACCCGCCGGGCGTACGCAACACCGACAGCGCTGTGCCTCTGCACCGTAAGGCGCCGGTGGCTCACGATTACGCCTGTGACGGCCCCGCACCCGGCAACCTGGGCTTCCGATGGACTTACGGCTCCAACGTGGCCGCCAGAAACCGCGATCCGCGTGTTCAGGTCGTGCAGTACAACGAAGACACCTTCGTGCTGCGCCAGAATGTCTGCGTACACTGGGAAGCGCCGTTCACTTACCTGTTGTTCGGCAACAAGGGCGCCTTGTTGATAGACACCGGCGCTACCCCCACGCCGGCCCATTACCCGCTGCGAGAGACGGTCGACGCCATCATCACCCGCTGGGGGCAGGCGCGTGGCCGCAGCAAGGTTCCCCTGACCGTTGCCCTGACATCTGGCGAAGACATTGCGCAAAATCAGGGGTTGGTGCAGTTCGCCGGGCGGGCGGAAACCACCATCGTGCCAAAACCTTTGGCCGTGATGCAGCGCTTCTACGGACTGCAGGGCAGTTGGCCCTCGGGCACCGGCAAAATCGACCTTGGTGACCGGGTAATCGAGGTTGTCCCGACACCCGGCACGCACAAGGACGGTGTGACTTTCTACGATCCCTATTGCCAGTTCCTCTTCACCGGCGACCTGCTGTTCCCCGGCAAGATCAACATCGGCAACGATGGCGATTTTGTTGCATCGCTTGAGCGTTTGAAGGCATTCGCAGGCAAGCACGGGGTGAAATGGCTCCTTGGCGGCCACGTCGAAATGATGTTCGTGCCCGGAAAATACTATCCGCGCTTCGCCACTTACAAACCCTACGAGCGTGTGCTGGAAATGGTGCCTGCACTGATCGACGAGGCTCTCCAGTATGCCCGCGAGG
The DNA here is from genome assembly GCF_000876675.2 of Novosphingobium sp. P6W. Taxonomy (GTDB): domain Bacteria; phylum Pseudomonadota; class Alphaproteobacteria; order Sphingomonadales; family Sphingomonadaceae; genus Novosphingobium. The sequence goes on from NZ_CP030353.1 coordinate 55,254, forward strand.
TGCAAGGCAAGGACATGATGCTGATCCGCCCCGACTTCGCGCTTTTCAACGGCGTCAGTCCCGACCAGCGAACGCAGGTCTGGCCCGAGGGCGTACCGAACATCAATCCCCCGCGTCTCTTCTGACGATAAGGAGAGCAGTCGTGGATCGCCGCGCATTCCTGAGCTACAACGCGGCGGTCGCCGCAATCCCGCTGACCGGGGCCGCGCTTGCCGGCCTGACCGAAGCGGCATCCGCCGCGGTCCGCCCGGCCCCTGTCGATTTCACAAGCAACGTCCCGGCACCCGGCAGCTTCCCCAAGCGGTGGATTTGCGGTTCCTCGTCGTGCATGGACAACACCGATCCGCCGGTACAGGTTCATTGGTACAACCCGCATACGGCGATCCTGCGCCAGAACAAGGGGTACAGCTACGAGGCGCCCTTCGCGCCGCTCTATTTCGGCAACGACCGCGTACTGCTGCTCGACGAAGGCTTCGTGCAACTGCGTAACGACTGGGACCTGCGCGGCACCGTGGACCAGTGCATCGCCGAATGGTGCGCGCGCAACGGCCGCGATCCCGCCAGCCTGGAACTGCTGGTCGCGTTCAGCCACCTCCATGCCGACCATTACGCAGCGACCAACCAGTTCGCGGATCGCCCGAATACCCGCTACATGGGGCTTACGCATGATGAGATGGTCGGCTTCTGGGGCATGACCAATTTCCCGGAAGAGCGGGTAACGCTGGATCTGGGCGGGCGCGAAATCCTGATCTGGGGATCGCCCGGCCATGTCGTTTCGGAATTCGCCTACTACGACAGCTACACCCAGATCCTCTACACCGGGGACATGTTCTACCGCGGGCGCTGCTACATCAGTTTCTGGCAGCCTTGGTTCGACAGCATGAAACGGCTGATCGCGTTCTGTGATACGCATCCGGTAAGCCATGTGATGGGCTGCCATGTAGAGATCAGCAAGGATGGTCAGGACTATGCCTATGGCATGACCTACCAGCCTGACGAGGCCCCCGTGGAGATGACGGTCCAGCAACTTCGCGATGCGTTTGCCATGGCTCAGACGATCACCGAGCCCGGCATCTATTTCACCGGTACGGTTTTCCTGTGCAACCAGACGCGCGGGACCACGACGATCGACAAGAACCCCTATCGCTATACCTGAGGTAGCGACGAGTCGGCGGCGATGAGGCCGCCGGATTTATTACCACGCCTGCGATCTCGTTCGCCGAAGTGAAAAAATCGCGTGCCGCAAAACGCCCTTGCAGCGGCGAACAGATGGCAGTTTTCCCACACCTTCAGCGCCTCATGGTCAAAAGGCATTCTCGTGACAATAATACTCTTGACGAGAAAGGTAATATCCATACCGTATGCCATGTCGCCGATCAGAGCGATGACAACAGGGAAAGGAAATCTGTAACGGCAAACCGCTTCGCCGGTTTGGATGAGGGATTTTCGATGGAACAACTGACGGTCGACAAGGCGGTTCTTTCGAGTGACGAGCAATCAGTCACCGGCGCTGCTAACTCCAACGCAAATCCCGCGTCTGCGTACAGTTCCTCACGCCTGCATATTGCGGCCGCCCAGACCGACGGCTCCCTGAAGGACCGCCTGTTCCATCTGGTCCCGCCTGCCTTCGTGGCGGCCGTCATACTGTTCTGGGCCTATGCACCGAAGTCCTGGGTCGACAATGGCTGGTCCATCATCCTGGCCTCTTCGCTTACCACCCTGATCGTGCTTGGACTTGAACTGGTCCATGAACGGCATCCGGGTTGGCGCATGAACAAGCGCGAATTCGCGACGGACCTGTTTTACGTGGTTTTGAGTTCCACCGTGATTTCCTGGGTTTCGACCACGCTGGCAGAAGATCCGCTGCTTGCATTCAAGACATCGCTGGGCATCACTACTCAATGGGCGATGCATCTGCCGTTCATCGTGCAAGTCGCGCTCGTGATTTTCGTCATCGAGTTCGGCCAGTACTGGATGCACCGCCTGATGCATAACTGGACCCCGTTCTGGCTGACCCACGCCCCGCATCATCACATCACGCAGCTGAATGCCGCGAAGGGCGCGGTGGGCAATCCGATCGAGTTGTTCCTTATCAGCCTCAGCGTATTGGCGCTGTTCGATCTTCCGCTTTCGGCCAAGTTCTGCGCATTCAACGTCCTTGGGGTGGTCTCCACTTTCGCCCACGCCAATGTTCGCGCCGATCCGCCCAAGTTCTATTCGTTCTTCTTCACGACGATCCGCCATCACAGCCTGCATCATTCAACGGATTACGAAAGCACCCGCTGCAACTACGGTAATTCGCTGATCTTCCTCGACCGTGTTTTCGGCACCTACCGCGAAGGCGAAGCGGCTGTTGTCGGGCAGGACGAGTGCAGGAGGCTGTCGATCCTGGAACAGTTCATGTTCCCGTTCCAACCCCTGATCGCAAGGATCAGGCAAATGCGTAACGCGTCCGCCGCCCACTGATCCGCAGCGGACATTCGAAATCAATAATGGAGCAACTACCTCGACGAGTTCCCGAGAACGTCGAGAGCAAGAAGTGCGTCTGCAAAACATCCGTCAAGCGGTGGCCGGCGCATCGATAAAAGCAAAGAACGCCCCTCGGCTTCTGGCAGGAGCAGTCCAAGGCGCGGCAAAAATCTTAACCATGAACGGGGAAGCATATGTCATATCGCGCAAAACTGAGAGCGGGGCTGTTATCGGCAACCGTGTTTACGGGCACAGCATTCGTAACGCCCGCTATGGCGCAGGACGCCGCAGTCTCCGATGACGGCAATGCCATCGTCGTGACCGGCACCCGCCGTACGACGACGATCATGGATGCGCCGATCAACATCCAGGCAATCGGTTCCGAGGAACTCGCTCGCCAGCGGATCGACGATGTGCGCGATCTCGCCGACTTCACCCCCGGTATGACGATTTCGGACACAGGGCCGGGCTCAACCGGATCGATCGTGCTGCGCGGCCTGAACGCTTCCGACGTGGGCTCCAATGGCGCCAGCTACGACGACTCCCTTGGCGTCTATCTGGGCGAAGTTCCACTCTACTACGACTTCAAGCTGCTCGACATCGCACGCGTGGAAACGCTGCTCGGTCCGCAAGGTACGCTCTACGGCCTCGGCACGCTGGCAGGCGCGATCCGTTATATCCCGAACCGCCCGAACGTGGATGAATACGAAGGCGAAATGCATGGCCGCTTCTACAGCAAGGACCATGGCAGCAAGCCCGGCTATCAGGTCGACGGGATGATCAACATTCCGATCGTGAAGGATCACATCGCCTTCCGGTCCGCCACCGGCTATTACTACGATCCCGGTTTCATCGATTATCCGCTGCTCATCAACGAGCCCGGCGTATCCTTGCCCCAACCCAGCGGCACCGATCGTCCGACCGGCGCGGACTACACCGCCAACCTGCACAAGCGCGAGGATCTCAACTTCGAGAAGACCTTCACCACGCGCAACCAGCTGCTCGTCCAGACAACCGAAGACCTCAAGGTAATCTTCACTTACGCCTTCCAGCGGACAAAGACCGATGGCGCCCAGTCCAACAGCGCCGGCGTGCTGGGGACGGGCAAGTACGAAAACGCCAGCCGCTATGCCGAGCCGGTCAACCGCCGCGCTCACCTTGCCAGCATGGAAATCAACGCGAACATCGCGGATATCGCAGACCTCGTCTCGACAAGCGCCTATACCAACGTCCGGGGGCGTTCGCAGACGGACAACACCGACCTGCTGCTAGACCTGGACTACGACTACGAACTGTTCCCGGCGTTTTCGAGCTGGAACGAAACTGACAACCGTCGCAAGCAGTTCAACCAGGAAGTTCGCCTGGTTTCACGCCACGGCGGCCCGTTCAGCTGGGTTCTGGGCGGCTTCTACAACGAACAGAAATACCACAACGACTATGCCGAACACGTCCCGGGCCTTTCGGATTTTTACGGTGTTCCAAACAACCCCGAGGACCTCGAATACGTCAGCTACACCAAGTCCAAGGTGACGGAAAAGGCCATCTTCGGCGAAGGCACCTTCCGCGTCACGCCGCAGTGGCAGGTCACCGGCGGCGCGCGGTATTTCAAGTATACTTCTACCGTCCAGGGCGCTCTTGTTCTTCCACTGCTGGGCGATCCGCTCAGCCCTTACGACCTCACTCCGTCGGGCGGCAAGGCGAAGCAGGACGGCTGGGTTTGGAAGTTCAATACCTCGTATAACTTTACGCCTGACCTGATGTTCTACGCCACCTACAGCAAAGGCTATCGCATCGGCGGCCCGAACCGCGTAGCGCCCTGCCCCGATCCGGTGCCGGCCAACCAGCAGAACGCCTGCGCGTTGCCGAACGAAATTCAATATGGCCCGGACAAGACAAAAAATGCCGAAATCGGCATGCGTATGCAGCTGTTCGATCGCAAACTGACCTTCAACTTCGATGTATTCCATATCAAATGGGAGGGCATCCAGGTCGATTCCGCGACGTTCTATGGCGTGACCGGGATCACCGTGAACGGCGGCGCAGCCAAATCCCAGGGCTTCGAAACTTCGTTCCAGTTCAAGCCCATTCCCCAGCTGTCGATCCAAGGGACATATTCCTACACCGATGCCAAGCTGACCGAGGATGTGCCCGGCATCATCACCGTCCGCACCACCCCGAACAACTACGACGGACGGCCGAAGTTCACCCAACTCGACGCGCTGGACGGCGATCGCCTCCCCGGCTCGGCGAAGAACTCCGGCAGCCTCGGCGCCACCTACACCATACCGATGATGGACGGGAACCTGATCGCCAACTGGACCACAACCTACCGCGGCAATCTGGTGTCACGGCTGGGCTGGGACCGGGGCTATGGCGTCAAGGTCCCAAGTTACGTGCTGCACCGCGCCGCGCTTTCCTATGAAACCGACAAGTACAGCATCACCCTGTTCGCAAACAATATCTTCGACAAGTACGCGGTGGCTTCGGTTGGCCAGGATCGTTCACGCATCGGCGTGAACGACGGTGTTGCCGTGCGTTACTACCGCCAAACGATCGTAAACCCGCGTACGTTCGGCGTCGAAGCCCGCTTCAAGTACTGATACCTGCAAATAAGAGAGGCGCTCTCCCGACAAAGGGAAAGCGCCTCTCTTCCGTTATGCAAGACGCTGCTAGTCGGTCTCGATGCCCTGTGCCTGCAGCCAGGCCCGCACCGGCTCCAGTGCCTCTTGATAAGACCGCCATTTCCCCACGCCATCGGCGTTGATCGGCCGGCGAACCTGCGCCGCACTGGGCGTTGCCACAGCCGCGCTGTTTTCATGAAACGACAGGCACGCTTCGTCCCACTCCAACCCGCAATGCTCCAGCAGGCCCCGCGTCTGGCCCTCTTGGTCGGCGACCAACGTTTCATAAGACAGTTGCAACACCCGGCCGGGGAAAACCTTCTCCCACAAGGCCATCAGCCGGTTGAAGCGGGCATAGTAACGGGCCGTATCCATGAGGTCGTAGGAATAGGCGTAATAAGCGGACTGGCTGGCGAAGAGGTTTTTGTAGTTGCTCCAGACCGTATCCATGGGGCCCCGGCGCAGGCAGACGATCCGCGCGTCGGGCAAAGCCCGCGCAATGTGGCCAATGTACAGGAAGTTGGCCGGCAACTTATCCGTAAACCGCACCTTATCGCTGCGCCGGTGGTGGGCAGCGCGCGCCAGATAGGCCTCCCCAATCATGGCGGGATCGGCATCTGCGCTCGCCGCGATCGTAGCGGGGTCGATGACACTGCGCGATGGCGTGCCCGCCAGTTGTTTTACTGCAAGCGCCATGGCCTGAAGCTCCCCCGCCGCCTCGACATCACGGTGTGAGGACAAGATGCGATCTACCAAAGTGGTGCCGGTACGGGGCATCCCCACCACGAAGATGGGCGCTGCGCTTACCGTTTCGGCCCCGGTAGCAAGGGCAGTGGCGGAGTTGCCGAATATTGCCTCGATCCCGTCGAATATCGCAGCGTCCTGCGCGAAATCATAACGGATCGCCTGCTTATGCGCGGCATTGGCGGCAGACAGGTGCTGGAAGGCCCCGGCGGTATTGCCAACGTCCTCCAGTTCCTTTGCCAGGGCATAGCGGATGCGCAGCGCGTCCTCGGGCCTGCGCGCACCGGCCAAAGCCGTTTCCAGTCGCGGCACATGGTTGGCATGCGCCGTCTGCCGGGAAAGAATGGCGAGCGCATAGTGAACACGCGCATCCCCGGGCTCCTTGGCCAGGATGGTCTCATAATGCGCACGCGCATCCGCTACCCGGCCGGTAAAGCCGCTGGCCGCCGCCAGATTGTAGCGATAATCCAGATTGTCCGGCTCAGCCGCCACCGCTGCACCAAATGGAATGACCGACGCCTCGTGATCGCCCAGACGGGCCAGAACGCATCCGATGGTATCCAGCGTCAGCGCGTCAGCGGGCGAAAGTTCCATGGCCCGGCGCGCGGCATCGGCAGCCTCGCCATCACGCCGCAGGAGAATAAGCAGCCTTGCAAGCTGGGCCAGATGCTCGGCCTTTGGACCGCGTTCCACGGCGGCTTCGATCAAGGGAACTGCTTTTGCGATCTGCCCCGCCTCTGCAGCCACCACGCCAAGCAGAAAGAAGCCTGCTGCCTGATCCGGGCTGTTCAAGGCAAGCGCCTTCGCGGCAGCAGCGGCAGCCGGCAGGTTGCCGCATTTGAGCGCTGCTCTTGCCTGTGCTTCCAACGTCATTCGCCGATCCCGGTGCGCACGATCATATGTCGGGTGTCGGTGTGAAATGCGCTGGGAGAAACGCACGCAATGTATCTCGACCGATCGCCATCAATGCCCTCGCATTCTTCGAACCCGAGCTTAGGCAGGCATTCAGGCCCTGACAATCTCCGCCGTGTACGGGCAGATGCAGGCCGCTTGACGTCTCGCTCCCACCTCGCGATCAGGCGGCGATGATACCAACGCCCGAGCAGCAGACCATTCTCGACCGGCCGCCCACCGATACGATCAAAGTCGTTGCCGGCGCCGGATGCGGCAAGACTTCAACGCTCGTCCATTACGGCAAGCGCTGGACCGCGCCCGCGCTATACCTAGCTTTCAACCGCGCCATCGCCGATGAGGCGGGCCGGAAATTCGCGCCGATCATCCAGACGCGCACCGCACACAGCTTCGCGCACCGGGCGCTCGATGTCGGCAACCGCAAGGGAGAACTGGTTCCCCACTACCGGCAGGAGCACCTGCGCGCCTTCACTTCCCTGATCGATCCGGTGCCGGGCCTGAGCGACTGGCAAGTGCGCGCCGCGATCCTGCGCACGATCGACAATTTCCTGATCGACGCCGGCTCGAAAATCCGCCCCGACCACTGCGACCTCACCAGCAAGTCGCAGAGGATGGCCGTGCGCGGGATGACTCGCGAGATCGTCAAGAAGCTGCTCAAGTTCGAGAAGCACGACCTGCCGATCACCCATGACACTTATCTCAAGGCTTTCGAGCTGTGGCACAAGATCGAGGGCGGGTTCAAATATCTGCTGCTTGACGAGGCGCAGGACCTGAATCCGGTGCTGATCTCGATCGCCAAAAAGGCCGCACTGCCGACGATCGTGGTCGGCGATCCCTACCAGTCGATCTACCGCTTTCGCGGCGCGGTAGACGCCATGGACGAATTCGACGCTGCCGAACTGCCGCTCACGCAAAGCTGGCGCTTTGGCCCCGAGGTCGCCGCACTCGCCAACAGCATCCTGCGCCGCAATTCCACGCCGCCGCGCCACAAGCTGCACGGCAACCCCGACCGCGAGACGCAAGTCCTGCGTTACGCCGGCAAGCTACAACCGCGTCCGGGCACCGCCATCCTCGCCCGCACCAATGCGCGCCTGTTCGAGAGTCTTGCAGCCATCGAGCAGCCGTTTCACCTGATCGGCGGCGTCACCGACCTGCAACGCCAGCTTTCCTCCGCCCTGGCGCTGCGCCAGCGCCGTCATCATCAGGTTGTGGATCCCGGCGTGGCGCGGTTCACATCATGGGCGCTGTTCGACCATGCCGCCGACCGCGGCGACGGCGAAGCGCGCCGCCTGCGCGATATCGTCGACCGTCACGGCGAACGCCTGCCCGGCATTCTCTCGCGCCTAGGCACGCTGCACCGCGAACGCGAGGGCGATGCCGCGCTGATCGTCTCCACCGCGCACAAGGCCAAGGGGCGCGAATTCGACACCGTCGTCGTCCTCGACGATTTCGAGGACCCCGCCGACCTTGCCGCACGCCGCCTCAAGGATGCAACCAAGGCCGTCGAGGCTGACCAGCAAATCAACCTTCTCTATGTGGCCTGTACGCGAGCGACGCACCGCCTCTACCTTGCCCCGAAACTGTACGACGCGCTTTGCTGAGACACTAAACCGATGATCTCGGTGCGCGGCACCTTCCTGAGTGCGCGCAAAGCCTATACTATCCGCGTCCGCGACCACCTCATCGGTGCCAAGACCGAGGGCCGGTTTGAAACCGGGCCGGTCACACTGGCGTTCAGATCCGAGGATACGCTGCTGTTGGATAGCTGAAACGATGTACAGGATCGACCTTGGCGCCGTTCGCCACACGTTCGCCAGCCTCGCCGTCCTGCTTGCAGCGGCCAGTCCGGCGCGGTCCGGTGACGCTCTTGCCGGGCTGGCGGCGCGCAGCAACCTCGAACGCGTCGCTGCGCGCATGGTGCTGGCCGACATGCCGCTCGCCGACCTGCTCACCGACGCCCTCGTCCCCTATGAAACGGACGAAGTGACGCGGCTGATTCTCGACGGCCATGACGCTGCCGCCTTCGCCGCGCTCTCGCACCTCACGGTCGGGAAATTTCGCGAATGGTTGCTGGCGGACACCACCAGCGGCGCGTTGATCGCCGCTGTCAGCCCCGGCCTGACGCCCGAGATGGTGGCCGCCGTCTCCAAGCTGATGCGCAACCAGGACCTCATCGCCGTGGCCCGCAAGATTGAGGTCGTCACGCGCTTTCGCAACACGCTGGGCCTCAAGGGGCGGCTGGCGGTGCGGCTCCAGCCCAACCACCCGGCCGATGATCCGCTGGGTATTGCCGCCGCCGTGCTCGACGGCCTGCTGATGGGCTGCGGAGACGCGGTGATCGGCATCAACCCCGCGAGCGACAGCGTGGATGCCGCCTGCACCCTGCTGCACATGCTCGATCAGGTGCGCCTTGCCCACGCCATCCCGACGCAAGCCTGCGTGCTCACCCACGTCACCAACACTCTCGCGGCGATCCAGCGCGGAGCGCCGGTCGACCTCGTGTTCCAGTCGATCGCCGGCAGCGAGGCGGCCAACCGCAGCTTCGGCATCGATCTGGCCATGCTGCGCGAGGCGCACGAGGCGGCGCTGTCGCTGAAGCGCGGCACCGTGGGCCAGAACGTCATGTACTTCGAAACCGGGCAAGGCTCGGCGCTTTCGGCCAATGCCCACCACGGCGTTGACCAGCAGACGATGGAAGTGCGCGCCTATGCCGTGGCGCGCGAATTCGCGCCGCTGCTGGTCAACACCGTGGTCGGCTTCATTGGACCGGAATACCTATACGACGGCAAGCAGATCATCCGCGCCGGGCTGGAGGACCACTTCTGCGGCAAGCTGATGGGCCTGCCGATGGGCTGCGACGTCTGTTACACCAATCACGCCGAAGCCGATCAGGACGACATGGACACCCTGCTGACGCTGCTGGGCGTGGCCGGCGTCAACTTCGTGATGGGCGTACCCGGCGCCGACGACGTGATGCTGGGCTACCAGTCCACCAGCTTCCACGACGCGCTGTATGCCCGCGATACGCTGGGCCTGCGCCCTGCGCCCGAATTCGAGGCATGGCTGGGCGCAGTGGGCCTGCTGGACGACGCCGGCCGCATCCGCCCCGTCGATTTCGACCGCGCGCCGACCCTGCTCGCGCTGCCCGAGGCGATCCGATGAGCGACGTGCCCGACCTTCCCTCGTCGCGGCTACGGCGCGCAACGCCTGCGCGCATCGGCCTGGGCCGCGCCGGGGCGGGCATGCCCACCGCGCCGATGCTGGAATTCCAGATGGCCCATGCCCTTGCCCGGGACGCCGTGCAGACCCCGCTGGACGCCGATGCGCTGGCGGCAACGTTGGTGCAGGCCGGGTTTCCGTCTCCGCTCCTCCTCGCGACCGGCGCAGGAGACCGCACCACTTATCTCGCCCGCCCCGACCTCGGCCGCCGCCTCGACCAAGCTTCACGTCTGCTGCTAAAAGATCGCGGCACTACCGCCTGCGATGTCGCGCTGGTAATCGCCGACGGACTTTCCGCCACTGCCGTGGAGAGCCACGCGCCTGCGCTCGTGCGCGCGTTGCAGATGCGACTGACGGGCTGGAACTGGGCACCCATCGGTATCGTGCGGCAGGGCCGCGTTGCGGTAGGCGACGAGATCGGCGCGCTGCTATCGGCGGACCTGGTGCTGGTGCTGATCGGCGAGCGCCCCGGCCTCAGTTCACCTGACAGCCTCGGCGCCTACCTCACCTGGGCTCCGCGCATCGGCCGCTCCGATGCAGAGCGCAACTGCGTGTCCAACATCCGCCCGCCCCACGGCCTGACACCCGATCAGGCCGCAGACAAGCTCGCCTGGCTGATGACCCAGGCCCGCCGCCGCCGCCTTACCGGAACTGCTCTCAAAGACGAGCACGCGGCGCTACCCCCCTCGCCCGCAACGTTAGACGCGCCGGAGGGGTGATGATGATCGCTACGCCTGCCCTTCCGGGTGCCAACCTTCGCTTCGGTCAGCGGCGCGTCTCTGCAGTCCGGGCGTTCTGGCGCGCTTTTTGAACGGTGCCGCGCAAGGTGGCAGCGTCGACCGCGCCGGGGATCAGGTAGTCTCCGATGACCAGCCCCGGCGTTCCGGTGAGGCCGATCATCTTGGCCAACTGGTTCGTCTTGCGCAGCGCACCATCGATGACGGCCGCGTTGCGCGCCAGATCCGCCTTCAGGCGCGGCCAGTCGACACCCGCTCGCACCGCGGCTTGGCGAATATCCGCCTGGTCCATCTTGACCGCTCCGCTCATCAACGCATCATTGAACGCGGCATACTTGCCCTGGTAACGGGACGCCATCCCAGCCCTTGCCGCCTCAAGCGAGGCACCGCCAAAGATCGGCCAGTCACGGTATACCACACGCACCTTGCGATCTGCGGCCAGAAGCTGATTCAGGTCCCCGTGCAGTTTGCGGCAATAAGGGCACTGGTAATCCGAAAAGACGACGATGGTCACGTCGTAGCCCTGCGGGGCAATACTGGGGAGGGCTGCATCGTTGGTGAGCGCATCCTTCATGCGCGTGCGCTCCTGCGCCGAGGCCATCGTGCTTGCCCGCGCCGTCGTCGACAAGGCTACCGGCATGCAGAGCGCGCCGACGAGAATTGCGGCGCACATGCAGGCGATATGCCAAACAGAAAACTTCCTCACGCGTTTCAACACCTTCCGTTGGCCAGTGCGGGCGCCGTGCCAGATCGGCAGCCCAAGCACCAGCACAACGCGATCCGGCGGGCGGGCCGGACCATGGCCGCAGCGGTGCGAAAGAGGTATCCGGTTAGAGACTTAGCGCGTCCGCAAGCACGCGGGCAGGCAGCAACTCGCGGCGCCGGTGCTCATTCGGCCGCTTCCATACAGTTGAAGGCTGGGTCATAGGCGTCATTCATGTCCGCCCCCGGCCATGGCTGGCCGGTCATTTGCGGATACCAGGTCTTGGACGCATCACCGCAGCTTTCGCGGAGGCTGCCGAGCCTGCGCCCGGTATTTTCGCGGCCCGAAAGGACTGCAAGGACCTCTGGCATGGCGAAAGATCCAGCCGCAGCACCATCGACGTATCGGCTTGCCGGACCAGGAAACATCGGCCGTGCGCAGGAAGGCTTCGAATGACGCCGAGTTCGCGCCGGGTGAGGCCGAACCCGCTGCAATAATCCTCCGCGCGGGCACGGCTATTGGGCATGAAGATCATCGTCGCCGCCTGTTCAACCAAGGCCGAGGCAACGCGGCTGCCGAGTGCTTCGCGTGCCGACCCACCCACAAAGCCCACCAGTGCGTTGCGTTTGCGCAAGGTCTTGAGCCAAGCCTCAATGCGGGCCGCGAAGACTTCGTCATCCAGCGCCTTCCACCCCTCGTCGATCAAGATCATCGACGGTGTGCCGTCCAGTCGCTCGTCGATCCGGTGGAATAGATACATCATGAGCGGGGTGCGCAGGCGCGGTTCTCCGGCCAAGTCCTCTACGGTGATTGCGACTGCCGCGCCTTCAACAAGCATGTCGCGCATCTCTTTGGACAACTACGTCAGGCGCCTACAAGGTGCCTTGCCCGCATCAACGCACCCGCATCGGGCGCACGGCCGAGAAATGCCTTGAACGAATCCATCGGGTCGCGGGTATCTCCCACTTCAAGGATTTCGGTGCGGAAACGGTCTGCAAGCGCCGCATCGAAGATATCGCCCGATGCGACGAACGCTTCGAATGCATCCGCGTCCAGCGCTTCGGACCAGGCATAGCTGTAGTATGCGCTGGCGTAACCGCCGTCGAAAATATGGGTGAAGTAGGGGAAGCGGTGACGCAGACCGATTTCCTGCGGCATCCCAAGCGATTGCAATTCTGTTTCCACGAAAGTCCGGGGATCGTCGGCGGCCCCAGCCGCACGGTGCATGGCAAGGTCGACCAGCGAGCAGCCGATCAGTTCCACCGTCGCGAAACCCTGACCATAGGCTTCTGCGTTGCGGATGGCAGTGATCAGCCCATCGGGCACGCCGAACCCGGACAAAACCTCGCGGCTGACGATCCAGTTTTCCATGAATTTGCTGGGAAATTCGACGAAGTCCCGCGCTACCGCCGTGCCCGACTGGCTGGGATAGGTCACGCGTGAAAGCAGCCCGTGCAGGGCATGGCCAAATTCATGGAACAGCGTCCGGGCCTCGTCGATCGACAGGCGGGTGGAGGCAATATCCGGCGGCGGCGCGGCGGCGAAATTGGCGACCAAGTAGACGACCGGGAGCACCTGCCCGTCCATAGTCTCCTGCACGCGCAGGCTGCCCATCCATGCCCCGCCGTGCTTCTCGGGACGAGCGAGATAATCGGTGAAGAGCAGGCCAACGGGCGCTTGCGCGGCATCGCGCACTTCCCATGCCCAGACATCGGCCTGATAGCCGGGAATGTCGGGCCGATGCGTGAAGGACAGGCCGTAAAGGCGGGCGGCAGTATCGAACGCGGCCTGCCGGACAGCATCCAGCCGCAGATGCTGCGCCACCGCGGCGCCGTCGAGGGCGTAGCGCGAACGGCGGACTTTCTCGGCGTAGAAACGCCAGTCCCACGGAGCGAGCGTGAAACCGCCATCCTCGGCATCGATCAGGGCCTGCAGTTCGGCCGCCTCCTCGGCAGCGCGGCGCTTGCCCGGCTCCCACAACTGGGCGAGCATATCAGCGGCGGCATCGGGGGTGTGCGCCATGCTGTCTTCCAGCGCATACCGGGCATGGTCCGCATAACCCAACATGGCTGCGCGTTCCTGCCGCAGCGCCAGTGTTTCGGCGATGACCGGCCAGTTGTCATGCGGCCCGCCGTCGCAGCGGTCGGTGAAGGCCCGCCACAGGGTTTCGCGCAGGTCCCGCCGCTCCGAAAAGCTCAGGAAGCTTTCGTAATCCGTCCGGTCCAGCGTTATATGATAGCGACCGGACATCCCCTTCGCCCCCGCGCGCGCTTTCGCTGCGTCGCAGAGCCCTGCAGGAAGCCCGGCCAGATCGTCCACGCCCAGATCCATCACCCAGTCGGACGTCGCCGCCAGAACATTCTGACCGAACTGGACAGACAGAGCGGAGAGCCGCGCATCGATCTCGGCGAACCTGTGCTTCTGTTCCGGCGTAAGGCCCGCACCGCCGCGCAGGAAGCCCGCGTGACTGGTTTCGACCAGGCGAACCTGCTGCTCGTCGAGCTCCGCTTCATGGCGAGCGGCATGGACGGCGGCAACGCGCTGTGCGAGAGCAGGATCATGACTGATAGCGGTCGAATGGCCGCTGAGCAGCGCCGAAACCTGCGCTTCGATCGCACGGATCGCGGGCGTGCCGTGTGCGGACGACAGCGTCCAGAACACGCGCCTCACCCGCCCCAGCGCTTCGCCGCATCGTTCGAGCGCGGCGATCGTATTGTCGAACGTCGGGGGTTCGGTCTGCGCGGAAATGGCCGCCAGTTCCTGCCGATGCCATGCTATCGCGGTTTCGAAGGCGGGCATGAAGTCCTCGGGGCGCACGGCCGCGAAGGGCGGCGCGCCGAGCGGTCCGTCCCAGGGGCGCAGCAGCACATTGGCGAGCGCATCAGTCAATGGAGTCGACCTCATCCGTAATCACTTCGAAGCGTACGAGGTTCGCCGGACCAAAGGCCGTCGTCAAGGCGACATCGGTAGCATCGCGCCCACGCGCCATCAGAATTCGGCCAATGCGCGGCTTATTGTGGCGTGCATCATGGGTATACCACTCGCCATCGATATAAACATCGAACCAGGCGCTGAAATCCATCGGCGCATCGACCGGCGGCACGCCGATATCGCCCAGGTATCCGGTGCAGTAACGCGCAGGAATGTTCATGCAGCGGCACAGGGTGATGGCGAGGTGCGCAAAATCGCGGCACACGCCCTGCTTTTCCTGATAGCCGTTCCAGGCGGTCTTGTCCGGCCGGGCGTAGTGATAGCCGAACTCGATGTGGTTGTGTACGAAGGTGACGATGGCATCCACCCGGTCGCGGGCCGAGGCCAGATTGCCGAAATTGCTCCAGGCCACGTCCATCAGGCGATCCGTCTCGCAGTACCGGCTTCCCAGCAGGAACGGCATGACCGCATCCGGGAGATCTTCGACAGGCGTTTGCGGTCCGTCGGGTGCGCGGGCATCGGGTTCACCGCTGTCCTCGATCACGAAATCGGACGACAGGGTCACCCCGCCGGGCGGAATGGCCAGCCGCGTGGCGACGTTTCCGAAGCCATCCTCGAAATGGTAAAGCGGGATGTCCGGGTCGGCGAACAGGCGCTGCGGTGTCTGCAAGTCCTGATGGCGCGAGGGATGAAGGCTGAGCATCGCCATCATCGCGGTCTTCGTGTCGCTTTCAAATCGAATGTCGTATCCGCAGCGGATCAGCATGGGAGTTACTTTCCTGAAACGCCGAGGGATCGGCTGTTGATGGCACCATGATCGGTAAGCGGGAACTGGGCGGGGTCGGCGCGGCGCACGTCGACGGTCACGTCCATCCCCAGAAAGCTGGCGGGCAACCCGTACCAGGTGCCCGAAAGCGGCAGCGCCTGATATGGATCGCGCGCGACGGCAACGCGGATGAGGCCGCGATTGCCGATGATCCCGTTGGTCGGGTCGAATTCGACCCAGCCCGAGCCGGGCAGGAATATCCGCACCCAGGCATGGGTATTGCCGCCGCCCACCACACCTTCGGACCGGGACGGATTGTAAACGTAGCCCGAGACAAAACGCGCCGCGAAGCCCAGTGCGCGCACCGCCTCGATCATTAGCACGGCAAAGTCGCGGCAAGTGCCCTGCCGCTTCTTCAGGGTCTCGATCGGCGTCTGCGTGCCTTTTTCGTGGCGCGGGACATATGTGAAATCGCGCTGGATGCTGGTCGCGATCTGGGTCAGCAGGGCAATCGTGCCGGTGTTGCCGTCATTGCTGACGAAAGCGCGCGCCCAGTTGTCGACCACTCTGCCCAAGTCCAGATGCTGCCGCTCGATCGACCGCAGCAGGTCAGGCATGTCTTCCGACGAATAGGTGAACGGGAAAAGCCGGGCATAGGCTTCGACGTCCACCTGCTTCTGTGCAATCGGCGCGTGTTCCAGCGTCACTTCGCTACTGACGACCAATTGCGAAGCGCGGCGCTCGAACGAGGCGATGGCCACCGAATTGCCGAGAACGTCATGCACCCACCGCAGTTCGCCGGGCTGCGGGTCGATGCTGAGACGGGCAGACAGCAAGCGCTGGTCAAAGGCTTCTCGCGGGCGCATCATGATGCGATGCTCACCAAGGGACACCGGCTGCTTGTAGCGATAAGCCGTTACATGATGGATCGTCAGCAAAGGCATGGAGGCAGATCCTGATGACCGGGCGCACGGCGAATGGGCTACTGGGTCCGGAGGATCCGGCGCCGGTTGGTCTGTTCAACGCAGAAGGAACCTCCCCGTTCCTGCTGATCGGCGACCATGCCGGCTCCGCCCTCCCCAGCGTGCTGGGTGACCTTGGCCTGGAGACGAACGAGATGGAGCGGCATATCGCCGTCGACATCGGCGTGTTCGGCCTTGGCCACGCGCTTGCCGAAAAGCTCGATGCGTCATTCGTGCACCAGACGTATTCGCGCCTCGTCATCGACTGCAATCGCGATCCGGGCCGCGCCGATGCCGTCCCGGAGATGTCGGACGGAACCCTGATCCGCGGGAACGAACGGCTGGCAGATGATGCGCGGGCTGCCCGGATCGACGCCATCCACCGTGCCTATCATGCGCGGATCGCGGCGATAATCGATGCGCGTGAAGCGGCGGGCCGCGAAACCGTCCTTGTGTCACTGCACAGCTTCACGCCTACCATGGACGGTATGTCGCGCCCTTGGCATGTGGGCATTCTGCACGGTGCGGGCAGGACGGATTTTGCGCATGCCCTGCTGCAGGAACTACGCCGCGAAGACAATCTGAGCGTTGGCGACAACGTCCCTTATGCCATGGACGACACAGACTACACGGTGCCGCTGCACGCATTCGCGCGCGGCTTGCGCTATGCGGAAATCGAAGTGCGGCAAGATCTTCTTGCCGATGATGATGTACGCCAACTCTGGGCAGTACGTTTCAAACGGACGTTCCTGGATGCGCTTGCACTGGTGGCAGCCTGAGCCTGTCTAAGGGCAATTCCGCCATAGCTCCATAAAACGTTTGTAAACGAATGGCGCATAGACCTTTCGTGGGAGGGCGGATTCGAGGGAGCATCATTTGGCCCGTCCGCCGGCAGACCCGACGAGTTTTCGTCGGTACTTCGCGAAGCACGTTGCGTTGCCTATCGGGCTCCTCGCAGCGGCCGTTGCCTTGGCCGGCACCCTGGGTCTCTACCGTGCGACAAGCGCCAGCAACCACATTTCGTTGAACCGCCAAACGCGGATCGCCCGCCTCGCGCTTGCCAGCAGCGCGGATCAAATGGCCTATGAGCAACAAGGGCTGGCCGCCTGGAAGCAGCTTTCCGACCAACTGGCCAAGCCGCGTATCGACAAGCACTGGCTGGATACCGAAGTCGGTCAATGGTCGAGCGACATGTTCCGGCACGACATGACCTTCATCCTCGACCCCACGGGCCGCCCGATCTACGCTTTTGTCGCGGGGCATCCGGCCGACGTGCGCAGTTTCGCCGCCGTGGAACCCGATCTCCTGCCGATCATCAACGCGGTGCGCCGCACGGCGGGAACCGTCCGCAGCGAAGAACTGCCGAAGGGCTCTGAACCGAAGCTGCGCACCACCGCGCTGACGCGTTCCAGCACCATATTTGAAAGCGGCGGAGCAACCCTGAACGGCCGCCCCGCAGCGGCGAGCGTCATGGTCATCGCGGTCAATGCCAGAGACGAAGCCCAAACGCGTCCATTGATGATCAGCGTGCGCTATCTTGATGGTAGCTACCTGCAAGAACTGTCCTCATGGAACCTGCTGGAAGGGCTGAGATTTTCGCAGCATGCCACTTCAAATCAGGGCGAGGCGATGATCCCGTTCGATGACAGGCTTGGCAAGCGGGCCGGCTTCTTCCTGTGGAAGCCGCAACTGCCGGGAACCCGGATCCTGCGCATGGTTGGCCCTGCTGCCGCCGTGCTTCTGCTTCTCCTTTTAGGCGCGCTGGCATGGCTGATGCTTTCGCTGTGGCGCTCGGGCAGGCAACTCTCCGCTGTGGTCGTCGACCTGCAGGCCAGCGAAGCGCAGGCACAGCATCTCGCCTTCCATGACGTCCTCACCGGCCTGCCCAACCGCGCCCTGTTCCAGGACCGGCTGGACCAAGCCCTGGCCCGCGCGCGCCGTGGGGAAATCTGCGCGATTCTGGCGCTCGATCTGGACCGCTTCAAGCAGGTCAACGATACCCTCGGACATGCCGCCGGCGACACGTTGATCCGCGAATTCGCGGTTCGGCTCAGCCAGACGGTCCGCACGATGGATACGGTCGCTCGCATCGGCGGCGACGAATTCTCGGTGCTGGTCTGCGATGCCGGCCGGCGCGAAGATGTCGAGCAGCTTTGTGAGCGGATCGCCGCCACGGTGCGTGAACCTTTTTCCCTCATGGGCAGCGAAGTGTTCGTCGGGGTCAGCATCGGCGTCGTGCTGGCGCCGGATGCCGGGCTTGATCGCGGCGACCTGATCCGCAAAGCCGACATCGCCCTCTACCGCGCGAAAAGCGACGGACGGGACCGCTACCAGATCTTCGCGGCCTCCATGGACGAAACCGTGAAACTGCGCGGCGAAATCGAGGAAGATTTGAGGCGTGCGATCGCGAACGGTCGCGAACTGGAAGTGCATTATCAACCGTAGGTGGATGCAGAAAGCGGGCAGATCATGGGGTTGGAAGCCCTGCTGCGCTGGAAACATCCCGTCCGGGGACTGATCCTGCCCGACCAGTTCATTCCCATCGCCGAAGAAACCGGCCTGATCGTACCCCTTGGAGACTGGGTGCTGGCCGAAGCCTGCCGGGTCGCCGCACAATGGCCAGACCTGTTTATCGCGGTGAACCTGTCTGCGGTGCAGTTCCGCTCGGCCGGGCTGGCCCGCAGGATCATCGACACCGCTCAGGCCGCCGGGTGCGAGCCGGTGCAGATCGAGCTGGAAATTACCGAAAGCGTTCTGCTCCACGACGACCAGGCCGCGGCGGATGTTTTGCGCACCTTGCGCAGTGCGGGTTTCCGCATCGCCCTGGACGATTTCGGAACCGGCTATTCGAGCCTGAGCTACCTGCGGCATTTCAAGGTCGACAAGATCAAGATCGACCGCTCCTTCACCAAGAACCTCGGCCAGGACCACGAAGCGGCAGCGATCGTTACATCAGTGGTTACGCTGGGCCACGCGATGGGGCTGACGGTCACGGCGGAAGGCGTGGAAAGTCACCACCAGATGCAACTGCTGACGGCGGCAGGATGCAACGAACTTCAGGGCTACCTGTTCGCTCAGGCACTTCCCGAAACGGCCATCGCAGATGTCCTCTCCGGCAGAGCGGGGCTCAGGGACGTGGCATAATCTCGACAGGAGCGGAACCTTGCCCGGCTCCGGCAATTACACGAGGCGCAGTGCCAATTATTGCCGGAGTGTAAACGATGGATGCTTCCCGCCCGAACCGTAGTGCGTGGCCGCTTCCGCCGTTGATCCTTGGTGCCGTGATCGCCCTGATCGGCGTTATCCTGACCATAGGCGGGGCTTGGCTGGCGACTCTTGGCGGCTCGGCCTATTACCTGCTTGCGGGTGTGGGCATGATCGTATCCGGCGTTCTGCTGTTTCGGCGCCGAATTATCGGCGGATGGCTCTATTGCGCGATTTTCATCCTGACCGTCATCTGGGCCCTTGCCGAAGTGGGCGCCAACAACTGGGCACTGGTGCCGCGCGTGATCGCGCCGCTGGTGCTTCTCATCGCCGTGCTGCTGGTGATGCCAACGCTTTCGGTTCGGCGCGGACGATGGAAGCTGGGGCTGGGAGCGAGCGGCAGCGTCCTTGCGCTCACGGCGGTGACCGCACTGATCTTCGCACAGATGGCCGACACACCGCCCGCCTTCGACCTTCCCGGTCTGGGTGCGGAAATGGCCGATCCTTCGCTGGCGGCAGCCGGCGACGACTGGCCTGCCTATGGCGGCTCCGACAGCGCGCGGCGCTTTTCCCCGCTCGGGCAGATCACGGCGGCCAACGTTAAGGACCTCAAGCGGGCATGGCTGGTCCATACCGGCGACATGCCCTCCTCGCCCAAGGTCGCCAAGACCTACGGGGGTGAAAACACCCCGCTCAAGGTCGGCAACATGCTTTATGTCTGCACACCCAAGAACATCGTGCTGGCTCTCGATCCCGCGAGCGGCAAACAGCTCTGGCGCTTCGACCCCAAGGTTTCGGACGACGCCATCCCTTACACCGCCGCCTGCCGAGGCGTGAGCTATTACGCTGTGCCGAACGCACCGGGCGACCAGCCCTGCGCCACTCGCCTGATCTTCGGCACGCTGGACGCGCGCATGTTCGCCATCGACGCCCGCACCGGCGCACGGTGCACCGCGTTCGGCGCCAATGGCGAAGTCGATACCAAGATCGGCATGGGCAATACGCCTCCAGGTTATGTCTCGATCAATTCACCCCCCACCATCGTGCGCGGCGTAGTGGTCACCGGGCATCAGGTGCTCGACGGGCAGGATCGCTGGGCACCGTCGGGCGTGATCCGCGGCTACGATGCGGTCACCGGCAAGCTGCGCTGGGCCTGGGACATGATGCACCCGGAATGGAACGGCTACCCGCCGACGGGCCAGATCTGGGAGCGCGGCACCCCGAACATGTGGACCATCGCCAGCGGCGACGAGCAGCTCGGCCTCGTCTACCTGCCCATGGGCAATGCGGCGGCGGACTATTATTCCAGCCTGCGCCGCCCGCTTGAAAAGGAATTCGCCACTTCGCTGGTCGCGCTGGACGTCACCACGGGCAAACCGCGCTGGAAGTTCCAGGCCGTGCGCAACGATGTGTGGGACTATGATTTCGGCGCTCAGGCCAGCCTGGTCGACTATCGCGGTACGCCGGCGCTGGTTCTGCCGTCGAAGCAGGGCGACATGTATGTCCTCGACCGCAGGACAGGCAAGCCGCTGACTCCGATCGGCGAGCTGAAGGCACCCGGCGGCGGCGTGGAGCCGGAGCAACGCGCAAAGACGCAGCGCGTGTCTTTGTGGCATACCCTGCGCAAGCCCACCCTGACCGAGCGTGACATGTGGGGCATGTCACCGATCGACCAGATGGTCTGCCGCATCCAGTTCAGGAAGGCGAGCTACAAGGGCTTCTTCACTCCGCCCGAAAGCGACCGCCGCTCTATCGAATATCCGGGCTATAACGGCGGCACCGACTGGGGCGGCGTGGCGATAGACCCGCGCCGGGGCGTAATCGTCGCCAACTACAACGACATGCCCAACTACGTACGCCTCGTCCCCCGTGCGGAAGCCAACAAGAAGGGCTGGGCGCCCCGCGATCAGGCGCGCGGAAACATCGGCGGGGCCGAAGGTGCGGGCGATCCGCAGGCGCACACGCCCTACGCAATCGACGTCAACGCCGGTTGGCGCCTGCCCTTCACCGGAATGCTGTGCAAGCAGCCGCCCTATGGCGGTATCCGCGCCATAGACATGAAAAGCGGCCGCACGATCTGGGACCGCCCGCTCGGCACCGCGCGCACCAACGGGCCCTTCGGCATTCCCTCGATGCTGCCGTTCAACATCGGCACCCCCAACAACGGCGGCTCGGTAGTGACGGCAGGTGGGGTGATCTTCGTTGCGGCCGCCACCGACAATCTGATCCGTGCAATAGACCTCAAGACCGGAAAGACCCTGTGGAGCGACGTTTTGCCGGCCGGGGGACAGGCCACGCCGATGACCTATTCGGCTAACGGCAAGCAGTACCTCGTCATCGTGCCGGGCGGGCACCACTTCATGGAAACGCCCATCGGCGACGAAGTGATCGCTTACGCTCTGCCTTGATCGGGAGCGCCCGCATCTTCTGGGCCCTGGCCGGATCGCAAACCCGGCAAAAGCTCAGAAGGCGCGGGCCAATGCCAGTGACACAACCGCGCCCTGCCGCTGACTGCGCTGCTCGCTTCCCGTGAAGGCACCTGTCCGGCTGGGCGCGAAGAAGCGGCGCGAGCGAGAACTGTCCTGTCCATCGATCGCTTTTGCCGTCAGCGTCGTCTTGAAGCCTGCGAGGGCCGTAGTCTCGACGTAAGCGCCCCATAACGCGTGGTCGCGCCAGCGCAGGACCTCGCCGGTGTAGAAGACGTCGGCCTGCTCCGCTGCGGTCCAGTTTACGCCCCACGATGACTTGAGCGCGGGCACGTCATGGCGCAATTCGGCCGTGAGGCTTCGAGCGGCGATATCATCCATAGCGCGGCTGCGCCCGGTTACCGGATCGCGCAGCCGCGAGCCGCGCAAGGTACCGTCGACTGTCAGGCGCGCGCCTTTGACGACCTTGTCGAGAGGCAGCGTGCCCTGTGCGGTAATACCCCACTGCCGGGCATCGCCGATCGTGCCCAGCGCCTCGTCGCCCGAGGGGAGTACGAGGTAGCCCAAAAGGCCCGTGTGCCACTGATGATAAGCCTCCACGGCGATGGCGCCGCCCTTGCCCCAGCGGTGGTCGAGGCGCAGCAATGCGCGGGTCAGGCGGGCGGGGCGCAGGCCCGAATTACCGCCAAGGGGACGCCCGTCCGCCTGGTTGACTGAGGCCGCGAAGTCCCCGAAATTAAGCTGATCGACCGTTCTGCGCGCACCTAACCGTACCTGAGTGCGGCCTGAAGGCGACCAGACAAGCGCCGCAGAGGGTTTTAGGTAGGACAGGCTCTGTTCCTGCGCCGCCTCACCCCTCACCCGGATGCGCGAGAATTCCGCCGCCATGCCCGCTTCCAGATTGAGGCGCGGGGCGAGTTTGATGGTGAGGTTTGCGAATGCCTCGCCGCGCATTTCCGATACGCGTGTATTGGCATTGGCGAGGGCAACGGGGATGAGGCCGCCGCCGGTATCTTCGGCGTAATCCAACTGGCTCGACAGACTGTTGTAAGCCACTTCGCCGCCGAATTCAGGACGCACCGGATGATCGCCCTCGCGGGCAATAACAGCGCGCGCGACCAGTTCCGCCGGCTTTTCCAACTGTGACGAAAGGCCGCGATAAGGTGCCTCTACGTAATCCTCGTCGGTGACGTATCGCTCCAGCCGGCCGAGGCCGACGACCTTGGCCGTCCACCCGGCGCCAAGACGGCGGGTCCAGTCCAGACCCAGTTCGCCGCTGCGGCGATTCTCATCGTAGGCGATATCGCGGCGGGCATCGGGAGAACCATCCGCCGCGCCTCCGAAGATGTCAATGCCTCGCCGGGAGGAATAGCCGTCCTTGTTGAGCCGCAGGTTCACGGTCAACGTGCCGCCTGCGGCCGGGCCCGAAGTGCTTAGCGCCAGTCCGTATTCGGGTGCCTTGGCCGACGTGTGTTCCTGCCGCGTCGAAGTCAGCACGCCGCCCGCATCCCGGTCCAGATACGTACCGTGGCCGGGGTAGCGGGTCATTTCGCCGGAAAGCTCCACGCTGGTCTGCCAGCCTGCGACGGCGCGAGCGTGACTGATCCGGGCCGCCGGGGAGACGAAGCCGTCCGCCGTATGGGTAAGCGTAAGCGAAGCATTGCCCGATCCCCCGGCATCGGCGCGCAGCACGACATTGGCGACAAGGGTCTGTCCCTGAGCCTCGGCCGCATCGCTGCCGCGCAGCAGGACTACGCGATCCACCCGCGAAGCGGCGATCCGGCGCAGCACTTCGGTGATACCCCCGCCTTTAACGGTGGGGCGCTGCCCGTCGATCAGGACATTGCCTGCACCGCCTCCGAAGCCGCGCGCCGAAGTACCCTCGCTGAGCAGGAAGCCCGGCGTGCGCTCCAGCATGTCGAGCGCGGTCTGAGGCTGGAACGGCTTGTAGAAATCGGCCGGATAGACCGGATCGGGCCCGGCCGGGACGATGGCAGGCGGGGCTTCCTGACCCTGTCTCTGCGCGGGGCGGTCCTCATCCAACGGAGAAGTGGCCGCAGCCACTCCGGCAAGCATCAGCGAAAATGCATTCATCTTACCGGACCCAGGCCCCATCCCAGAAGCGCCAGCGGCGCCGCCGTCATCGCCAGCCAAACCCACGCCCGTCCGGCGCTGCTGGCATGGAATGCCGCCATCGAAATGCCTGCGAAGATCGCAAAGCTGGCCAGCGTTGCTGCCGTAACCGCCTCGGCCCGGTCCATGCCGGCACGGGCAAGGAGAAACGACAGCACTACCGTGACCTGCACCGTCAGCCCATAAGCACCCAGCGTTCCCGCCAAGGTGCGCGTCGCCACTGATGCCCGATGGCGGCGAGCGGCCCCTGCCGCGGCAGTGTTCTTGGCCATCAAACGATCTTTCCTGAAATCAGACGCAGAATGCGCTCGCGGTTGGTCTGGGCGGTCAGCACCAGTACGGCGGCCAGGCTCAGCCATCCGAACCAACAGACGGCGCCGTAAGCCCAGCCTAAGCCGAGCACGGCCCCAGCGAAGGCCAGCGCCAGCGCGCCCAGCCCGCAGCGCCGCAGCAGGCGCGAATGGCGCGGGGGCAGCTTCCGGCGCAGCCAGTCCTGCTGGTGGCGCGCCATCGCCATGAGCAGCAGCGCAAAGCCGATGAGTGCGGGGACAGCGATCGTCATATGTATCATGCCGGGGCCTCCGTTCTTGCCCGCTGCCGGCGCGCAGATGCAGCCTTGGGCTGGTGGCGCAGGACTTTCCACGCGGTATAGGCGAACCCTGCCGCCAGCGCCGCCAGCGTGAGTTCGAAACCGGCGAAGACCCAATCCCCGTGCCATAGGCTGACCGCCAGCCCGCGCGACGTGGTCGCCGCAGCGTCGCCCGGATGGTCGATGCTGATGGAGCCGGGCTGGGCGCCGTGCCATTTGCGCTGCGCCGTTTCGATCAGCCTGACCAGCGGCACCGTCGCTGCCGGCGTGCCGCTGGCTTCGCGTTTCTCCGGCCGGGGGAACGTGGCCTCGTAGAACTCTTCGCGGGTGGGGAAGTTGGCGGTAATCGCCCAGGGCATCAGTGTGAACAGCAACGTGACGAGGCCGGTGTAGGTAATCATCACATGGAACGGCAGTGCCAGCACGCCGGTGGCATTATGCGCGTCGAGCCAACTCCGCTGGCCCTTGCCGAAGCGCATCTGGAAGAAGTCGGTGAAGATCTTCTTGTGCGTCACCACACCGGAAAGGATCGCCACCAGCATCGCCAGTGCCGCCACACTGACGAGATAACGCGCCCAGCTCACGGACATGTAATGCAGGTCGAAATGCATCCGGTAGAGGAAGAACCCGCCGCGCGTCTCGCGCACGGCAAGCTCCCGGCCGGTCTGCGGATCGAGCGTGACTTCCTTGCCTCCGCGTCGACCCTCACCCGGCATCCGCCAGGACACCGTCAGCCCGCTGCCGCCGCGCGTTTCAGGTAGAGAGACACGCCAGCTTTCCGCCCCCGCGCCGCGCTGACGCAGGAGCGTATCGGCGGCGGCAAGCGCACGCGGGCTGACCTGTGTTCCCACGGGCAGTTCCGGGCGCATCCAGGCGTCGATCTCGTGCTGGAAAAATGCCGCCGTGCCGAACACGAAGACGATGTAGAGGACCCAGCCCGGCACAAGCCCGGCCCAGGTGTGCAGCCATGCCATTGACTGGCGGAAACCCTGTTTCATGCTGAAATCACCGGATGCGCCATCTTCAGAAACCGTACTTCACGGAGAAGGCGACATTGCGCGGGATGCCGAGCGAGTAGGACGTTGCCCAGTAATCAACTCCCGTCACGTTCGCCACGTTGAGGTCGAAGCGCACCGGGTGGCTGTCGATCTCGGTCTTATAGTGGAAACCCAGATCCATGATGGTGTAGCCGTCCAGCTTCTGCAGGTTTGCGGCGTCCTTGAACATCTTGCCGGCGTGGTAGATGCCGCCGCTGACGGAAAAGCCGGGCAGCGGGGGCAGGCTGTATTCGAGATACATCTTCGCCAGCGTTCCGCTCACCCCGGTAGGCTTCTTGCCCAGCAGCGCAGCGGTGCTGGTCTTGGTGACCTTGAGGTCCATCACCGTGCCGCCGACCATCACCTTGAGGTTGGGGGTAAGATCGCCGGTGGCGGTGAACTCGAAGCCCTGGTGCACTTCGACCCCGTCCTGAGTGCGGGTGATCTTGCCGCCAACGATCTCGTCGAACGAGTTCGCCTTCTCGATGCGGTAGACCGCGCCCGTAAGGAGCAGCGCGTCGATGGGCGCATACTTGGCGCCGACCTCGTACTGCTTGGAGATGTAGGGCTTCATGATCTCGCCGGGGTTGTTGTAAAGAACGGCGTCGTCGGGGACGGTGGAGCCTTGCTCAAGCCCCTGCATATAGGTCGCGTATGTCGTCACGCGCATCACCGGCTTGAACACCAGCGAAACGGTAGGAGTATAAGCGCTTTCCTTGTAGTTCGACGTGACCGTGCCGGTCGCGCCGAAGTTGCGGGCCTTCACGGTGCTGCGGTTCACGCCGATCATGGCGCCAAGCTGCTCGGTGAACTGGATGTCGTCGCCAATGACGATGTTGGTGTTCTTCGACTCGCTCGACTTGTACAGCGCTCCCCACGAATAGGTATTGAGCGCCGATGGCATCGCCCAGTTGCCCAGATCGTTCGGGTCCACGAAGATCGGCGAATTTCCGCCGCTGACCGAGTTGGTGACGTGCCGCTTGACCCGCAGGATATCGCCCGATGCTCCCACCGTCAGGCGATGCGTAATGCCGAAGGTCGCGAATTCGCTGTCGAGATAGGCATAAGCGCCCTGCGCATAGTTGTAGGACGGCGCGCTGCGTGAAACGAAACCGTCCTGCCAGCCAGAGGTCCCGTCGCCCCGATCCTCGATATAGAGCGGGTAGATGTTGATCGATTCCTGCGCGTCGCGCTTGCAGAGATAAGCCGCGCGCAGGCTGAAGGTCTCGTTGATCTTCCACTTCGCATTGGCGCCCGCCCGGTCCGTCTTGGTCTGGAGATAGCTCCAGGACGGTGTCCAGGTCTTGTCGTTGGCCAGCGGCTCAATCCAGTGATTCAGCGCGGCGCGATTTGCGTTGGCATAGGCGTAGAAGCGGGAATCGATGCCGTCGATGCGGTAGTACGTATGCGCAGCTTCCGCCTGCACCAGCAGCTCCGGCGCGACATTCCAGTCCAGCGCGCCGCTGACCATCGTGCGCGCGACGTTCTGGTTCTTCTTCGCTGTCCTGCCGTCCTGGAAAGACATGTTCAGGCGATAGGCGAAAGTGCCGCCCGCATCGATCTTGCCGCCTATGTCGACATGCGCGAAGAACTGCTCGTTACCGTAGTTGCCCACCCGCACATCCAGCTTTGGCGTATAGGTAGGCCGCTTGAGCACGTAATTGGTGACGCCGCCGGGATTACCTACGCCGTACAGAAAGCCCGACAGGCCATTCATGATCTCGACGTTGGCAAGCTCCTCGGTCGCGATGCCGGTCAGGGTGGAGGATAGGCGCACGCCATCGACGACGCCCTTTTGAGAATCGAAGCCGCGGATCGTCACGTAGGGCGTGCCGTATACCGTCGAGGGCGCAGAATTCTGAACCACCGGGTTCATCTTGAATATCTGGTCCATGTCCGAGGCGACGACGCTCTCGATCAGGTCCTGCGACACCACACTGATCGAATAAGGCGTGTCGATGACCAGCTTGTTGCCCCAGGGGCCGGAGGTCGAGATCGCATCGATCCGCTCGTTATGGCCAAGCACCAGGATGGCATCGCTGCGACGCGCGCCGTCATCGTCGTAGTCCTTGTCCTCGGAAGCCGCGTCGCCGTAGGCAGCCGGAGTTAATTCCATACGTAGAGGGTCGAGCGTCATCGCGCCGGTCGCGGCGCGGGTTATGGTCATCGCGCCCTCCCCGGCCGGACGCGCCGCCAGCCCGCTGCCGGAAAGCAGCCGCATGAGCGCATCGCGCGGCGCGAAGCTGCCACGCAGGCCGGAGGTCCGCTGCCCTTGGGTCAGCGCCGCCTCATACGTCATCTGCACACCGCTCTGCTCGGCAAAACGGTTCAGCGCGTCGGACAGCGAACCGGCCGGAATATCATAGGCGCGCGGCGCGCCCTGATCCTGCGCCGCCGCAATACCCGGCAGCGCAGCCACGCCGCCCAGCGCCGTCCCCGACAGCAAGGCCAATGCCGCAAACCGGCCATGGCCACGCTCGAAACCCACCCTCATCGAATATTCCCCACTTGGTTACCCAGCCTCATCAACATTGCTGCTGCG
Source organism: Novosphingobium sp. P6W (assembly GCF_000876675.2). Lineage (GTDB taxonomy): Bacteria > Pseudomonadota > Alphaproteobacteria > Sphingomonadales > Sphingomonadaceae > Novosphingobium. The sequence continues at coordinate 83,249 of NZ_CP030353.1, forward strand.
ACGCACTCGCAAGACCAAGACGGAGTACGATTGGAAAACACGACTACCTTGCCGCGATTTTTTATCGGTGCAGTATGATGAAGCGGTCCGAGAGGCGCACGGACGAAAGGCCAAGGCTCTTCTCGATGCTGTCGAGCGCGGCCAGAGGGTGGTTAAGGTCGTAGACCCCGCTCACCCGGATCGCGGCGGCGGGGCCTGTCACGGCGACGTAGCCGCGCCGATAACGGGCGATCTGCGCCACGACTTCGCCAAGCGGCCGGTCAACCACCACCAGTCGCCCCCGCGTCCAGGCGGCCGCATCGCCTTGTGCCGGTAACGGGCCGCTTAGCGCAGTGCGCCCGAAATCCGCACGCTGTCCTTCGCCGACCACGGCAGTGCGTCCTGCTCCCTCTACCCTGACGCTGTGCCGGGTCACGGTGACGGTGGCGCGCCCCCCCTCATCGCGCACCGCAAAGGCCGTGCCCAGCGCAGTGACACTGCCACCTTCGGCATCGACGGTGAAGGGCCGCGCAGGGTCGGGCGCGATGTTGAACATCGCCGCTCCCGCCAGCAGCCGCACGCCCCGGCGCGCACCTGTGTAATCCAGCGCAATCGCCGAACCGCTATCGAGTTGAACCACCGATCCGTCCGAAAGCATGACCTCACGCCGCTCGCCGATGCCGGTCATGTGATCGGCGCGCATCCGCATCGGCCAGTCCTGCACACCGCCAACTACAACCAGCGCCAGTGCCGCCGCGACGGCGCCCGATACCAGCGCCCCGCGCCGGGACGAACGGGACCAGCGCGTTCCAAAAGCCAGCGTTCGGCCGCGCGCCGCCCGCTGGCGCGGCAGTTCGGCAACGGGTTCGTACTCCTCGCCGTCGAGCAGTTCCCAGATCATTTCGAGCCGCGCAACAGCGTCGCTATGCGAAGGCTCGGCGAGCCAGAGTGCGAAGGCCTGCTGGTCCTCGGCGGTCATGCGGCCGCCGTCGCGCCGCACGATCCAGTCCGCCGCGGCAGCAGCGATCTCGGGCGCCATAGGCTGTCTTGTCGCGGTCATGAGCGGTGCTCCGTCCTCCCCAGGATGGACGGCGCAGGCTGCAAAGCCGCGTCTGCCACATACCATGACGTGGAAAAGCGCCCAGACACGACCTCGACGGTGATATTTGTCAGGAAGACCATCACGCCGCCCCGTCGATTTCGCCAAGCCGCGTAGCGAGGACCAACAGCGCATGGCGCAAATGCTTTTCCACCGCGCCGCGCGTGATGCCCAATTTTTCCGCGATTTCCGCTTGATGCAATCCTTCGATCTTGCGCAGGGCAAAGACCTCCCGGCAGCGGGGCGGCAGGCTCTCCACCAGTTCGAGCAGCAGCCGCAGCCCGTCGCGTGCCAGAACCGTGCGCTCGGCAGATGGCGCATCATCCGCGATTAGCCCCCCAAGACCCTCGTCCAGCACCCACGGCGACCATTTGCCGCGTTCCCGGGCTCCGTCGATCACCAGACTGCGAGCGATGTGGTAAAGAAACGCACGGACGTTCCCGACCTTTCCCTGCCGCAGGGAAGGGATCGCACGCACCCATGTCTCCTGGACGATGTCTGCAGCAAGCGGAGAAGAATCGACCAGCGACCGCACATAAGCCCGAAGCGAATCGTGGTGATGCGCCACCAGCGCCGCATCACGTCCGCTCATTGCCCTGCGACCATGGCGGAATGATCGCCGACCAGGAACTCCACCGGCAAAGTGATCGCCAGTTCATCCGGCAATGCCTCGGGGATCGCCGAATAAGGCGCAGCGCAGCGAACGACGGTCAGTGCCGCTCGGTCCAGCGCCCGCCGCCCGGTCGACTGCGCTACCGAAGCTTCGAGCAGGCGCCCGCTGCGCTCGATACGAAAAAATACCGTACCCTGCGCTCCCGCGCCGCCGCCCGTGTGCAGCCTTACATTGCGGCGCTCCGCTTCGAGCCTTGCCATGATCTCCCGTCGATAGACCTCGGTTGCCATAGCAAGTGCATCATCTCGCCCTCCCTCTGCTGGAACGGGGAGTTCGGCCCCGGCGTGCACCGCAGCCGGCACCGATGGGGCCAGCAGGATCGTCGGCGGCGGACTGCTGATGACCGGTAAAGGGTCAGGCCGGTCTTCGGGGGCAACTGCCCCTGGAGTCCGGCGTCGGCGAGGTTCATCCGCAGCACGCGGAAGAATTATCAAGCTGGCTAGGTGCGGCGTGTCTCCAACTTTCCGGCCGCGCTGCCAGCTGATTGCGACTACCGCTCCTACAGCCAGATGTATCAGCAAGGTAGCAGCCAGGGCCGCCATCCGCATTCCACGTCCGTCGACCCGATAGGCGGCGCGGCGGCGCTGCGGCGCAGGCGCGTCGTCCGGGTCCGCTTTGAATCCGGATGCGCGTACCATCAGGGTGGTGGAGGCGGACATAACGCCGCCTCTAAGCTATTGCGAGTGACTTGCAATAGAGTCTGCGCACTCATTCTCATGCGGAAAACCAAATTTCCGCCCTGAAATGCTTATCGACTTGGGCGGTGCCAGCATTAGCAGTCAGCGGCGCGCCGCAGCAAGCGCCCGCCACCTCGCACAGCACGACTTTGACGATCCGGCGCCCCCGCTGTTGCCCAAAGGATACATCCATTTCCATTTTTCCGTCGATATTGCTAATATGTCGCAATAGCCTTAATTGCGCGCCTTATTGAGATTAAATCGCAATTAAGAAGGAAAGCTCATGGTCCCCGTCCGCTCTCTCGCCCTTTGCGGGGCCGCGTTCTTCGCAATATCGACGGCGGCTTCGGCACGTGCGGAAGAACCGTCGGCCGGCGCCAATGACGAGGGGGGGGCAGACGGAGACAGTATCATCGTCACCGCCGGCAGTTCAGGGACGAAAACGGAAACGCCGCTTATCCAGGTGCCGCAGCCGCTTACGGTCATCACCTCGGAACAGTATATCTCGCAAGGTGCGATCAGCATCAGCGACACCGTGAAATACGCCGCTGGCGTCCTCGCCAATCCCTACGGACGCGATACCCGCGTCGACGGCTTTAACATCCGTGGCATCGATGCGCTGCAGTTTCGCGACGGCATGCGCGACATCTTCAGCTATTACGCCACGATCACGTCCGACCCCTACAACTTCTCCCGCGTGGAGATCGTGCGCGGCCCGGCGTCGGTACTGTTTGGCCAAGGCTCGATCGGCGGCCTCGTCAATCTCGTCTCCAAGGCCCCGGAATTCATGACCGGCGGAGAAATAAACCTCGTCTACGGCAGCTATGACCGCAAGGAGGCTATGGGCGACGCCAACCTCGCGCTGGCTGACAACCTCGCGATCCGTGCCGTGGGCCGCGTCCGCGATGCCGATACATATGTCGATCATGTGCCGGACGACCGCGTGATGTTCGCGCCTTCGATTCGCTGGCAGCCCACACCTGACACGGACGTGGTGCTGAACGGTGTCTATCAAAAGGATGAAACCGGCTCGACCTCGCAGTTCCTGCCAATCGTGGGAACTTTCCGCCCGAACGCCGCGAACCCCGCCGGCCGCCTCGATCAGTACACCTTCGTCGGCAAGCCCGGCTGGGACCGCTACAACGGCCGCTCGCTGCAGGCCGGCGGCGCCATCACTCATAAATTCTCGGACAGCATCCGCCTGAGCATGAAGGCGCGCTACATCGACAGCAATGTCGACTATAGAACACATTATGCCGACAGCTACAGCTACCCGACCGATCCCTTCTCGGTCTACGGCACAGATGGCCGGACCATCGGCCTGTCTTCCAGCGCCAGCGATGCGAAGATGAATGTCTTCTCCACGGACAACAACCTCCAGATCAATTTCAACACCGGCGCAAATATCGAGCATAAGTTGCTGGTCGGTATCGATTATAGCTGGAACAAGGTCGGCAAGCGCACCACTTATGGGTCGGGCGAGATCGTCGACCTGTACGACATCGACTACGACGCGCTGGCAGCATACGAAGCGACCGGTCCCTTCGCCTACGATACACAGAAGCAACTGGGCATCTATGTGCAGGACCAGGTCCGGTTGTACGACCGGGTCTCGGTTGTCGTCGGCGCCCGCCGCGACCGGGTGACCTCGTCGGCCGGAACCAAGGACAACGCCACCACCTTCCGCGCGGGCATCATCGGGGAACTGGGCGCAGGCTTTTCGCCTTTCTTCAGCTATACGGAAAGCTTCCTGCCGATCGCCGGCGCCGACAGCAACGGCGACGCCTTCAAGCCGCAGACGGGAACCCAATTTGAGGCCGGGGTGAAGTGGCAGCCAGAGCGCAACACGCTGGTTACCGCCACGGCATTCCATATCAAGGAACGCTACCGCGTACTCTACCTGCCCAACAATGTCATCGCCCAGTCAGGCGAGCTGACCACCAAGGGCTTCGAAGTGGAAGCGAGCCACACCCTGCCCGGCAACTTCGAATTGTTGGTCAATTACGGCTATAACCAGCTGAAATCGGAAGTAAACAGCAGTCTCGACTATATGCCGCGCCATACGGCTTCGATCTGGTCGAGCAAGACCTTCGGCGTTTCGGACGATGCGCAGCTACGCCTGGGCGCCGGCGTTGTGTATAGCGGCAAGAGCAAGTCGACCGGCCAGATCGATCCTTATGGCCTCAACCCTGCGATCCCCGATGACCAGCTTTACACGGTCGTCACGCCATCACGCACGACCGTCGATGCTCTGGCTGAGATCAACTGGAACAGTTGGCACTTCGCGCTGAACGCCACAAACCTGCTCAACAACAAATACTACGCCTCGTGCCTCGCCCGCGGCGACTGCTTCATGGGCGCGCCGCGCAATGTCATGGCCACGGTCGGCTATCGTTTCTGATCCTTCCTTGTGAAGGCCCGTGCTCCTGCGGCATCAGGAGCACGGGCCTCCATGAATAGCGAACAAAACTTCACTTAGGCGGTACCAACAAGGCAAAGGCAGCGCGCGTCGCCTCATCGATACCCACGCCCAGCACCGTGCAGCCGCCATCACCCAGCGGGTGCGCGCGGTGCCCCTGCCCTTCGGTATCCAGCATCAGCAATACCGACCCGGTTTCCAGATGACGCCGGTCGCCGCTGCCAGCCTCGATCTCCCAACTGCCCGACACCACGATCGACAGGCCGGCCATGCTCGCGCGGTGCCAGTCTTCGCCGGTCGGGCCTGCGCCGACAACGAAGCCCATCACCGTCGCACCAGTGCTGCCGACGAACCGTACCTTCCCATCCTCGTCAGTGATCTGCGCCAACGCAGGCAGATCGACATCGGCGAGATGCGAAAGACCTTCCCTTCCTGCGTAGACGCAAACGGCGGGGACAGTCGGCAGCGGCTTTTTCATTCAAGGCTCCTCAGCCGAACGCAGCATGCGCGCGGATCATGCCTCACAATGTGCACCTGCGGCCTCGCTACCACGCCCCTTCTCTGCCTGTTCGGCGATCGGATAGGCGGCGAAGACCCTATTTGCCAGACCAGCCTCTTGCTTAGCTACTGGACGGACAGATGAGACTTTTCTCGCCATGTCAGCCTGTAGGTGACGAGGAACCCGTCGTGGTCGGACAGCTCCGGTCCATTGGGACCGCCGTCGAACAGGGCTTCCACCCGGATCGGTGCGATGTCGACGTTTTCGCCGGCCTCGAAGAACTGGAGGTCCTGCGTATCCACCCACGGCGCGTCGCCGTCCCACGACATGCGCACGTCGCAAGCCGAGCCAGGCGCCATGCAAGCGCGGTGGACCAGTTCCATCGGCTGGTAACGGGTGAAGTTGTCCCACCGCCCCTGCGAATGGCGCATGTTGAAATCACCGCCGAAAACGATCGGGAAGCGGTCATCGTGGCTCCGGTCGATGAAGGCGGAGGCCTCGTTCGCTTGCCGCGTATGGGCTTCCAGGTTGCGAAAGAGCGGCGCTTTGGACGCCAGGCGCGAATTCATATGCGTGTCGTAGAGGTCGACCGGCACCGGTACTCCGGGGATCGCGATACGGGCCAGCATGACGCCCTTGTTCGCAAGGCAGTCGATACCGGCACAGGATCGGCGTCCATAGGCCTGCCCTTGCGTAAGTTGTACCGGATAGGATGACGCGATCACCAAACCGCTGCCGGTCAGCCGGATCCCCAGTTCGCCACGCCGTATATTGGCGCGGCCCGGCAGCTTGTCATTGAACATCCTCACATGCGGAGCCGTGCGCCGGGGACCGGAAACGATTGCCGGATATCCCGTGGCAAGCACGGCCTTCTTCGCCGCGCCGCTGAACACTTCCTGAAACATGACGACGTCGGGCGCCTTGCCCGCGGCACGCAGCGCAGCCAGATGCTCGCCGATCCGGCGCAGGTCATCCTCGCGGCCGGAGCGCGCCGGCCAGCCAAGACCCTCGACATTGTAAGTCAGCACCGACAGCGTGGTCGTCCGGGTCACCCCGTCGGCGGCTGTTTCGATGCGTGCCGGTGGAGCCTGACCGGGTGCCATATGGCGCAGCGGAGGCGGTGTACCGCAACCGGCGACAAGCAGGCAGAATGCCGCCAGCGCGGGTCTGATGATTCCAACATTGATCACCGTCCGTGCTTAGCGTGCAATCGAAAGCAGGAACAGGCCGCCCGACGATCCCGCCTCCTTCCCGAGCGAAAGACAGCGTTGAAGCCGAGCGGGTCTGGCCGATGCCGATGACGACGATATCGCCAATTTCATTGCGGCCATTCTCGCTGGGGGCGCCAACTCCACCGGTTGATGACGATTTTGCTGCAATTCAGAAATATAAAGGCAGATTTCACGAACCCTGCTTCGAAAGCCGCCCTACTCAACGAAACGCCATCACGCACCTGTTGCCGCAAAGTCACTTGAAAAATCAGTGTTTACGCTGCCCAACCGGCCGTCATCGAAATGCCATAGGCTATTCGTACCCGGCCCCCAGACTTTGCAACAAACTGGAAATATTCCGTGCGAATGAAAGCGCTCGCCAAGAAGACCCTGCACCTCACTTGCGGCCTTGCCGCCATGAGCGTGTCAACTGCCGCCCTGGCACAGGAAACCGCCCCCGCCGACACCGGCCTTGGCGATATCGTGGTAACGGCTGAGCGCCGCACCGAGAACCTTCAGCAGGTTCCGGTTTCCGTGGGCGTGGTCGCGGGCGACCAACTGCGCAACTTGCAGGCCGGCGGCGACGACATCCTCGCCCTCTCGGGCCGCGTCCCGGGCCTCTATGCCGAGACCACGACGGGCCGCATCTTCCCGCGCTTCTACATCCGGGGCCTGGGCAACATCGACTTCTACCTCGGCGCCTCTCAGCCGGTTTCGATCATCCAGGACGACGTCGTGCTGGAACATGTCGTCCTGAAATCCAACCCGGTCTACGACATGGACCAGGTGGAAGTGCTGCGCGGCCCGCAGGGTTCGCTGTTCGGCCGCAACACCACGGCGGGCATCATCAAGTTCGATTCGATCAAGCCCTCCACCGATCGCTGGACCGGCCGCTTCAATGCTAGCTACGGCGAATACGGATCGGCTTCGGTCGACGCGGGCGTGGGCGGGCCGATCGTTGCGGACACTTTGGCCGTGCGCGTCTCGGGCCTCTACCAGCGCCGTGATGACTGGATCGACAACGTCTACACCGGCCCCAGCGCCGATGGCACCGTGTCGCCCAGGAAGAACGCCATGGGCGGCTTCGAGGAACGCGACGCCCGTGTCCAGTTGCTGCTGGCACCGCAGGGCAGCCCCTTCTCGATGCTGACCAGTTTCCATGCCCGCAAGTACGAGGGCACTTCGACGATCTTCCACCGCGCTGCGCTGAAAAAGGGCTCGAACAACGCCAGCGCCGAACCGCGTGACGAAATCGCGCTCGACGAAGCGCACAACAACCCGCAGGCCTATGACACCTACGGCGCCTCCAACCGCATCGCGCTCGATTTCGGCGGTGTCACGCTCACCTCGATCACCGCTTGGGAAACCACGTCGGGCTATAGCCGGGGCGATACCGACGGCGGCGCGGCGGCAGACTATCGGGTGGGCGGCGTGCCCAACGGCTACGGCCAATCCCAGGGCAACCTTCGCGATCTCGACCAGCTTACCCAGGAGCTCCGCCTGTCCAGCAATGGCGACACCCGCTTCAAGTGGCAGGTCGGCGCGATGTATTTCGACGAGCGCAACATCACCGACTTCTACCAGCGCGCCTTCTTCCTCACCCCGCCCGCGAACAATCCGAACAACTGGGTCCGCCTGCGCAACCAGAACACCAGTTGGGGTCTGTTCGGGCAGGTTAGCTACGAATTGACGCCAGGCCTGACCGTGACCGCCGGAGGACGCTACACCAACGACACCAAGAAGACCCGCCTGCTAAAGACCGCGAACCGCGTCGACGGTTCGGTCAGCTACACCGGCCGCCGCTATGTGCGCCTTTCCGACGAACAGCCCAGCTGGGACGTCAGCGTGCTTTACGAGGCCACCCCGGAAGTCAGCCTCTATGCCCGCGTGGCGCGCGGTTTCCGCGGTCCGACCATCCAGGGCCGCTCGGCCGTGTTCAACTCGGACTTCACCACGGCGGATTCAGAAACGATCCTCTCCGGCGAGGCCGGCATCAAGACCAGCCTGTTGGGCAACCGCGTGCGCTTCAACCTTTCGGGCTTCGCCTATCGGGTGAAGGACATCCAGCTCAACGGCAACGACAGCGACGGCAACGGCGTGTTGTTCAACGCCGACAAGGCGCAGGCATACGGCCTGGAAGCCGAACTGGAAGCACGCCCGATCCCCAACCTCTCGCTCACGGCAGGCCTCAGCCTGCTGCACACCGAGATCAAGGATAAGAACGTCTACGCACAGGTCTGCGCCCTCAACGGCGTGGTCGTCTGCACGGTGCAGGACCCTACCATCACCGTGCCCGGTCGCGGCGTCTTCGCGCAGATCGACGGCAACCCCCTGCCCAACGCGCCCAAATACACCGCCAACATCGCGGCGCGCTATGACGTTCCCCTCGGCAATGGCGGCTCGATCTTCGCCTCGACCGACTGGACCTTGCAGGGATACACGAACTTCGTGCTCTACAAGACCGCCGAGTTCTACTCGCGCGGGGACTTCGAGGGCGGCCTCAAGATCGGCTACACGGCCCCCGGAGGCCGCTACGAAATCGCCGCTTTCGCCCGCAACATCACCAATGAGAAGAACCTCAAGGGCGTGATCGAGAACTACATGGCGGCCGTGTTCAACGAACCGCGCATCATCGGCGGATCGCTCTCGGGCAAGTTCTGAACCTGAACGGACTTTCGTGACGCGCTTGGGCCGATAGCCCGGGCGCGTCACTCGCAGTTGGCGGGGCGGCAACGACCTCCCCGCCGGTGTGGCTGTCCTCGACGACAAACTGCCGCGATCTACGGAACATGCTCCGCGCGGGCATATCGCGCCGGCGGCATTCCCACATGGCGGGCAAATGCAGTGCTGAAGGTGCTCGCCGAGCCGTAACCAACCCTTTCCGCGATATGCCCGATCGCAAGCTCTCCGCCCCGCAACAATCGTTTCGCAAGCGCCATACGCCAGGCGAAGAGATATTCCATCGGCGGCAAACCAACCACATGGTTGAAACGCTTGAAGAAAGCAGATCGCGACATGGCTGTTTCCGAAGCAAGCTCCGCTACGGTCCAGCCATGCTGCGGCCTGGCGTGCATCGCCCGCAGCGCCGCGACCAGGCGATCATCGCTCAGACCACGCGCCAGGCTTGGCACCGAAGCCGGTTCGGTGCCGCAGCGCAGCGCTTCTATCAACAGCACTTCCAGCAGGCGCTCAAGCACGACCTCGCGCGCGGGGCGGCTCTTGCGCGTCTCGTCTCCGACGAGTTGCATGAGCGTAGCCAGTCGGGGTTCGCCGCGTGCGACCACCATCGTCGGCAACAACGAGACGAGCAAGGCTGCATCGGGCGACGCGAAGCTGCACACGCCAACCTGCATGCGCAGGTTCGGTGGGCCTTCCCGGCCAACCCGGAAACGGCCCTCACCGATCCCGGTAGGCATCATGTCGATCCCGTGCGGCGGCGGGTGAATGCTTTCGATGACCTGATCATGAGTGGCCGGGGCAAGCACGAAGTCGCCGGCCTGCAATATCACCGGCGGCTGTCCGCCGACGATTACCCGGCAACCGCCTTCGAGAATCGCGCAAAAAACCGGCTTACCTTCAACATTACGTCGAACGCGCCAGACGCCGGCACATTCGACCAGTTTGGAAAAGCTGGCGCTTGGCTGAAGCAGGGTCACAATCTCGGCCAGCGGATCGGCGGTCATTCAAGGACTTTCGCAAAAGAATTTCGCACTCTCACCCATATAAAGTCCCACGAGCCAATTCCATCTCCCCGATGTCATAAAGACAACCGGAGTTATCCCATGCCTACCGTCCTCATCACCGGCTGTTCGTCGGGCTTTGGCCTCGAGACCGCTCGCCTGTTCCTCGACCGCGGCTGGAGGGTCGTCGCGACAATGCGAAATCCCGGCGCCGCGGCGCTGCCGGCCTCCGAAAACCTGCAAATCCTGCCGTTCGACGTCACCGACGAGGCCAGCGTCACAAGCGCAGTTGCCGCAGCGGGCCCGATCGACGTACTCGTCAACAACGCCGGTTTCGGCGCTGCGGTGCCGATCGAACTCATCGAAGCGCAGACCGCCCGAGCATTGTTCGACACCAATACACTCGGCACGCTGGCCATGATCCAGGCAGTTCTTCCGCAGTTTCGCGAGCGCCGGGCCGGCGTCATCATCAATGTAACTTCGTCGGCAACGCTGAAGCCTCTGCCGCTGATCAGCATCTACCGGGCAAGCAAGGCTGCGGTGAATGCGCTCACGGAATCGCTAGCGGTCGAGGTCGAGCCCTTCGGTGTACGGGTGCATATCGTGCTGCCCGGTCGTTCCCCCGAAACGCGCTTCGGTGACAACGCGATGCCGCACCTGCGCGGTCTGGACAATTCCGACTATGCACCGTTGATCGAAGGTATGATCTCCCAGTTCAGGAACAGCGACGGTCCGGTGACGTATGCGCCCGACGTTGCGAATGCGATATGGCTTGCGGCCACCGATCCCTCGGCGCCGCTCAAAATCCCCGCCGGCAAGGATGCCGAAGAATGGATGGCCGAACTGGCCTGATGCCGGCATGGCGCGCACGATGTTATCCTGCGACGCTTTGTAATGCGACCGATCGGACGGCGGCCTGGCCATCTCAGAGCCGCCGTCCATTGACCGGGTGATGAAGTGCCTGACAGCGTTCAGTCGTCGCCCCGGCGCAAGGTGATGCGCGTCAATTCGGAAGGCTTGCCCAGCCGCAAGGCGAAGCCGGGCCATATTCCAGTGCCATTATTGACGTAAAGGGTCATATCGCCAACGGCATACCGACCCGACACGAACCCGCCATTGGCGCGCGCGACGATACGGTCCAACCCCATGATCATACCGCCATGGGTATGCCCCGATAGTTGCAGCGCCACACCGCGTTCGGCCGCCTTCCGCGCTCTACCCGGTTCGTGGTCCAGCAGCACCACAGGGCCATTCGGGGGGCTGCCTGCCAGTGCTTCGTCCAGATCAGGAAGCGGCTTGCCGGCCCCGCGCGCGGAAGGGTCGGTGACGCCGGCAAGAATTAGCTTGGCAGAGCCGCGCGTGATGACGGAGTGGGCGTTCGCCAGCACACGCATGCCAAGCGAGGCAAGATGCGCCATCCATGCATCGTACCCGGATAGATATTCGTGGTTGCCGGGGATAAGATAGATGCCGTCAGCCGCTCGCAAGTCGCGCAGTGGCTCGACGTCCTGCCGCCGGTCGGCGACACTTCCGTCGATCACGTCGCCCGTGACGACGATCAGGTCCGCCCCGAGCCGATTGGTGGCATCCACCACGGCACGGGTCCAAATCGCGGGAAATAGCCGACTGATATGCAGGTCGGTCAGCTGAACAAGGGTATAGCCCTCGAATGCGGCGGGCAGGTTCGGAATAGTGACCGTCACCTCCCGCAACCGGGGAACGCGAACGGCCTGCCCTACACCGACGCCAGCCAGCGCGAAGGCGGCGACGGCGATGCAATAACGCGCCTCGATCCAGTCACCTGAAGCAATTCCGCCGATCCTCGCGGCAAGTCCTGCCAGATCGAGCGCGGCCTGAAATACAGCAAGCAGGACGATGGCGCCGAAGACCCAGTTGAACAGGATCACCAGCGGCCGCGGGAATTCCGGGGCGAAAACCGAACCCGACGAAAGACGGCTCCAGAAATGAAACTGGGAGGCAATCAGCAGAACCAGGGCAATCGCTATCTTGGGTGCCATCTCCCATGGCAGAGGCAAAAGAGTGCGGGTCACGACGTAAAGCCAAGGCAACGCGAACACCAAATGGAACATTGCTTGTCATTCTTCCGGTTTAAAAGCAGCACGCGATGAGAGATTGAAGAGGCCCAGAGCCCTCACCCGGATTGTGCCGTCTGGCGAAACGTGGTGCCCGTCAGCCTCTCGGAAGCGGTCCAGAGCTTCGCGGCGACCTCGGCGTCGAGTGCCTGCGGTGCGATCTTGCCCGGGCCCGGCGCTCCCTTCAGTTCTCTCCAGCCTTGTGGCCCGAAATACTGTCCTCCCTTCACGCCCGGCATGGTCGCCGCCATCAACTGCGGCAGCGCGCCGTCCGCCGCCGAATGGCCGATCACCTTCATCGCCGCTCTCCCGAGCCATGTCGTGAGGCCGCCGCCCATTGCCGGGCCATTTGCGATCAGATCGGTGCTCGCGGCGCCTGGATGCGCCGCAACGCTGGTCAACTCCCAGCCATTTTCAGCACTGCGCCGATCAAGCTCCAGCGCGAACATCAGCATCGCGAGCTTCGTCTGCGAATAGACGGGCCATGGTTTGTAGCCTTGTTCATATTGCAGGTCGCGCAGCCGGATTTTACCACCTCGATGCGCGATGCTGGACAGCTGTACGACGCGCGCTTTGGCTGCGGTCAACAGCGGCAGCAGATGCGCGGTCAAGGCGAAGTGCGACAGATAGTTCGTGCCCAGTTGCATCTCGAAGCCATCGACGGTGGTTTCGCGCTTGGGCAGCGCCATGACCCCCGCGTTGTTGACCAGAATATCGATCGGTCGGCCCGCCGCCAGCATTCGCTCGGCAAATGCCGTCACCGATGCGAGGCTGGCGAGATCGGAGATCTCGAACCGAACCTGCGCATTTTCATGACGCCTGCGGATCAACGCCTCGGCGGCGCGGCCTTTGGTTTCGTTGCGGCCGGCAAGGATCACCTCGGCGCCCGCGCCCGCCAGTGCCAGCGCCGTCTCCAGGCCAAGCCCGCCGGTCGCTCCGGTAACTACGGCCAGCTTGCCGGATTGGGTCGGGATATCATTAGTGGTCCAAGTCGCCATTTTTGCTATCCTTTGCGTCGAGTACCCGTTGGACGCCCTTGGTTGCAAAATTATGCAATCAGTGCAAATATACAAGAAGTGCAGGAAAATAAACCACCAAGGCCGGCCGGTCTGCGCGGGCGCAAGCGGGAGCAGACGCATGCGCGCATCCAGGCAGAAGCCATGCGCCTATTTTTCGAGCGCGGCTTCGAAGCCACGACGCTGGACGACATTGCCGAGGCTGCAGAAGTCTCGCGCCGCAGTCTGTTCCATTATTTCGCGTCCAAGGAAGAGATCGTCTTCTCGGCCAAAGCCGATTTCCCAAACCTCGTTGCCGAAGCGGTAAGCAGGCGGCCAGCCGAGGAACCGTTGCTGGATATGGTCGAGAACGCGCTGATCGATCTGGCGATGCGGTATCAGACAGCGCAGGCCCGCGACCTGGCCAGGCTCATTCACGACACGCCCGCGCTAAGCGCTGGCGACCAGGCCAAATATGAAAAGGTCGAGAGGGTACTCGCCAAGGCACTGGCCGAGCGTAAGGGTCTGCCAGAAACGGATATCGCCTGCCGTGTCACCGCAGCGACGGCGATCGGCATCCTCAAGCTGTCAACGGAAGTCTGGCTGACGGGAGACGATGCGGGGCCCGAGATATTCGGTACTGCCGCTTTCGCTGCCCTGCGACGTGTTCTGGGTTAGGAGTTCCGGACCGCGTGTGGTCTGCATCCTCGATTGACACTTAAAATGCAATTGACTCGCAATATCTATAAAATCTAAGGAGCCTGCCAAGAGGTTAAGGGGGCTTCATGTTCAGATTTTCCGCATTGCTTTCGGGCGTAGCCATGGCCGCGCTCACCGTACCGGCGCAGGCGCAGCAGGCTTATCCGGTCTCCGACGGGGCATCGGCGCCCGGCGACATCATCGTCACCGGCGAAAAAAGCACCCGTACGCTCCAGCAGACGCCGACCAGCATCGCTGTGACGACGTCCGAAAAGATCGAGCGGGAAAACCTGATCACGATTCAAGACGTCTACAACCGCACCGCGAATCTGTCCGAAACGTACGGCTCATCGGGCTTTACCATTCGCGGGGTCAGCAACACCGGCGTCGGCGCCGGCGGGCAGGCAGATGCGGCCAGCGTCTATGTCGACGGCGCGCCGATCCCCAAGTGGGCGCTTTACGGCGGCCCTACCGACATGTGGAATGTGCAGCAGGTGGAAGTGCTGCGTGGGCCGCAGTCGACCATTCAGGGCCTCAATGCGATGGCAGGCGGTATCGTCATCACCAGCAAGGACCCCTCGCTTTCCCGCTGGTCCGGCGATGCCCGTGTTCTGTGGAGCGAATACAACGACCGTACTTTCTCGGCTGCCGTGGGCGGCCCGATCATCGCCGATGAACTGGGCGTGCGCCTCTCCGCAGAGCGGCGCGCCGATCGAGGCATCATCCACAACGTCACGCGCGGCGGCTATGACGACAAACTCAAGTCGCTCAACCTGCGCGGCAAGATGAAGTGGACGCCGGGTGCCATCCCGGGCCTTGAGGCAATCGCCAGCTACAACCGCGTGCGGCGCGACGGCGGCTATCTTTACGAATATGCGCGGACCGATGTACCCGACCCTTTCGGCCACCGCACATCCCTGAGCGACCAGCCCAACAGCGGCAAGATCGACAGCGATCTTGCGGTGCTGAACCTCGGTTATCCGCTCTCGGACCAGCTCAAACTGTCGAGCGTGACGTCGTGGAACCGCTCAAAGGTTCATTCGCAGATCGACAGCGACGGCACGCCTGAGGACATTCAGGCGATCGACAACCGCTATCTCTACAAGACGCTGACGCAGGAACTGCGCCTCAACTTCGAGAGCGACCGTCTGAGCGGACTGCTCGGCGCGTGGTACTATCGCCGCAAGGGGGCCATCGACCAGAACAGCCGGGTCAACATCGCCACGCCGACATCGACCATCACTGGGCTGCTGCAATCGAGCGGTTTCAACGCCGCAACCGCACGGTTCATCAGCAGTGCCTATGCCGCCCAGCTTCCGGTCATTCCCGTTGCCTACAGCGCCGACCAGCCCGAGAAGGTCGAGACCATGGCGCTGTTCGGCGATGCCCGCTTCAAACTGACCGACCAGTTGACCCTGATCGGCGGCTTTCGTTTCGACCATGAACGCAACCGCTACGCCGCCGAGACCGTGGCAGCCTTCAACGGCACCTTACCGGACGTAAACTTCATGGGCGCCGCTTTTGCGCCGGTAATCAGCGTCATTAACCGGGGCGTGCTCGGCCTCGTCGCAGATGCATCCTCGCCGCTGGCGTCGAACACCCGCACGTTCAACGCCTTCCTGCCCAAGGCGGGCGTGAGCATGGACTGGACGCCGGACCTGACCACCGCCTTCACCGTCCAGCGTGCCTATCGCTCCGGCGGGTCGAGCCAGAACCCGGCGCGAGCCGAACTGTTGCCCTACGACCCTGAATTCAGCTGGAACTACGAAGGGTCGCTGCGTTCGAAGTGGCTGGGCGGCCGGCTCGTGCTGAACGCCAACCTGTTCTACATGGAGTGGAAGGATCAGCAGGTCACCGCCTATTTTGGCGCGAACGCCTATGACTACAACACCGTCAATGCCGCCGGATCGCACCTTTACGGCTTCGAGGTGGAGGCAAACGCGAAGGTGGCGAACGGGATCGATCTTTACGCATCGATCGGCCACGTCCGCACCAAATTCGACGATTTCACTCTGCCCACAGGCGCAACCAGTGACCTTGACCTGCAGGGCACCCAGTTCCCCTATGCCCCGCGCTGGACGCTGTCGGGAGGCATCAATGGCCAGTTCGGCGGCGGCTTCACTGCCAACCTCAACGCCAGTTACCGCACCTCGGTCTTCACAGGCGTCGGGCAGGACCAGGGGCAATTCAAGGTTTCGGGCCGGACCGTGGTCAACGGCAAGCTGGGCTATGAAACGCAGAACTGGTCGGTCTTCGTGTTTGCCCGCAACCTGCTGAACGAGAAATACGCCCAATACGCCTACAAGGCCATCAACCAGGCCATTCTGGGCGATCCCCAGACGTTCGGCGTCGGCGCAGGCGTCCACTGGTGACCTTGCCGGAAAGCCTCGTTCCCGTCATCATACTCTTGGCGGGCGGGGCCCTTGGCGCGGCGCTGCTGCGCCGCTCTTGGCTGCGGCGTAATGGCTCGGCGATTGCGCTGATCATGGCGGGCTGGGCAATATTGCTTGGCCTTCTGCTTGCCTCGGCCTGGTTGGTCGGCCCTGTAAAGGGCGTGGCCGTGGCATGCGTGATGGAGGGCATCGGCGGATTGTCAGTGATCGGGCTGGGCCGCGTTCGCCGCAAGGCCGTGCGCCTGCGCGAAGCTGACGCCGTGCCCGAGCCGTTGGAGGAGCCGGGCCGTTTCTGGCGCGGCGTTCTGCGCACGCTGCTGGCCGGGCCCTTGGGCATGACCGCCGCAATGGCGGCCGCCTTCTGCATCACGGTCTACCTGCCGGGCGACCCGCGTACACGCATCGTCATCGGCGGACTGCTGATGCCGGTTCTATGGGGCCTTGCCATGACATGGACGCTGGCCGACCGCCGCCTGCTGCGCGCCGCCGCGGTACTGGTCGGCACGAGCGTGGCCGGCTTCGGCCTCGGCATGTTGGGCAACATGGTTCTGGGAGGCTCAGCATGATCGAAAAGGCCACACCCAACACACGGGCCAAGCAGTGGCGCTGGCCAATCTCGCCCGAGACAGTGCGTTCGGTGCTGAGCAGCCACTCCGTGCTCGGCCTCGCTTTCGCGGCGGTAATCTACCTCGTCTGCCTGACCGGAACCGTGGCGGTCATGGCGCCCGACCTCGAACGCTGGGAAGTGCCGGCCACACCCATAGCCGCCACGCTCTCCGACGCGGCTGCAGCGCGCGCCATTGCGGATGGCGCAAGGCATACGCCCTCAGACGCGACGCTCTACCTCAACCTGCCGTCACCGGCGATGGAGGGCGCCACACTTGTCGCCTACAGCCCAACGTTCGAGCGCAAGTGGTCCGTCTCCCAAGATGGCCGGTTGGCACCGCTGGAAGCGGCCTGGACCGAATTCCTGATCCACCTTCACGTCAACCTGCACCTGCCGCGCAGTTGGGGCGAGTTCATCGTCGGGCTGACCGGGGTGGCGCTGCTCTCCTCGCTGGTCTCCGGCATTCTCGCTCACCCGCGCGTTCTGCGCGATGCGTTTCACCTGCGGCTCGGCGGATCGCGGCGATTGCAGGAAGCCGACCTGCACAACCGGCTGGGCATCTGGGCCCTGCCGTTCCATTTCACCCTTGCCCTGACCGGCGCATTGCTGGGACTGAGCACGGTAATCGTCGCCGTGCTGGCGCTGCTTCTTTATCGGGGCGATATGGGCAAGGTGTACGAACTGTTCCTGGACCCGCCCCCGCCCGTCAATGCCGGTGCGGCACCCTTGCCTGACATCGCAGCGCTGATTGCACGGGCCCGTGCCCACTCCCCGAAGGCCCAGCCGCAGAGCGTGATCGTGGCCCGCCCCGGCCGGGCGGACATGCGCATCTCTGTCCATGGCCGCCGCTCAAAGCTGCTGGTCCAGCAGGACGAGACGCATTTCGATGCGAAGGGACGGGCCGTCAGCGACGAACATCCCGAAGACATCGTCGCCGGTACCCGCATCCTCGGCGGGATCGGCCAGCTTCACTTCGGCTGGTTCGCCGGGTTGCCGGTGCGCATCGCCTATGCCCTGCTCGGCATCGCGCTTTGCATCGTCACATCCAGCGGCGTGACCATCTGGCTGGCCCGCCGCCGCGATCGTGGCCGCGCCGCGCCGCAGTGGGAACGGATCTGGGCTACCGTCTGCTGGGGCCAGCCCGTCATACTGGCGCTGACCGCACTGGCTTCGAGCCTTGCCCCGGCAATCCCGCTGCCAATGACGTGGCTGGGCCTGACGGTGCTGTCTATCCTGGCATCCGCGCTGGCAAGACGCGTCGAGGGCCCGAGACTTTCCCGGATGTGGCGCTGGGCGTTCGCTACGGTCCTGATAGGCTTGGGCCTGCTGCGCGGCGCTCCTGCTCTGGCGCAAGGCGGATACCTGCTTATCGACGGGTTGATGCTGGCGGGCGGCGCAGGGCTTTTAGTTGCGCTCGTTCGAGGAAGAGCCGGACTGAAAACGAAAGCCCCAGGCCGCACCTGAGGAAGGTGCTGAAGTCGGGAACCCAATCCCCCCCCGGATCACAGCGACCTTGCCCCCGCGGGGCCGAATTCCACCGGCATCGAGAGGTCGGGCTTATCAGCAAGGATCGCCGGAAGCGGTTGGGCGCGGCGGATCATATTAAAGGCTGCCTTGTCCAGCGTTGCCGATCCCGATGTGTGGGCGATGCAGCCCATACATGACTTCCCCTGTGCGGTTCATACGAAACCGCACATCCACCTCGCCGTGATCGCGGGCAGGGCCCCTTTCTCGGCGGGCCTCAATCGGCAATCTGATCGGTGACATGCGAGACGGTTTCGGACCCGTCGTTCAGGTACGCTTCGCAGTGCAGCAAGGCGCTCTGCATCGCTTTAGCAATCGTGCTCCGGCTCAGACCAAGCCGCTCACCAATGTCGGCAATCGGCATCTCGAGATTGATTATTCCCAATGTTCACGGGCAGCTTGTGCACCCCGTTAAAGTCAAATGTATAGGCGGCGGGTGAATTGCCCAGATGCTCATGATCCGCGCTTGTTGGTCTATCCCGACGATCCACCCTTGACGTGGCAATCAGGGTTAGGCCCGGCAGCCGTTGCCCCCATATGATTCCTCGTGTTTCATTCTCCCCGTCTCATTACGGTGGACCGCTCGCATCAACAGTCCAGAAGCCTTCAAAGCCAGTCAATGCACTGCGAGCTTAGTTTTGGAATCCATGCGGAGCTTTGAGCCATGGAAGAGTTGATCGCCAGGGTCACGGGCTTCGTGACCGTCCACGGCGTATGGGCCGGCCCCATCGTCGGGCTCCTGTCCTTTGGGGAATCGCTGGCGATCGTCGGCATGTTCATTCCCGCCACTGCAGTCATGCTCGGCATTGGAGGGCTCGTCGGCACGAAAGTGCTCGATCCGGTGCCAATCATATTCTGGGCAGTAGGCGGGGCGATACTCGGGGACTGGGTTTCGTACTGGATCGGCCGCAGGATAGGCCCTTCGGTCTATCATCGCTGGCCGCTCAAGTCGCACCGCGCGATGGTTGCCCGCACGCGGCTGTTCTTCCGCAAATACGGGTTCATGGCCGTATTTCTCGGCCGCTTCCTGGGGCCGATCCGGGCGACCGTCCCCCTCGTCGCCGGAGTTATGGAAATGGCCCGGCGCCCCTTCCAGATCGCCAATTTCGCGTCTGCCGTCACCTGGGTCCCGCTGATGTTCCTGCCCGGCGTGCTGGCGACGCGGGTTACGGGGTTCGGCGCTCGGATCACGGAAACGCATCTGTTCCTGTTTGGCGCAGGAATCGTCGCCATCACGTTGGGAGCGATGGCGATCACCTCCAGAGTGCTTGGCGGCACCCGTCGCAAACGCAGGCCCAGAGGCCCCAAACCGTGACCGACGCCTCCTCCACTTCCACGAAAGCCTGAAGCACTATGGAGTTTCTTTTCGATCCGACGATCTGGGCGGGGCTGCTTACGCTGATCGTCCTCGAAGTCGTGCTGGGCATAGATAACCTGGTCTTCATCGCAATTCTCGCCGACAAGCTGCCCGTGCACCTGAGAGACCGGGCCCGCCTTGTCGGCCTTTCGCTGGCGTTGATCATCCGGGTTGGCCTGCTCGCCAGCCTCTCCTGGATCGTCGGCCTGACGGCTCCGGCCCTGTCTGTGGCCGGATGGGACTTCTCGTGGCGCGACATAATCCTGGCCGGGGGCGGGATATTCCTGCTGATCAAGGCCACGATGGAAATCCACGAACGTCTGGAAGGCGAGGAAGACCATGCCGGCAACGAAGGAGCCCGCGCATCGTTCTGGATTGTGATCGCGCAGATTCTTGCTTTGGACGCGGTCTTCTCACTCGACTCCATCATCACAGCCGTTGGCATGGTCGATCACCTGTGGGTCATGATGTGCGCCGTCGTCATTGCGATGGGCATCATGATTGCCGCCAGCAAGCCGCTGACCGCCTTCGTCGGGCGGCACCCGACGGTCATAATCCTGTGCCTGAGCTTCCTTCTGCTGATCGGCTTCAGCCTCGTCGCGGAGGGCTTCGGTTTCCATCTGCCCAAGGGCTATCTCTATGCCGCCATCGGTTTTTCCATCCTGATCGAGAGCTTCAACCAGTTCAGTTCGCATAACCGGCGCCGGGCGCTGGCGGCCGTCCCCATGCGCCAACGCGCCGCCGCCGGCATCTACCGCCTCCTGACACCGCGATCGCGTGCCGGGGAGATCGTGGAAGCTGCGGGCGCCCTGCCAGCGTCGGAAAACGAGGAGGAGGAAGGCCCATTCCAACCGGCCGAAAGAGACATGATCCATGGCGTCATTGCGCTGGCCGAACTTCCGGTCAGCGCCATCATGACCTCACGCGAGGACATCTTCTGGCTCGATGTCACGCAAGATGCACGCGCCGGTTTCGACCGCTTGATCGACAGCGGCCGCACCCGCGTGCTGCTTTGCCGCGGTGTTCTGGACGAACTTCTGGGCGTAGCCGAAACGCGCCGGCTGGTGCCCGCCATGCTGATGCAGGACAAGCCTGATCTCACCGCTTTTGCCGAGCGCCCCTTGGTCGTGCACGAAGACATCACGGCCCTGAAGCTGATCGATGTGCTGCGCGAAACCGACGAACGCTTTGCCGTCGTCGTCGACGGGCGCGGCAACATCGACGGCGTGGTGACCGCCACCGACATCTTCGCCGCAATCGCAGGCGACCTTGCCGACGACGAGGACGAAGCCGAATGGGACAGGATCGACGAACACACGATCGAGGCGGACGGCACGATCCCACTGGCCGAACTGGCCAGCGTCATCGACATGAGGCAGTGGCCTCAGGCGGGGAGATACAGCACGCTCAGCGGGTTCCTCCTGTTTGAATTCGGCCGCATGCCATCCGTGGGTGACCGGTTGGATCGGTTCGGATTTCGCTTCACCGTACTATCGGTGACACCTAGCCGATTGGCCCGGGTGTCCATCGAGGAGCCACGGGACGACTAGCAACCGCCTGCTGGGCATGGCGGAGCAACGAGGCGATACGCGCAGATGCGAATACTGTTGATCGAAGACGATATCGAAATGGCGCGCTTCATCGTCGAGGGATTGGCGGCGGACGGACATGTGACCCTCACGGAAGCCGAAGGCCGTCAGGGACTGCGCCGGGCACAAAGCGAAAGCTGCGACGTGCTGGTCGTCGACCGCATGCTCCCCGATATCGACGGAGCGCAGCTGGTATCCGAGATGCGCTAGTTAGGCATGTCGGAACCAGTACTGATACTGACCTCTCTTGGCGCGATAGAGGACCGGGTGACCGGCCTTGGCAGCGGTGCCGACGACTATCTCGTCAAACCTTTCGCCATGGCGGAGCTGCGAGCACGGATCGGTGCGTTGAGCCGGCGGGGCAAGTCGGGACTTGCCGACACCACCGCCTGCGGCTCCATAAAGATCGACCGGGTTCGCCGCGAAGTCTGGCGTGAGGGCCGACGCATCGTATTGCAACCGCGCGAGTACGAACTGCTCGAACAGCTCATGCGCCAGCCGGACAAGGTCATGTCGCGCGCGATGCTGCTCGAGCAGGTCTGGCATTTCCATTTCGACCCGCAGACCAACATCGTCGAGACGCACATGAGCCGCCTGAGGCAGAAGCTCAATGCCGGATGCGAACGCGATGCGATCCAGACCGTGCGCGGTGTAGGCTACAAGCTGCGCAGTGATGCGTAAGCGTCTGGGAGCCGCCAGCCGCATCGCGCTGTCGTTCATCCTGTTCTACACGGTGGCGACGCTGGCCTTGGGCCTTGCGATCTACCTGATCGGCGATCACGCGCTTCGCGAACAGCTCGACGACCGGATCAGAGCCGAAACCGATTATCTAGTCGACGTATATAGCCGGGGCGGCACGGACACCCTGCGTGAAGTACTGATGCGCAGGGACGACCGGGGGGTCAACATCCTCGGCTACCTGCTGGTGGACGCCGGCGGGCATCGCCTTGGCGGCGAGCTTGCCATTGCCCTGCCCCCGCCCGGTTGGCAGCAAGTGGAATTCCGCGACCATGAGGGCGGCAGGAACGTCGCACGCGCGCTGACCGTGAAGCTTCGGGACGGCAGCGCTCTTACCGTGGCGATGGAACTGGCACCCGCCCTTGAACTGCGCAAAACCGCGCAGATCCTTCTGCTGTGCGGTTTCGGGGCCATGCTGGCTGGGGGAATCCTGGCCGGTGTCCTGCTGACACGCGCGATCCGCTCGCGACTAAACCTGATGACCGCAACGGCCGAAAGCATCATCTCAGGCGACATGAGCCAGCGCGTGCCGATACCCGAGGCGAACGACGAGTTCGGACGCCTCGCGGGAACGCTGAACACGATGCTGGACCGCAATCACGCGTTGATCGACAACCTGCGCCAAGTTTCCAGCGACATCGCCCACGACCTGCGCACGCCGCTCGCACATTTGCGCCAGAGGCTGGAGCGAATGGCAAACACGGCAGCAGACGCCGCCACGCACGAGGAAATCACCGCCTTGATTGAGCAAACCGATGCCATCCTCTCGCTCTTCGGCGCGCTTTTGCGCATCGCGGAAGTCGAAGCCGGTGCGCTTAAACAGTATTTCCGGGTTCTGGACCTAAGTCCGATCATTTGCCGAATATGCGAAAGCTATGTCGCCGTTGCAGAAGATAACGGCAAGACACTGGTTTATAAAATAGAAAACGGCATTCACATCATCGGCGATGAGGACCTGCTCTCCCAAGCCTTGGTCAATCTGCTGGAAAACGCCCTGCGTCATACCCCTCAGGACACGCTGATCCAGGCCGATATGAAGCGCTCGTCGGGCATGGTCGTGATTTCGATCAAAGACAATGGGCCCGGAGTACCTTGTGATGAGATGCAACACCTTGCCCGCCGCTTCACGCGAGGAGACAAGGCCCGCAACAGTCCGGGTTTCGGATTAGGCCTCAACCTCGTCCGTGCCGTGGCGGAAGTGCATCAAGGCGAACTGCGCATTCTCAATCAAGAGCCGGGTTTGGCCGTGGAAATCAGGTTGAATGAAATCCTTTATAAACTCTCGCCGCCGAAGGTCTGCCCGACCACAGGTTGGAACGATCCACGTAGCTGACGTAAGGCGCGATGCCAGCCTGCGTCACATACGTCGCGCCCACATGACGGAAATGTTCGGACTCACTGAATAGCGTCGGTCTTTCCAGACCCAACGCCCGGAAAACGTCGGGATATACCCACGAATACCAGCAAAAATGTCACACATTGCAACAATTCGTATCAAATTGTTGCAATGTTGAAATGCTATTGATAGGCGGTCGCAAAATAGCCACCGGGGGTCAACTTGTCTGAAATTTCTAGCTTCATCCTGACGTCTCGTCTTGCGCGTCTAGTCGCGACGACCGCCATTGCCTTGCCGCTGGCCCTGCCTGCTTACGCCGAGGAGGCTGACAACGCCCCCGACGCCTCGATTACCGTCACGGGTGTGCGCGAAAACGACGGCTATGTCCCGCTTAACTCCGGCGCGGCCAAGATCGCTGTTCCGATCAAGGACCTGCCGCAATCCATCGCCGTTGTTCCTGCCGAAGTGCTGCGCGACCAGCGCGCGATGTCGCTACAGGATGCGCTCAAGAACGTACCCGGCGTCTCGTTCTCGCACGGCGACGGCCAGCGCGATCAGGTGACCATTCGCGGCTTCACCGCAATCGCCGACCAGTACGTCGACGGCTTCCGCGACGACGGCCTTTATTTCCGTGATCTCTCCAACGTCGAGCGTGTCGAGGTCGTCAAAGGCCCGGCCGCCGTGCTTTACGGGCGTGGCTCCTCGGGCGGCCTGATTAACCGCGTCACCAAGCGGCCCAACGTCGACATCATCGGCGGCGCGCTGACTTACGGCTCCAAGAACGTCGCGCGCGGCGAAATCGACCTCGGCCATTTCGACCAGGATTCGGGGGTGGGCTTTCGCGTCACCGGCGCGCTTGAGGACAGCGACAGCTTCCGCGACCAGCAGTTCATCAAACGCGTTGCCGTTGCACCCTCGTTCCTCCTGGGCGAAGGCAGTGATACCTCGATCCTGGTCCAGGCCGATTACCTGAAGGACCGCCGCCTCACCGATTTCGGCATCCCGGCCATCAACGGCCATGTCGTCGACGTGCCGCGTTCGACCTATTACGGCGCCGCCAATGCCAAGGACGTGGACGTCAGCCGCTCTGAAGTGCTGTCGCAGACGGTGACGCTGGCACACCGTTTCTCGGATTCGCTGTCGTTCCGCAACGGGTTGCGCCACTATCGCTACACGCTGGACCGCCACAACACGAATGCCACCGCCGTCAATGCCGCAGCACGCACCGTCACGCTTTCGCACGGCGGCATCCTGCGCGACGAGGACGGCTGGTCGAACCAGTCCGAACTGACTCAGAAGATCGAGCTTGGCGGCACCAAGCATACCATCCTTTACGGGGTCGAATTTGCCCGTCAGGTGAAGGACGCAGACACCGTCAGGTCAAGCGTGGTCGCAGTGACGCCGATTCTCGCTCCTGTGAACCCGGTGCTGTCGAACGCCAACTTCACCACTCTTAGCGCAAGCTCCGTTTCCAAAATGACGACGCGCGGGATCTACGTGCAAGACTTCGTCGACTTTGGCCACGGTATCAAGGCGCTGGTCGGCGTGCGCAACGACAGGTTCAAGCAGGAAACGCGGATCACCATTCCCGCGAACTCCAAACCGCTGGAGCGCGTCGACAACAAGTGGAGCCCCCGCGCGGGCTTGGTCTTCCAGCCTGACGAATCGCAGTCCTATTACGCCTCGTGGAGCAGCAGCTTCCAGCCCTCGGCAGAAACCTTCGCCCTGGCAGCCAATAATGCCGACATCGCGCCCGAGAAGACCACTAACAAGGAAATCGGCGCGAAGTACACTCTGCTGGATAACCGCCTGTCGATCCAGATCGCAGGTTTTGTCCTGAAGCGTACCGGCATCAAGGGCAGCGATCCGGCCAATCCCCAGGTCGTCGTGCCGATTGGCACGCAGCGCACCCGCGGCGTCGAGGTTTCCGGTGCGCTGGACCTGCCCTCGGGCTTCCGCGCGATCGTCGGCTATGCCTATCTCGACGGCGAGGTGACGAAGTCTGCCAATGCGCTGTTCGTCGGCAAGGGATCAACCCTGACGCCAAAGAACTCTGCCAACGTCTTCCTGACGAAGAGCTTCGATGGCCGCTTCGGCGTGGGCGCTGGCGCCAACTATGTCGGCAATCGCTGGGCTGATCCGGCCAACACTACTGTGCTGGAACACTATATCACAGCCGATGCAATGGCCTGGGCGCAAGTCGGCCCGGCGCGCCTGCAGATCAACCTCTATAACGTGTTCGACAAGAACTACATCGTGTCAGGGCATGGCACCTCTGCCATTCTCAACCTGCCGGGCGCCCCGCGCACCGTACTGGGCACGATCCGTTTCGGCCTCTAGCCCACACGGCCCGGGGTCTGTCGCGCAAACGGCAGGCCCCGTTTCCCATCTCGGCAGGCAACCGATCCCGGCCAAAGGCGATCCGCAGCGACGATATCATCACCACGACAGCCTAGCCACCTGCGAGAAACGGGACGGCTCCATTTCTAACGTGGAATCGAATTCTCTTTAGGTCAGTCAGACTACTGCCTTGCGGTTCGAATGATTTGCATCAGTTGCTTACGGATTGAGGATCCGTCGAGATGCTCACGCACATTTGAAAAACTCTCCTTCGCAAGCTGGTCCCGAATTTTCTGAACACTTTGGAAATCGCCGCTCCTGGCAAGCTCGAACGCCCGTTCAATCGTACTCATCGCAGGCCTCCGCTATTTTTTCAGGCCGAATTATCCTAATTTGCGATCGCCCGCTGATGTCGCCGGTCAGATGCTTTTCGCCATGTTGAGGTGCGCCGTCACGATCGGAATCAGTTTCGTAGCAAACGCCTTCAACGAGGCGACCTCGCCGCCTACGGAATAGCCCTTAAGCGCATCGAGCGCCTCTGCGTGTGCAGAGGCCTGAGCAGCCGCATAGGCACGGTCGAAATCAGCGCCGGATTTGGCAGCCAGTTGATCGAGCGTGGCCTTCTGTGCAGCGGTCAGAGCCGCGTTCGGCGTGATAGCCGGCGATGCGGCACCCGCAGCCGCCTTCAGTTCCACTGTCGATTTAGTATGCGCCTCGATCATATCATTGGCGAAAGACTTTATCTTGGCCGTCGTCGCTTTGGTGATCGCAAGCTTGGAACTTTCGATCTCGAATGCATCGCTGGCAGCCGCTATGTTCGCGAAAGCCTGACCCTTGTCTACGTCTTTCACCGCGCTGTCGGTCGCAGAGGTGCTAGCCGGTGCCACGCTGGCTGCTGGCTCGCCTGGAGAGTCAGACTGCTTGTTGCAGCCCGCCAAGCCGAGGGCTGCCAATGATACTGCGAGCAGTAGAGACTGCTTCATGATCGTCGCTCCACGTTGAAAAGTTCCAGATGTCGGCTTAACTACCCGGCGCACCCAAACGTTCCGCAACGCCTTTCTCACCGAAGCGTTGTACATTCGAAGACGCCGCCGAAACTCGCCGGCGCCGGCAGGAGCACGAAATGAGCATCTTCGGAAACATCATGAAAAAGATCTTTCATCACGGCGAAGCCAAGGCAGCACCTGCCGCCGAGGCGACAGCGCCCGTGCCAACTGCGAGCCCTTCGCCGCAACCCGCCCCCGTCACAGCCGCAGCCCCTGCCGCTGCTCCGCAAAGCGTTGACGTTGGCGCAGTGCTGGAGGCGATGGCCGAGATGAATGACGACCACGGGGGCAACTACAGGACTTCGATAGTCGACCTGCTGAAGCTATTGGGCCTTGATTCAAGCCTCACTGCCCGCAAGGAACTCGGCGCGGAGTTGAACGTGCACGCCGGCGCCGATGGATCTGCCGAACAGAACATTGCCCTTCATCGCGCCGTGATGGACAAGCTGGCGGCGAATGGAGGAGTAGTGCCCGACGACTTGCGCGGTTGAAGGCTGATAGAGCCCTGACCTCAGACTGCTCGGCTTGTGCGTACCGGTTCCCGGCCTGATGATAACAATCTTCGGGTTAGGCACCGGCTCGCCTGAGTAGCCCCTGGATTTCTGGACCGGCAGGAACGGGCCGGCGCCCTCGAACGCAAATTGCGATCCCTTCACCAGAGAGGCTTTGGGAAGATGAGCATACGACCTGGCGGTTCGACACCGCATGACGTCGGCAAGCCGCAACAGGACGATCACGAGCCGGATGCAAGCCTTGATGCCCAGGAAGCAAGAGACGTGGAGGATCGCCGCGCCAGTTCAAGCAAGATCGTTCACGAGGTAGTGCGCCTGCAGGGCGAGGAAGAACTCGCCAGGCCTGCGCTTGCACTGTGCCTGTCAGGCCTGGCTGCCGGCCTTGCGATCGCCCTGTCGCTCATGTGCGAGCTGTTCTTGCGCAGCCATCTACCTGATACCGACTGGGCGCCGCTGATCTATTTTCTGGGGTATCCCGTCGGCTATGTCATCGTCATCATGGGCCGGCTGCAGCTCTTCACGGAAAGCACAGTCACGGCGGTCCTCCCGGTTGCGACTTCTCCGACATGGCGCAACCTTGGCCGCCTTTCCCGGCTGTGGATATGCGTGCTCGCCGGTAACCTTGTAGGAGCAACCTTGGTCAGTGCGCTGATGGCCGGGGAAATCACCATCACCCACGAGCAGAGGCTGATCGCGCTAGACATTTTAGGAAAGCTGGAATTGCAGCATTGGACGCGTACATTTACGTTGGGAATTCCCGCAGGTTTCATCATGGCTTCCATCGCGTGGGTTCTACCCAATTCTCGCGGAAGTGAGTTCTGGGTAATTTTCTCGCTCACCTACGTAATCGCACTGGGAGGCTTCGCGCATGTCGTCACGGGTTCTTCCCAAGCGACCTTTCTGTGGCTGAGCGGAAGTATCGGTTTTTCAGAGGCCTGGTTCGAATTCACTGTGCCGGCACTGCTGGGAAATATCATCGGCGGAACGGGGCTTTTCGCCGTTCTTGCGCATGGGCAAATGCGCAGCGATTTGAGCGCCGACGCGTAATCTGGCCTTTCGCCCCCAAGACTTTCCAAAGTCCCAAGACAGAGGGCTGCAACCTAGCCTACTCCTTCAGCGTTGCCTTTGCTCCATCAGGAGTGATCTCATGAAGCCTTCTTTTTTCCTCCTCTTCGCTTTCGCAGGCGTTGCCGCCTGTGGTGGACCGAAAGAGCAGGCCGGCCAAAAGCAGGACGAAGCCGCTGCCACCGCAGCCGGCGTCGAATACACCGGTTCAGGCCCGGCCGAACGAGCTGGTAAAGTTCAGGACGAGGCGGATGCTGCGGCCCGCAAAGCCAAGGACGCATCGGCCGATGCGCTTAAGGCACAAGCTGGTAGCGTCAAAAAACAGGCAGATGTGGCCGCAGAGAAACTCGAAGAAGAAGCCGACCGCGTTCGGGCCGAAGCGAAAAAGCGCGCTGATGATCTGAAGAAAAAAGCTGATGCAGTAAAGCAAAGCGCCATTTGAACGATGGGCCCGGCATTTTAGATTAGAAGGAAATTTCAGATGATTGGCAATATTATCGGAGCAGTCGCCGGCAATCAGGCGGCCAAGCACATACAGGGTATAGATGGAACCGGCGGCGCGGTACTGGGCGTTGTCGCGACGACGGTGCTGAGGCGTCTGGGTCCGGTTGGACTCGTCGCAGCAGCAGTCGGCGGCTATGCGCTGAAGCGGTACGCCGAACGCCGTAGAACCAAGCAGCCCGCCTCTGCGGTTTCTGAGAGTAGTCCAAATACGATGGCTCCGCCGGCTTAACGTGTGGTAGGTTAGCGATGATCGACATTCAGCGCGGTCATATCGTAGTGGCAGCGGATATACGAGGCCGCTATTTGATCCGGTCGAGGCGTCAGTTCGATAACTAAGAGCTGTTATTTCGGGCCTGCGAGTACCTTCAGCCGGTCCAAAGCGCTCCCAACTCCGTTGAGGGAGACCGGCAAATCGATCGTGCGTCCGTCCGCTGCGGTCACAAAGGAAATGTGCAGCACTTTATGGCTCCGCAGTGCCTGAAGCGCTTCTTCGCCGAACTGGAGCGGAACCAAGCATCCTGAAGGCAAACACGTCTTGAAAGGCAACGGCGGTCCGTCTTTGTCCAGCCGCAGTACGACGCCCTTGGCAAGGTCAACGCCAAAGGGGGTCAGCAAAGTGCCGACTGCCCCTTTCTGCATAGCCACGAATTCAACTGCAATCATGCGCTGGATACTTTGATTTGACCCAGCTTTCGTGCCCTGCTGCTGGAGCGCGGAGCATTTCGGCACCTTGTCTAACGTTGCGCAGGTCACCTCCCAATCGCCGAACCGCTCATGCAGCACAGACGCGGAGCGATCTGCCGCGCTGGCAGTGCCAGTTGCCAGAACGCTTACCGCCAACCCGACTGCAAGAGACATAAAACGAAACGA
Source organism: Novosphingobium sp. P6W (assembly GCF_000876675.2). Taxonomy (GTDB): domain Bacteria; phylum Pseudomonadota; class Alphaproteobacteria; order Sphingomonadales; family Sphingomonadaceae; genus Novosphingobium. Next base: position 113,154 of record NZ_CP030353.1, read on the forward strand.
CATACCTGCTTTAACGCCCGCGCACTTGGCCTTCACCACGGTCAGAAGCGCCACGTCAGGTTGCCCTTGATGCCGTGATCCTGCACGTTTCGCCCGGTCTGGCCAGAGTACGATAGACCAAGAGTGAGCCCCGATGCCGGCATCGCTTCGATCCCGGCCTGCAATGCGGCGGCATTCTTCGCAATTGGTGTGCCCGAAATTCCGAACACTTGCGTGCCCTCGCCGAAACGCATGTCGGTGAAGGCCTTGCGATTGCCGAAGGCATGCCGCCAGGCAGTCGACCAGAACAGACGAAGCGCGCCTTTGTTTGCAACATCGATATTGCCGCGCAGCCCCAGGTTCGAAAAAGTCACCTCCGTATTCCGGGACCGACCAACCAATGCTGCATCGCCGCCACTTTCAGTGAAGGCGGCGGTGTGAAGTCGCGCGTAGTTTGCCTGGATAAACGGTTCGAAATACCCGTGGTTGACTTCGATCCGGTAGCCCGCCTCACCAAACGCCTGTGCGGTGTTGCCTTTGTACCGCGACGACAAGGTATCGCTGAAATCGGCGAACCCAACCGAACGATTGAAGCTAAGTCTGTGCCAGGTATAGGCTGCGCCGATCTGAAGGTTCAGCGGACCGACACCGCTTCCAGCATAGACACCCGCATGGTAATTATCGCTGTCGCCGGAATCCCGGTATTGCGCGGTGTGGAACTTGGAGCGGCTGTAGCCGCTCAGCACGCCGATCCGCAAAGCGTCTCCCAAGAGCATGTCGGCACCGACCAACATACCCCTCGCAGAACGATTCAGAACGCCCGCATTCCCATTGCCCGCCAAGCTACCCCATGAACCATAGCCATTGCCCCAGATGGATACGCCGGCCCGAATAGTTTCATCGCCATTGCTTGCTGAAAGCAGCCGCGCCGATACCGCATCGCGCAAGTACTGGCTGTCCTGGATCAATGCACTCTTGGCGGAGGAATGTATCTCGCCCGACAACTGCCTGAAGGCACCCCGCGCCTCGTCGAAGCTTTGGAGGGAGCCCAGAGCCCCGCGCAGGCCAACCGCCGTATCGAGCGCATCCAGTGCCCCGGCTACGCTACGCTCGTTAGGCGTATTGGCGGCAGAGGCGAAACTGCTGGTTTGATTGACATCGAGATAGACATTGCTCGCATCGTAATCGACGACGAGGTTGTAAAAAGCCGATACCGCAGTATCGCCTTTCAGCGTGTATGCACCCGTCACTCCGTTTGCTGCCGTTAGCACCGTATAGCGCGCGCCAAGCGCATAGCGGGTGCCGCTGTTAGTCTTTGCTACCGACAAGATAGCGCCATTATCGAGAACGGCAGCGCCCGACACCGCGATCCGATCGGAAAGCGCGGTTCCGGCCGTAACCTGCACGGCATAGGTCGAGTTCGCCGCTTGCGTGACGTTGCCATTGACCGACAGCGTACCGACAGCATTCCCCCCGGGCGCGACCACGGACCCCGATGCTGCGGTGATGCCGCCCACAGTGCCCGTTCCCGAAAGCCGCGTCCCGCCGGCAAGCACCATTCGCGACGAGGCCAGGGAACCCGTGACGACCAATTCACCCTGCGCGACGTTGGTGACGCCGGAAAGGCCGCTCGTTCCCGTCAGCGTCAGGACGCTTGCACCCTGCTTGGTGAACGTACCGGTGCCGTTGATCGCATTCGCGAAGCTCGCATCAGTCCCTTGGTTCACGACGAGATCGGCATCGTTGACGATCGCACCGCTTCCGAAGCTGGTCACGGATCCAACTAGCGTGCCGCCCGAAATGGTGGTTCCGCCCAAGTAGCTATTCACGCCCGCGAAGGTCGTCGTTCCCGTGCCAGCCTGGGTAACCCCGCCTGTGCCTGAGATCGTACCGGCAAAGGTGACGGGGTCTGAACGGTCGAATGCAAGCGTCGCGTTGTTCAGGACGTTACCGACGATTCCCCCACTCGTTCCGCCATCGCCTAGCTGCAGGGTGCCTTCGGAGATGGTCGTGCCGGCGGAGTATGTGTTGTTACCGGTGAAGATCAGCGTGCCGCCGCCCGTTTTAACTATGTCGCCTGGCTCAGTCCCGTCGGAAATCGTGCCGGCGACGGTGGCCGTGATGCCGGTGGCGACATCGATGGTAGGATCGCCGCTGACTGTTATGGCATTGTCGATCACCATGCCATCCTGAGCAAGCGCGATCGCAGTAAAGGCGCTCATCGCCAGAGTGCCCGTGCCGAGCGCGCTGCTATCCCCTAACGACAGGACACCGGAGAGCAGCGATGTGCCGCCGGAGTAAGTATTAACTCCGTCCAGGCGATAACCCTGCTGTGCGGACAGTATCAGCCTGCCCGTACCGCTGATGCTTCCCCCATACGTGCCGCTTGCCTGCGTAAGGATGAGGGAATTTTCGCCCAAAGCGATGTTGCCCATGCCGGTCACCGTCGTAAGGTCGCGGTTCCCGTCTGCTGTGCTGATGTTGAAAGCGCCCAGCGTACCCATGGTGACTGACGAGCTGATGCTGCCGGTGCCGGCCAGTATCAACATCCCTTCATTGATAGTGGTGCCGCCGGTATAGCCGTTGACGGCGGTCAGCGTGACCCTGCTGTCGCTAGTCTTGATCAAGCTGGCCGTTCCGTTCAACGTGCCTGCCACCATTCCTGACTGCACTTCGATGGTATCACGCACATCGACGATTACGTTGTCCGAAAGAGTGCCGCTCCGCATCGTGTAGGTATCTAGTGTCAGCGTTCCATTCTGAACGGTAGCGCCGCCTTGGACAAGCGATGCCTGGGTCTGACTTGTTCCTCCAAGATCAAGCGTTCCGCGATTGAGGGTTGTCGTGCCGCTGACAGATCCCAACGTACCCGTGCCGCTTAGCGCTAATGTCCCTCCATCGATGGTCGTACCGCCGGTGTAGCTGTTAGCGCCGGCCAGGATGACCCCGTCCGTACCGGTTTTGATAAGTCCGGCCGTTCCGGTAAGAGCCCCGTTAGACGTTCCCGTCTGCACTGCGATTGTGCCGCTCGCGTCGATAATCGCATCGCCGGCCAAAGTTCCGCCTGCCAGCGTGTACGTGCCGAGCACGATGGTTCCGTTCTGGACGGTCCCCCCGTTTTGAAGCAACGAAGCCTGGGTCTGGCTGGTGCCGCCGAAGTCGAGCTGTCCGCCGTTCACCGTCGTTCCGCCGCTGGCAGATCCCAGCGTGCCAGCGCCGCTGAGTGCCAAGGCCCCATCGTCAACCACGGTGCCGCCGGTGTAGCTGTTAACGCCCGCAAGCGTCAGGACGCCGCCGCCCGCCTTGGTGAGCCCAGCCGCGCCCGCAAGCGTACCGTTCACCGTTCCCGCCTGCGCATTGATCGCGCCGCCGGCATCGATGACCGCGTCTCCGGCCAGAGTTCCGCCGGTCACAGTGTAGGTTCCGACCGTCATGCTTCCGTCTTCGATCGTTCCACCAGCCTGTGTCAGGGTTGACTGCACCTGGGATGTCCCGCCCAGATCGAGTGTACCGCCGTTCACTGCGGTCGAAGCAGTATCCGCTCCAAGCGTTCCTTCTCCGGCGAGAGCCAGGGTTCCCGAAGTGATCGTGGTGCTTCCGGTATACGTGCTGACGCCGGTAAGCGTTACCTGCCCGCCGCCGCCGGTGTCGGCATAAGTGACGGTTCCACGCGTTCCTGCGGAACTGTCCGAAAAGGTGCCTGACAGCACGGCCGTGTTGCCATTCATCTCAATCGTGTTTGTAGGCGTGTCGTCCAACGTGAAGTTGTTTGGATACGTTTGGCCGTTCTGATCAATCAGCAGCGTGCCACCCGCGAATGCCGGATTTACCGATGTTCCTAGGTTGCTCGAACTATAGTTCGGGTTCGCGGTATCTATGTTGTTAGCCTGACCGGGAACGGTCACTCCGCCACCCGACGTCACGGTGAAGGTCCCGGACGATATTGCAGGTCCGGCGGGAGTCCAGACCGCAGTTAAGCCGCTCGTGCTGGCATAGGAGAACGTATAAGTCCCTGCGGCGATGTCATTGAAAGTTGCTGCCTGGAAGTTGTAGACGCCATTGCCTGCGGAATCGGTCGCGACGAGCGAATTGCCGTCTTCGCTGACGTAAAAGAAATTCTGGCCCGGCGTCAGCCCACTGGGAAGCGTACCGTTCGACGCATTACTTAGCAGGATCGAAAAGGCCTGCGTGCCGACAATCGAATTGTCGGAACGGTTCAGTTGTACCGCGCCCTCCGCAGAGACAACGCCGTTGTGCCAGCTTCCGTACACAACCTGGACATCGAACAAGCCCTGTGCGGAGCCATCGGACACAAGATAGCCCAGAGCATCGGTATGGGCGCTCGCTATATTCGCGCTCGCGACGATGCCAGCGGCAGCGGCGGCAAGTAACGCAGATCGAGTGCAACCGAACGTGCTGCGGCTGTTATGGGCAAGAAGCGCTTGAGGTGCGGTGGTCAATTTGATGTTGCGGTCGATCTTGGCTACGCGCCGTTTCCGGATTGCCATCCATATTGCCCCTTATTTTGTGTTTCAGACGCTTCATCATTCCTGGCATGCTTGTTTCCAGATGGAGCTTCAGGAACACCCTCTTGCAAACATCCAGTAACCGCCAAGTTTTATTGAAAAATTCCTGAACACGCTGATGGAAAAGTGAATATATTTATCAATCCGAATTATTACTTAGCTGCATATATTTTGGCGTGATATTTTTTCCTTTTACACTCTCTATTCCCGTTCATTTTCTGCTGTTGCCGAAACCATCGATGATGCGGCATATTCAGCAAACGCTGCGGGAACACTGCGATTATTACGCGTGGATTTACCTAGAGCGGTTGTGACGCAGGCATGTGGAATGGTTTGCGTTACGCTCCCCACTCCCCCCTTCCGCACGGCACGGCGGCTCCCGAGGACTGCATCGATGGAGGTTCGCGAGGAAGTCGCCATCCGTCATAAATTCGTCACTGAACATGCCTCGGCCGCGCCTGTCATCTGGGGAGTAGCCGACCGTTACATTTGTGGCGGGCCAGTGCGTCAACATACTTGGTCGAGAGACCATGGTGCACAGGGAGCAAGACCTTGCTCGGGCGAGACCAATGACACCGCACTTTCGTCCAGGCCGGGCGGGAGGTGCAGTGTCGTTGGATATCGCAGCCGCCCGGCCCGGAGATCTTTTTTTGAAAACCATTATTCACGTTCTGGCGCTGTGCACGGCGCTGTTGCCTATCGGCGCTGCCGGTGCAGCCGAGCCCGCCGCTTCGGTTCCGCGTTCGGCCGGTAAAAACTATGCTGCGGGGGCCCTGCCCGACCGCATCGTGCTGACGCCCGGCGCCGATCCCACCCAGGCGATGGCGGTCAGTTTCCGTACCGATCTACGCCAGCCCGGTGCCGAAGCGCAGATCGTCGAGGCAGTTGACAGCCCCACGCTGGACCGTAACGCCCGCGCCTTGTCCGGCACCAATACCAAGGCGGACACCAGCAGCGGGGCCGCTATATACCATCACGTGGACTTCACGGGGCTCAAGCCCGACACCGTCTACGCCTATCGCCTCAAAGGCGCCGGCGGATGGAGCGAATGGCTCCAGTTCCGCACCGCGTCGAAAGCCTTTCGTCCATTTCGGGCGCTGTACCTTGCCGACGTGCAGAACGGCATCCTGCCCTATGCCTCACGCGTGATCCGCCAGGCGTTCCATGCCGGTGGCGACATCGACCTTGTCGTCCATACCGGCGACCAGGTGGCGCAGCGCGACGATCTCGATCATGACGACGAGTGGGGTGAGTGGAACGAGGCCGGCGGGTACAATTACGCCATCGTCCCGCAGCTCCCAGCGGCCGGCAACCACGAATATATCGAACACGAACTGCCCGATGGCAGCGAGCAGAAGCACCTCGGCCTCTACTGGGACCGTCAGTTCAAGCTGCCGGGCAACGGCGTGCCCGGCCTTGAGGCGACAACCTACTTCGTCGATTATCAGGGCGTACGCTTCGTTGTACTCGATGGTACGGCAGCAGCAGACATGGGCAAAGTGGCGGAGCAGACGCTTTGGCTCGACAAAACTCTGGCTGCCAGCAAGGCGCGGTGGAACGTAGTGGTGGTCCACCACCCAATCTTCACTTGCGCGCGTCCCGCTGACATCTCTGCGATCCAGGACGCATGGAAGCCGGTCATCGAGAAGCGCAAGGTAGACCTGGTGCTGCAAGGCCATGACCATTGCTGTAGCCGTGTCACCAATCCGGCCGGCCGTGCTGCGGCAGACGCGGCCCATGCAGAAAACCGGCCGCAGGGACCGGTCTACGTCGTATCGGTCGTCGGTTCCAAGATGTACGGCCTCAACGACCGTGCCCGGACCCAGCCCGACAAAGCAGCTGCCGACACACAGCTCTACCAGCTGATAGACTTTGGTGAAACCGCGCTGCGCTACCGGGCCTACACAGCTACCGGGCGCCTGTACGATGCGTTTGACCTCACGCGGGCCAGCACCGGCGGAAATCGGTTCTCGGTCCCCGATGCAGCTACCGTGCCAGCCCGCTTCTGCGAGGGAACGCTAGGCCCTGACGGCGCCGCTTGCCTCGGCCGGGCGAAGTAAGGGCCACTTGCGATCGGACTGGCGTCGAGGAAACTCGGCGTCAGTCCACAATGATCCGGCCGCTCATTCCCATCGTTTCGTGGATAAAATGCGAGCAGTGGATTTCGTATGTCCCGGCTGGCGGGGCAACCAGCGTAACATCTGCCGCAGATCCGCCATGCAGTTCCACTTCGCCATGCTCGACCGACGCCTTGGACGCCGGGGCGATCTGCGCCTTGGCGAAAAAGTCCTTGGCGACGAAATCATGCCCGCCGCTGGAATCGTTATGGAAGTGGATCGTGTAAACCTGCCCCTGCTTCAGATGGAGCGTGTCCGGGACAAACTTGAAGCTTTCCAGTCCGACGTCGATCGGGGTGGCCCGGGCCCAGTCCACCGGCTGCGCGGATGCCGTGCCGGAAGCGAGAAGCAATCCCAGGATAGCTGTTAATGGTTTCATCGGTGGCTGTCCCAGCAAGCACAGTGGTCTGTTGGGAACAGAAGATGCGCCCACAACACAGAGCCGTCCAGTGAGCATCGCAGTGTTGAGATCACCAGTTGAGCGCGGCTGTTCATCACCGACCGAACGTCCGTTCGACGGCGATGCGGAAAGGAAAGCGCCGTTTCACGCGTGCAGTCCCTGGAGCAAGACCCGCCCTTGCCAACACATCCGGCCATTCGCCCGGCCGCAGCGACCGCGCGATGGAAAGCTGCCCGTCTTCGCGCACGATGCGGTGCACGCCCATGACGCGCGCAAGCAAGGGAAACCCGTGATACGCAAACCTGTGCCGGTGCAGGTCACCGATCATCCAGCCACGCCGCGCCGTCTGCTCCATATGTTGTACGAAACGGTCTAATTGCGCATCACTCATATGATGGGCAACCTGGCTGCTGACGATGAAGTCGAAGGGCCCGGGCTGGTCGGCGTAATCCCCGGTGGCATACGATATGTCCATACCCTCGGGCGTTGCCCTGCGCGCAAGATCCTCGCTCGCCGGGTTGAGATCGACGCCCGCCAGTTTCGCGGCGATGCCGCGCCGCGCCGCCCAGCGCGCCACCGCGCGCAAGGTATCGCCGTGGCCGAATCCCACGTCCAGCAGGCTGAATTCACGTGCATCCCCGACCGCACGCGCAAGAAACGCCAGTACCGGGCGCGCCGTAAAGGTCCAGCGATTGACACGCGCCAGATCGCGCAGGACCTGACCATAGACAGCAACATCGAGATTGGCAGCGTCCATCTGCTCTTCTCGATGCGACCTGACCGACAGGTCCATCACAGCACTTTTCTCGCGCCGGCGCTGGCTAGATGGCAGGTGCTCATGGCCAGCCTCCTCTTACTCGTCGGCGGATGTGATCGCGCATCTTCGGAACGTCTCCACCATGGCACCATCCAGCTTTGGGAAGAAGCGAATACAGCACGCTTGCAGATATCGTGCAAAGCGCCCACCCCCGTAAGGCACACAGGAAGCGGAGTGCCCCGATGAAGTGCGTTCGCATTGCCGTGGCTTTGATTCTGGCACCCCTGGCCGCTTCCTTCGCACAGCTGCGGCGACCCTTGCCCGGCACCGCGGCACGGTACGGTTTGTTTTACGACCGTGAAGGCTGGCCAGGCAGGCGTTCATACGGCCCCAAGGCAAGCCGACGCTATCGGGGCAGCTTTCGGCGGGGCGCTGACGGCAGGCCGGATTTAAGCCAACAGACGCCCGTGCGTATGGAGAAGCACTGATGACCCACGAGGACCTGATCGCACTGATAGCAAAAGAGACCGGTCTGCCGGTAGAACGCCTGCTTCCACAGGCTACCCTCGAGACACTCGACATTTCCTCGATCGACCTCGTCAGCATGCTTTTTGAGCTGGAGGACCAGTACGGCATCGAAGTCCAGCCCGAGGAACTGACCCCCGACATGACGCTACAGCAGTTGTTCGACCGCATCGGAGTGACCTCGTCGCAATGACAGCGCCCCGCGTGCTGGTGACCGGCATGGGCTGCGTCAGCGGGCTCGGCCGCGGCGTTGCCGAGAACTGGCGGCGCGCACGCGGCGGTGACGGCGCTATCCGCGCCCTGCCCTCGCCAGAAGCGCCGGGCGTCGCGGCATGGGCTCAGGACCCGCCCGGCGACAAGGCCCGCTTTCCCGGCGTGGACGCAGACCGGCTACGCCGTCTCGGCCGGCTCGACCCGCTATCTGCCTTTGCGTTGGAAGCGGGGATCGAAGCCGTGGCCGATGCCGGCCTTGAAGGACATCCCTCGCTGGCCCACCGGACGGCGATCCTGCTCGGCTGTGGTAGCGGCGGCAATGCGACGATAGAAATCGCCTACGAACGGCTGTTCGGTCAAGGCCAGGCCAAAGTGCATCCCCAGACCATCCCCAGTTCGATGATCGCCGCGCCCGCTGCGCACCTTTCCATGTTGCTGGGGGTTCACGGCCCGGCCTTCACGCTATCGAGCGCCTGTGCGTCCTCTGCCCATGCATTGGGCGAAGCGATGCACATGATCCGGGCGGGCCGTACCGACGTGGTGATCGCCGGAGGGGCGGAGGCCTGCCTCACGCTAGGGTCGCTGACCGGCTGGCGGTCGCTGGGCGTGCTGGCGCCGGATACCTGCCGCCCCTTCTCGCAAGGTCGCAAGGGCATGGTGCTGGGCGAAGGCGCGGCTGTGTTGGTGCTGGAAAGCGAAAGCCACGCCCTTGCTCGCGGCGCGATGGTCTACGGCGAACTGGCGGGTTACGGCCTGTCGAGCGACGCCGGTCACATGACAGCGCCGGATGTAGCAGGCATCGCGGCAGCCATAGTCGCCGCGCATGACGACGCCGGCCTGGCGCTCGATGCACCCGCGCTCTATTCGTCGCATGGCACGGGAACGGCGCTAAACGATCCTGCCGAAACCGCCGCCCTGCAGCGCCTTTATGGCGGTTCGCTTGCCCGGCACCGCGTGATAGCCACCAAGTCCGCGCATGGCCACATGATCGGCGCAACCGCAGCGATGGAGTTTCTGCTCGGCCTTCTGGCCCTGCGCGAAGGGACCCCGCCGCCGGTGCTCAACCACCTTGGCCCCGCCCCCGATTGCGACCTGCCGCTGGTGCTGCAACCCCAGGCATTCGAGGCCGAAGCGCTCGTCTCCGCCAGTATTGCCTTTGGCGGCCTTAACGCCGTATTGATAGGACGCCGCGCATGACCCGGACCACTGCCCGCATCAATCGGATCGGAACCGCAAACCCACCCTTCGAAGTGCATGATGCCTTCGTTCGGTTCGTCGCATCCGGCCTGCCCGACGCCCGTTCCCGCCATGTGTTCGAACGCATGGCCGCGCGGTCGGGGATTACCCGGCGCTACTCCTTTCTCGAACCCGTGACCCTTGGTGACGGCACCGTTACCGACATCGAAGGCTTCTACGGCGCCGGCCCCTGGCCCTCTACGGGACAGCGCATGGCTCGGTACGAACGGGATGCGCCGCGCCTTGCCCTCGATGCCATCGCGGCGCTGGGGGACGATATTGCACTCCGGGACATCACGCACCTGATTGTCGCCTCGTGCACCGGATTGATGGCACCTGGCCTCGATCAGGCGATTGTCGCCGGTGCCGAGTTAAACGCCGGCGTGGAGCGCACTGTGGTGGGCTTCATGGGCTGTTATGCCGCCGTCAACTCGCTCCGTCTGGCCCATCACATCGTCCGGTCCGAGCCACAAGCGCGTGTCCTGGTGGTGACGGTGGAGCTATGCACCATCCACTTCCAGCGCAGCGGCGACCTCGCCAGCCTGCTCGCGATGCTGCTATTCGGCGACGGCGCTGCCGCCGCGCTGGTGACGGCCGACCGTGGCGGTATCGCGTTGCGCGACTTCCGCTCGGCAACGATCCCGGACAGCGCCGATGCGATAACCTGGGCCATCCGCGATCAGGGATTCGACATGCACCTGGGCGGCGAAGTGCCCGCCCGGATCGCCCGGGCACTCAGCGCCGAAACCGGGCGCAACGACGATGGCGGCCTGCTGCGTGGATCGGCGGTGGACGATTTCACGCTCTTCGCGGTTCACGCCGGCGGGCGCACCGTTCTCGATGCCGTCGAGCAAGGACTGGGCCTTGGCGCTGAAGCTCTGGCACCGTCGCGGGCCGTGCTGCACGATACCGGCAACATGTCCTCGTCCACGCTGATGTTCATCCTGGCGCGGATGCTTGCGGGGCAGGCGCGCGGCCCCGGCCTGGCGCTAGCATTCGGACCCGGCATGGCGGCGGAAAGCTTCCGCTTCGCAGTGGAGGACTGACATCGCAGACGCCCTCGTCCTCGGCGCTGGCCTCGCCGGAAGCGCTGCTGCGTGCCTGCTGGCGCGCGGCGGGGCCAACGTGCGCCTGCTGGAGCGGGAAAGCCGCGCGCACCACAAGGTCTGCGGCGAATTCCTGTCGGTCGAGGCCGTGGCGCATCTGCGGCAACTCGGCATCGATCCCGCTGCCCTGGGCGCTGCACCGATTAAGCGCATCCGGTTGCTACACGGCAAGGTGGAGGCGGAAGCCCCGCTGCCTTTCGAAGCGCTCGGCCTCAGTCGCCATGCGCTGGACGAAGTGCTGCTCAGCCGCGCCGAGGCTGCGGGCGTAGAGGTCGAACGCGGCGTCCGGGTCTTGGAACTGGGCAGCGGCGGCGTGCGTACCAGTCATGGCTCCCGGATCGGCCGCCATGTCCTGCTCGCAACAGGTAAACTTCCGATCCGGGAGGGCGGAGACACCCTGCCGAGACGCGCGGCGAACGGCTTCGTCGGATTCAAGATGCACTACAGCCTCGCACCGTCCGCTATCCGCCGTCTGGCCGGAACGATCGTGCTGGCTTTGTTCGAAGACGGATATGCCGGGCTGCAGATGGTCGAGGGCGGCCGGGCAAACCTGTGCCTCGTCCTGCGCCGCAGCCGACTACCCTTCATCGGCGGCGACTGGAACGGCGTACGTGGCTGGCTCGGCGAAAGTCCCGGCCTGCGTGACCTCCTGGCTGATGCCGAACCCTTGTTCGAGCGCCCGGTGACAATCGCCAACCTCACTTACGGCGTACCTGCGCATCGTGGGGATGACGGGGCGATCCTGCGGCTTGGCGATCAGTGGGGAATGACCGCCTCCCTCACCGGAGATGGCATGGCGATAGCGCTGCGCAGCGCTTTCCTCGCAGCGCGCTGCGTGTTGGCAGGAGATGCCGGCAGCTATCCCGCCCTCATCGCGGCCGAGGCACGGCGGCAGGTCGGGCGTGCGATGCTGCTGCAGAACGCGCTGCAGCGCCCGTGTATGCGGCCTTGCGGAGTACGGCTGGCGCAGCTTTGCCCACCACTTCTCACCTTCATGGCCGGTATGACGCGCTTGCCTGAATGGAGACCCTCCGATAGTGAGGTTCACGCCAACGCCTGACGGCGCCGGATGCAGTCGACCTGCATCAACTCCTGATTGCAGGCTTGATAGGCAAACTTTGCGGGACTGCCATTTACCCAACCGAAATGGTTGAGTATCCCTGCTTCCGGCTTTAATTTGGTGGCGCCTCCAGTTCGCCAACGCAGCGATGGGCAGGTTGATCGGTCGAAGGCCGTCATCGGCGTAAAGAATACGGACAGGATATGATGATGCTGAAATCCCGCGCTCTGGTTCCTCTCGCCCTGTGCCTCGCAATCGCCCTGCCCGGCTGTTCGGCCGGGGGCGGGCAGTCCGACAAGGTGCAGATAACCAACGTCAGCTACGATCCGACACGCGAGTTGTATGAGGCGATCAACCCCGCCTTCGCCGCCTATTGGAAGAAGAAGACCGGCAAGGACGTTACCTTCCGCATGAGCCACGGCGGCTCGGGCAAGCAGAGCCGCGCCATTATCGACGGTCTTGACGCCGATGTTGCCACCCTCGCCCTTGCCTACGATATCGACGCGATCGCGGACAAGGCCAAGCTCCTTCCGACCGACTGGCAGAAGGCCCTGCCGGACAATTCCTCGCCCTATACCTCGACGATCGTTTTCCTGGTCCGCAAGGGCAATCCCAAGGGTATCCGGGATTGGGCCGATCTTTTGAAGCCGGGCGTGGAAGTCATCACCCCCAATCCCAAGACCAGCGGCGGCGCGCGCTGGAACTTCCTCGCCGCCTGGGCTTACGGCCGCAAGGCCGGTGGATCCGACAAGGCCGCCGAAGACTATGTGCGCAGCCTGTTCACTCACGTCCCGGTGCTCGACAGCGGCGCCCGCGGCGCGACGACCACATTTGTGGAGCGCGGCATCGGCGACGTGCTGATCGCCTGGGAGAACGAGGCGCTGCTGGCCGAAAAGAAGCTGGGCGCGGGCAAGTTCCAGGTTGTCGCCCCTTCCATCTCGATCCTCGCCGAGCCGCCCGTCGCGGTGGTGGCGAAAAACGCGCAAAAGCATCACACTGAAGAGGTTTCAAAGGCTTATCTCGAATATCTCTACTCCCCCGAGGCACAGGTCGCCATTGCCCGCAACTTCTATCGCCCCAGTGATCCCACGATCGCCGAACAGTTCAAGTCGACATTCCCGCAGGTCCCGATGGTGACTATCGACAAGGATTTCGGCGGCTGGCGCGCCGCTCAGAAGACCTTCTTCGACGACGGGGGCGTATTCGACCGCATTTCCACGAAGAAGTGAGCCTTACCCAGTCCTTTCAAGAATCGAGCAGGCCCCTGCAGATGACCGCTTCTCCCGCCGCCGGCACGCGGCGCCGCTGGCGCCAGCCATCCGTGCTACCCGGCTTCGGGCTGACATTCGGGCTTAGCCTGGGCTGGCTTACGCTTATCGTGCTGATCCCGCTGGCGACGATCTTCCTCAAGTCCGCAGGCATGGGCTGGGACCAGTTCGTTGCCGTCGGCCTTTCGGACCGCGCCCTGGCCGCCTACCGCCTGAGCTTCGGCACAGCTGCCGCGGCGGGTCTCGTCAATGCGGTGTTCGGGCTGCTCGTCGCCTGGGTGCTGGTGCGCTACACCTTCCCCGGCCAGAGGATCATCGGCGCCATCGTGGACCTGCCCTTCGCACTGCCTACCGCCGTCGCCGGCATCGCTCTCACAGCGCTCTATTCGCCGAATGGCTGGGTCGGCCGGTTTCTGGATCCGCTCGGGATCAAAGTGGCCTTCACCCCCATCGGCATCACGGTGGCGCTGGTGTTCATCGGCTTGCCCTTTGTCGTGCGCTCGGTCGAGCCAGTGCTGGCTGATCTTGGCAAAGACGTCGAGGAAGCCGCCGCCACGCTGGGCGCGACCCGCCTGCAGACCTTTCGCCGCGTCATCTTCCCCGCCATCGCCCCCGCCCTTCTCACCGGCTTCGCGCTCGCCTTCGCGCGCGGGGTGGGGGAATACGGTTCGGTGATCTTCATTTCCGGCAACATGCCTGGCCGCACCGAGATCGCCCCGCTGCTGATCGTCACCCAGCTCGAACAATATAATTACGACGGAGCCACCGCGATCGCCACCGTCATGATGCTCGTATCCTTCGCGATCCTGCTTGCGCTCAACGTGGTGCAGGCTGCCGGCCGCCGCAGGTACGGAGCATGAGCATGCGGCGCTCGACCACGGAAAGCCCCGCGCTACAGATCGTTCTGATCGCTATAGCGTTGCTGTTCCTCGCTTTCTTTCTTGCCCTGCCGCTGGTCGCAGTGTTCGGCGAGGCACTCAAGGCGGGCTTCGGCCCGTTCCTCGATGCCGTGACCGCGCCCGACGCATTGTCGGCCATCAAGCTGACGCTGCTGATCGCCGCGATCAGTGTGCCCCTCAATGTCGTGTTCGGCGTGGCGGCGAGCTGGGCGATCACCAAGTTCCAGTTCCCGGGAAAAAGCCTGCTGATCTCTTTGATCGACCTGCCTTTCTCAGTCTCACCGGTCGTCTCGGGCCTTATCTTCGTATTGTTGTTCGGGGCCAACGGCTGGTTCGGTCCGTGGCTCGCAGAGCATGACCTGAAGATCATATTCGCGGTGCCGGGCATCGTACTCGCCACCGTCTTCATCACCTTCCCTTTCGTCGCGCGCGAGCTGATCCCGCTGATGATGGAACAGGGCAAGGACGAGGAGGAAGCCGCGATCTCGCTTGGGGCAAGCGGCTGGCAGACCTTCCGCCATGTCACGCTGCCCAACATCCGCTGGGGCCTGCTTTACGGCGTACTGCTGTGCAACGCCCGCGCCATGGGCGAGTTCGGCGCCGTTTCGGTTGTCTCCGGCCACATTCGGGGAGAAACCAATACGATGCCGCTGCATGTCGAGATTCTCTACAACGAATACGACTTCGTCGGCGCCTTCGCGGTCGCCTCGCTGCTCGCAGGACTGGCGCTGGTGACGCTCATCGCCAAGACCGTGCTGGAGTGGCGCTTCAACCTTCACGGGAGTGCACGGCATTGATCCGGGTCCAAAACGTAACCAAGACCTTCGGCGACTTCGCGGCGCTTCATGGCATCGATCTGGAGATCAAGCCCGGTGAATTCGTCGCCCTGCTCGGCCCTTCCGGCTCGGGCAAGACGACGCTGCTGCGTATCATCGCCGGCCTCGAATTCCAGGACGGCGGCGAAGTGCTGTTCGACGGTGAAGACGTCTCCAGCCGCTCGGTGGGTGAGCGCCAGGTGGGCTTCGTGTTTCAGCAATACGCCCTGTTCAAGCACATGACCGTCGCCGAAAACGTCGCCTTTGGTCTTTCCGTGCGCCGCAAGGGTCGTCCGCCCAAGGCCGACATCCGCGCCCGCGCCGAGGAGCTGCTGCGCCTCGTCCAACTCGACGGGCTGGGCAAGCGCTATCCCGGGCAGCTGTCCGGCGGCCAGCGCCAGCGCGTCGCACTGGCCCGCGCACTGGCTATCGAGCCGCGCCTGCTATTGCTTGACGAGCCTTTCGGCGCGCTGGACGCCAAAGTCCGCAAGGACCTGCGCCGCTGGCTGCGCGGCCTCCACGAAAGCATGGGACTGACCTCGATTTTCGTCACCCACGACCAGGAAGAAGCACTGGAACTGGCCGACCGCGTGGTTGTCATGGACCATGGCCGGATCGAACAGGTTGGCACGCCCGAGCAGGTCTACATGGAACCTGCCAGCCCCTTCGTCTCGAACTTCGTGGGTGAAACAAACCAGCTTCCCGGCGGCATCCATGTGCGCCCGCATGATATCGAACTCGTCGCCTCGGGCGGGATTCCGGTAGTGGTCGAAAATGTTTTCCGGCGCGGTGGCAGCTGGCGGGTCGAGGGCCGGATCGAAGGGCACGGCAACGTCGTCGAATTCGACGTCGATGCCGCCGAGCCCGCGCCGACGCTGGGGGACACTGTTCGGATCCAGCCCTTGCGCGAACGGGAATTCCACAAGCACGCACTGTAATTCAATAGCGAGGAAATTGAAAAATGATCCTGCGCCCCAACCAACCTGGAACAGAGACCGAAACCGACCTTGCTCTTGAGGAGAGCCTTGCCAATGTCCGTGAAGCATTGGACGGAATGAAATTCGGCCAGATCGTACTGACCGTTCACGAAGGGCGGGTGATGCAGATCGACATAACCCAAAAGCAGCGCTTCAATCCGAAAAAGTAATGGGCGGATTGCGGTATTACTGCATCTTGCGCAGCAATACCGGCTGAACCCAGGGACGGGCGGGTATGCTTTTCGGCAAACCCGCCCGTCCACTCGCTGACCACACTCGCCTTCAGAACCTGGTCTTTACCGTCACGCCATAAGTGCGCGGATCGCCAAGGGTCCCGGCGATCGCGCCGGTCGTTCCCGCCGCCAGGCTGAGATAGTAAAGTTTGTTGGTCAGGTTGCGCCCCCATACCTGAATGTCGACGAGACCGTCGAGCGCCCGTACACCGAGCCGCGCATTGACCAGCGAAAAAGCCGGGATCTGCGAATAGCGCGAGAGGCTGGCGGTGGTGTAGAAATTCGAGCGGTACGAGTAGTCGCCGCCCGCATAGACCTCGCTGTCACGCCCGAGCACCGATCCAACCCCAGCATGCGCCTCGCCGCCTGCGGAAGCCGCCCACTTGGACACGCCCGGCAGGCGCCGCCCGCTCAAGTCGCAGGTGGTCTGGCCGGTGATTTCGATCGGGCAAGGCGCATCGGCATAACTGACGTATTTGGCATCGGTATAAGCGCCCGAGGCGTAAAGCGAGAGCCAGGGTGCAGGATTGGCGCGAAGGTCGCCCTCGAAGCCGCGCGTGCGCACTTTGCCGACATTGGTGAAGTAGGAGAGGTTGTTACGGTCCACGTCGACCACTGTGGTCTGGTAATCGGCGTCATCGGTCCAGAATGCGGCGAGGTTGGCGGTTAGCCTGTTTCCAAACCAGGCAGTCTTCAAACCCAGTTCGTAGCTGTCGATCGTCTCTGGCTTGATAACCGGGTCGGCAGCAAATGCGCCGGTGGTGGTGATGTTGGCCAGGTTCAGGCCGCCGAACTTGTGGCCATGTGCATAAGTCGCATAGATCAGCGAATCCGGCGTCACCTTCCATGACAGCGTAGCGCCGCCCGAAAGGCGTCCCTCGCTGGTGCTTGCGCTATAATAGTTCGCCACCCCGTAGCGCCCGCGAATGGTGTTGGCGGCCGTAAGCTGTGCGGCGGTCAGCCCATTGAGGCTGGCGCCTGTCGCGGTCTGGTCGAAATAGCCGGTCTTAATTTCGTAGGTGTAGCGAAGCCCGCCGGTGAAATCGATCGTGGGCGTGACATGCCAGATCGCCTGGCCGAAAGCCGCGTAGCTGTTCGTCACAGGCCTGGAGCGCCCGGTGATGGTGTAGCCATTCAGCGCCGCTGCGGCTGCGGTGGAATTGACGCTGGGGGCGACGAACCACGCCGCCGCGTCACGTCCATAAGCGTTGAGCGATTCTGCATCGATCGACTGCCATAGATAATAGAGGCCTGCCACATAGTCGACCTTGCGCGTGCCTTCCGACGCGATGCGCAGTTCCTGGCTGAACTGGCGCTGCTCGTTGCTCTGATGGAAATCAGTACCGGCATCGAGACTGGTGGAATCGCCATCGTTATGCGGATACCAGTTCCATGCGCGGTATGCGGTGACCGAGGTGATCGTATTGCCCGGGATCGACAACTCCGCGATCGAGTTCAGGCCCCACTGGTTCATCTTGTAGCGCGGATTGGCATTGGTATCGACAATGCGTGCGCCCGGATTGACGGCGACCGGCGTGTAACCGGCGCGCGCTGCGCGGTCGTAGTAATTGTTCGCGAAGACAGTGCCGTTGTCATACCGGGTTATCACGCCGGTCAATACCGAGGCGGAAGTCTTGGAGTGCTGGCGCCCGTAATCGCCAATGAGGCGCAGCTTGAAATTGCTGGATGGCGTAAACAGCAATTGCCCACGCAACCCCAAGTCGTGGTAATCCTGCGTATCATCGCCGTCATAGCGGTTGGTCATGTAGCCGTCGCGGTCGGTCTTGGAGACGTAGATGCGCGCGGCAAGCAGATCGTCCACCAAGGCGCCGCTGGCATAGGCGTGGAGCTGCCGGAAGTTGTAGTTTCCTACCGTGATGTCGCCACCAGCATCGGGCTCGAAGGTGGGCGACTTTGTGGTGACCACCACGGCGCCGGCTGAAGTGTTCTTGCCGAACAGCGTACCCTGCGGCCCGCGCAGGACCTCGATCCGCTCTACGTCGGAAAGGTCGAACACCGCCTGTCCCGGCCGCGCGAGGTAGACCTGATCGACATAAACTCCGACCGCCGGCTCCAGCCCGTCATTGTAAACCGATACGTTGTTGCCCAGCCCGCGAATATTGATGCTGGTGTTGCGGGGGTTGGTCTGCGTGACGACAAGGCTGGGTGTCAGCTGCTGAAGGTCGCGCAGGTTATAAGTGCGCGTCGCTGCAAGCTGTTCGCCGCCGAAAGCATTGGCCGCAACGGGCACGTCCTGAATGCGCTCGTTGCGACGGCGGGCAGTAACAATGATATCGGTGCCGCCCCCCCGCGCCACGTTCGCCTCGCCCGCCGCTGCCTCATCGGCTGCAGCGGCGCCGTCTTCTGCCAGCACAGGCATGGCGGCCAGCGCAGTCGTCCCGATAAGGGCAAGCGTCGTGGCGCGCAGAATTCTCTTCATCTTCAAACCTTTTTTGCGAATGCGACCATGGCCTGGTGGCTATGAGGAATCTCAATCGTTTTAGTAGAGATGCTCACGTGACCAGCAACGAAGTTTCTCTACCAATGGAATAGAGAATCTTTGTTGGGCGCATGCCGCTTTGCCGCCAAGCTGGCGACTTCCCTTCCAGCTATAACGGAACGCCCGTGATCCGCCCTGCCAAACGCCGTCTGATTCGCCCCACCAATCGCAGGACGGCGCTGATCGCCGCGGCCCTGATGAGCACCCTCCTGACCTCACCGCTCGCAGCGCAGACGTCCCTTGTTCCGGCTGCTCCCGCCAGCGCAGCGCAGGAAGCAAAGCGCCCCAACTTCCTGGTTATCGTCGCCGATGACCTTGGCTGGTCGGATCTGGGCGCATTCGGCGGCGAGATCGCCACCCCCAACCTCGACGCACTTGCGACCAGCGGTGTTCGCTTCACCGGTTTCCACACCGCGCCCACCTGCTCACCCACGCGCTCGATGCTCCTCAGCGGCGTCGACAACCACGAGGCCGGAATCGGCACCATGGCGGAATCGCTGGGGCCATCGCAGATCGGTCGGCCGGGCTACGAAGGCTATCTCAACGACCGCGTCGCCTCGATCGCGGAACTGCTGCAGCAGGGCGGATATCGCACGGTGATGTCCGGCAAGTGGCATCTGGGCCTTACCCCGGGACGCGGCCCTGCCGCACGCGGGTTCGAGCGATCTTTCGCGCTGCTGCAGGGCTTGGGAAACCACTTCGGCGGCGACCAGGACGGGGCTTGGAAGAAAGCCAAGGCCAATAGCGTCTACCGCGACGACGGGGCGGTTACCCGCTTTCCCATCGGACGTTATTCTGCGGACTATTTCGCCGACCGCCTCATCGGCTTCCTCGACGAAGGCGCCTCGGACGCGCGCCCGTTCTTCGCCTACCTGCCCTTCACCACCCCGCACTGGCCGATGCAGGCCCCCGCTGAGACGATCGCGAAATACAAGGGTCGTTACGACGCCGGTTACGAAGCGCTGCGCCAAAAACGCCTCGTACGGCAGAAGGAACTGGGCCTTGTCGCCCTCGACCAGCAGCCCCATGCGCCTGACGGGGTCAAGCCATGGGACAGCCTGAGCCCTGAGCAGAAGGCCCTCGAAGCGCGCAAGATGGAAGTCTACGCCGCGATGGTCGACCGGATGGACCAGAACGTCGGCCGGGTGATCGCGGAACTCAAGCGTACCGGCAAATACGAGGACACCGTGATCGTATTTCTCGCCGACAACGGCCCTGAAGGCAGCGAAATAGACGCGCCATTCCAGGTGCGCGGCGTCGCGGGCGGTGCGAAGAAGCTGGGCATCGACAACCGGCTGGAAAACATTGGCAGCGCCACCTCCTACGTCGGCTATGGCGCTGGCTGGGCACAGGCGAACAGTTCGCCGTCGTGGCTGGTAAAGGGATACCCGACCGAAGGCGGAACCAGGGTCACCGCCTTCGCTTCCGGCAAGGGCGTAGTGGGAGACCGGATCGCGCGCGGTTACCTTAGCGTCACCGATGTGGCCCCGACGCTGCTCGACCTCGCAGGCCTGTCGCAACCCGCCAGCTTCAAGGGCAGGCCAATCCTGCCTTTCGAAGGCAAGAGCCTTGTCCCGGTGCTGGAAAACAAGGCCGCCGAAGTGCGCGGCCCCGCCGAGCCGGTCGGCACGGAACTGTTCTACCGCCGCGCGCTGCGCAAGGGCGACTGGAAGGCGGTCTACATCCCCAAGACCGGCTCTACCTACCCCCGCGACGGCGCAGGGGAAGGCAAGTGGCAGTTGTTCAACCTCGCCACCGACCCGGCAGAGAGTTCGGACATGGCGGCAAGTCATGCCGAAAAACTGGCTGAACTCGTCGCCGACTGGGATAGCTACGCCAAAGCCAAGGGCGTGATCCTGCCCGCTCCGCCAGTGAGCGCGACCGCGAAGTGAATGCGTTGGTACCCTGGCTCAAGTCGCACGCGATGGATCGCCGGCCGCAGCCTGCTGGATAACTAAGCGCCGGAGGGCGCGCGGTCGTTCATCCAGACCGCACGCCCTCCGGCGATCCTAGTCGCTACCGTGGCAGGTTACGCCGTAGCTCGAAACAGTGGGCCATTCTGCGTCGCCCACGGTGGTGACGGAGAGCCTGCCCGAATGGCCGATATAACCGAAGCTGCAATAACCGAACCCCGTGCCGGAGCAGCTTTCCGCCTCCTTGATACCGTTGTCGAACAATTCTGCGGCGCGGTCGTCCCGCTGTTCGCCCCCGGGGAGGCTCGGAGACGGAACCCAGCCTGCCTTGGCCAGAATGCTGTGGGCCTTGTTGATCGGCATGCCCTGGATATTGGGTAGAGTACCCTTGCCGCCGCAGACCGTATCCGACTTGGGCAGAGCGGCGACGGTTACGGCCCCGTCCTGGGCAAAGCGGATGTCGGCCAGCGGCTGAGGCACGAAATCGCCGTCGAGAATACGGATCGCATTGCCGTCGATCCGCTTGAGACTCCCGATTGAGGTGGCCGTGCCCGGGCGTTTGCCCATATAGACGATCGCCTTGAGCATGCCGTCTTTGAACAGGCCGACGTTGCCTTCGGTCAGCAGGCACGAACCGCTGGTGCCCTGCTCCGTGGTGCCAACGAAACTGACCACGTCATAGCCGCCGACCGCCGCTTCGCCGGTCACGCTCCAGCCCTTGGCCTCGACCGCTTTCGCCGCTGCGGAGTGGAGGACATCGAGCAGCGGTCCACATTGATCGGTGCCGCTATCGGGATGGTTGGGAACGGAAGATGCGGCAACGATGCGCAGTCCCTTCACTTCGGAACGCAGCACCGGACCGGCCTCGGCAGGCGGCGCATCCAACACATTCCCGACCTCGCTAGCCTGCGACGACGGAGCCTGCGCCGGGTCAGCGTCAGGCTCGGAGGAACAACCGGCAGCCAGCAGCGCCGCCGCCGCGATAATGGCGGGAGAGGCATGGGGCGACAGGAATTTCATCGTCGTATCTCCTTGGTCAGCGTCCCTGCTATCCATGGGAGGCGGCACATGGTCCATCGGTTTCAGCGAATAAGTTCGCCGCAACTGTTACGGGAAAGGCGCGATGGCGGGCAGCGGGGTTCATCATCCGGCTTGCTTATCGCAGCTCCCGGGACCAAAACCGGCCATGACGGAAGAAGACAGCCCATCCATCAGCAGGCCGCAAAGGCGCCTGCTCCGCCGAATCTATAACGGTCGCACCGTTCCCATCATCGCTGACGGCAGACCATTCCTGACCTACAAAGACGCGAGCCAGTACCTCCAGTCGCTGGCGCCCGAGGCCCGTGACGCGGTCTACGCCCAAATGAAGGGCGAGGAGCAATAGCGCAGATTCCGGTCGGTTGAGGCTACCGCGTGAGGTAGCCTGCTTCGGCCGCAAGACTATGTCCGGTCACGTAGCTCGCGGCATCGGAGCATAGCCATGCGCTTGCTTCGGCCACTTCCTCGGGTCTGCCGAAACGGCCAAGCAGGCTTAGGGCCGGAGCAAATTCGGCTTCAGTGTGACCGCTCGATTCGAGGGCGCCGCGCAGCATCGGGGTATCGATCGCACCGGGCAGGACAGCGTTCACCCGTATTCCGTGAGGGGCGTATTCAAGGCTACCGGTCTTGGTCAGACCGATCACCCCGTGCTTGGCGGCAACGTAGGCAGAGTTGCCGGGCTGCGGCCGCACCGAGCTGACCGAACCGACATTGACGATGGCCCCGCCGCCACCTTGCGCAAGGAATTGGCGGATCTGGTACTTCATGCAAAGCATCACCGCGCGCAGATCGATGCGGATGACGCGGTCCCACACCTCCATGTCGGCCTCGGCGATCGGCAGGCTGTCCGGGGTGATTGCGGCATTGTTCACGGCGCAGTCGAGCCGGCCGAATGCCGCCACCGTCCCGGCCACCAGATCGCGGACCTGCGTTTCCTCGCCCACATCGCAAAGGATGAACCGGGCTTCACCGCCTGCCGCGACGATGGAGGCAACGGTTTCCTCGCCTGCCTGCGCATTTATATCCGATACGATCACTTTCGCCCCGTAATCTGCAAAGACGCGCGCCGTCGCGGCGCCCATGCCCATGCCGGCCCCCGTGACGATGGCGACTTTGCCGTCCAGGCGATTGCGAGCATTTTGTGTCATGCCTGATATTCCTCTGCCCGATTGGCCGGTGGAGCCGACCTGTTGCTTTCTTTCATCGACACCCATGGCGGACCTGTCTCCTGACAACAGGGCTAGGCCATCAAATATTGCAACTGCGCTCCAACGCGGCGACGGCAATGTCCGGCAAGATAAACGTCGGCGAAGTCGTGCGGGATTACGCTTCGGCATACCCTCATTGTCCAACAGCGCGTTCGTTGGTGCAGTCAAAAGGATAGTTTTCAACCTGCGGTGAGAGGGCGCATCCCGACATCAAAACCTGTCACACAGGAATGAATCGGAGATGGTGGATGACTGAAGAGCGTAAATGGGACCTCGAGGCAGACGTCGTCGTTCTCGGGTCCGGCGGGGCCGCCATGACGGCAGCGATTTCCGCCCATGATTTCGGCGCGAAAGACGTGGTCATCCTGGAAAAGACCGGGATGATTGGCGGGACCACCGCCATGTCAGGCGGCATGCTCTGGATTCCGGGTAACCACCATCAGATCGAAGCCGGCATCGAGGAAGACGACGAGGACGTCGTCACTTACCTCGATTCCCTGGCGCCCGGCGGCCTTGACCCCGATACGCTGATGGCCTTCATGGAAAGCGGCCCGGAAATGATCCGCTATCTCGCGGACAAGACCCCGGTGCGCTTCCAGGCCTTTATCGATTTCCCCGACTATCAGCCCTATGTGCCGGGCGCCAAGGCTGACGGCGGACGCTCGCTGGACAACGAAGCGTTTTCCTTCCAGCGTCTCGGCAAGTGGTCGACCCGGGTAAACCCCAGCAAGATGGCCTATCCGCTGCGCGGCAGCCTGATGGAGGCGATCACCGGTTCGCTGGACGAAGCTACTTTGGCAGAGCGCGAGGCGGGCGATTACCGGGGCCTGGGGCAGGCCCTTGCTGGGTCCCTCTACAAGGCGGTGCTGGACCGCGACATTCCCGTGGAATTTGAAAAACGCGCGCGCAAGCTGATCAAGGACGGCGAGCGTGTCATCGGCGTCGTTGCCGAAGATGCCAACGGCCGAGACGTTTACGTGCGCGCCCGGCGCGGCGTCGTGATCGCCACCGGCGGCTTCGAATGGAACGAAACGCTGGTCAAGACCTTCCTTCGCGGCCCGCTAACCGGTCCGGTCAGCGTGCCCGAGAATGAGGGTGACGGCCTGTTGATGGCGATCGAGGCGGGCGCTCAGCTAGGCAATATGCAAAACGCGTTCTGGATGCAGAGCGTGCTGGAATTCAAGCCGCAGCACCGCGATGCCAAACCGAACTACCTGCTGGGCTCGGACGAGCGCGCGCGTCCCGGCGCGATTCTGGTCAACCGCACCGGCAAGAGGTTCGTGAACGAGGCGGCCAACTACAATGCCCTGGGCAAATCCCTGCACGCCTTCGATGCCGGCAACCACGCCTACGCCAATCTGCCCTATTGGCTGATTATCGATCAGCGCTACAGGAACAAGTATCATACCTTCAACACGCCGCCGGGCGGCCCTGTCCCGTCCTTCATGATGCAGGCCGACACACTGGAAGAACTGGCTGAAATGGCCGGGATCGACCCTGCTGGCCTGAAGGGCACGGTGACGCGCTTCAATGAAATGGTCGCCAACGGCCACGACGACGATTTCAATCGCGGCGACAATACCTACGACAACTTCTATATGTGGGGCGATACCACTTTCGAAGCCCCGTACCGCACGCTGGGCGCAATCGATCAGGGCCCCTTCTTCGCGGTCAAGATGGAGGCCGGCGCGCTGGGCACCGCAGGGGGGCCGAAGACAAACGCCGATGCGCAGGTGGTGGACTGGAGCGGAAACCCGATCCCGGGCCTCTACGCAGCAGGCAACGCCATGGCGGCAGTGCTGGGCGACGTATACGGCGGCGCCGGTGGAACACTCGGCCCGGGCATGACCTTTGGCTACATCGCCGGACGTCACCTGGGGGCCCACATACCCAATCGCTGAATACAACATGCGAGCGGCGCCGCGCGTCGCTCGCATGGCGATGCCGACGAACGCCCGTACCCGCAGAATTCCTCGTCGATTGATCCCGCCTCTCGATTTCGGTTCCCATCAAGCGAGGGGTTTTATTCAATCGGCTCCTTCCACGAGGAGCGCGCCATATTTTCGCGCAGAAATCTCACGCTGTCGGCAAGAACAGGCCCCTTGCTCCTGAACGGAACGGAGACGGCCATGATAACATCCTCGTGGCTCAGTCCGGGGTAGTCGATATGCACGGCGCGCCCTCCCAAGGCGTGCAATCGCGCCATCAGATTATTGGCATTGTGGGCTCCGACCTCTACATCGTTTCCGGCAGAGACAAGCAGCATCGGCGGCGCATCGGCGCGTGCGAAGTGGATTGGCTGCGTCGCCTGCGGATCGCGGGCGCCCTTCATGGCGTCAATCGCGCGTTTGGCGGTGAAGGGATAGAAATCATAGGGCCCGCATAGACCGACCGCTGCCTTGATGGTGCCGGTCGCCACGCCTTCGTCGCGCAACCACTGCGGGTCGAGTGCCAGCATCGCGGCGGTGTAGGCTCCGGCGGAATGCCCCCCGATCGCGATGCGGCCGGGATCGCCGCCGAAATCGCGCGCGTGATCGCGCGTCCATCGCACCGCCTGCGCTCCGTCAACGAGAAAGGCTGGAAACCTGACGTCCGGCACCTTGCGGTAGTCAGGCACGACGACGAGGAAGCCCTGCCGGGCAAAGGCTCTGCCAGCGAAGGCATAAGCGCCGCGCGATCCCTTCACCCAGCCGCCGCCGTACCAGAAAACCAAAACCGGCAGGGGCCGGCCATCCGTGCGGGCAGGCCGCCAGACGTCAAGTTTCTGACCGTGCGTTCCGAACGCAATACCGCTGCCGGACTTCTCGGCGCCGATGCCGCCGCCCATGATGCCGTCGAGAAAGCTCAGCAGTCCGGGAGGCGACGTGAGGCTGGCGGCCACACCGAGCCCAAGGGCGACAACAATCGCCGCGCCAAGGGCCAGTCGGCGGCTGCGTCCCCTCGCGATCGGGACCGGCATTACGAACGCCTCGCGAAACTCTCAGGATCGGCCGCGCGCCACCAGGCGGCGAGGCGTGCGTCTCGGGCGCCGTCGATCAATTCACCGGGTTCGACGAAGGGATAGACCTCGTCGATGGAGCGCATTTCGGCGGCGTTGACCCGCTGGCGCAGGCCATCGGGGGTGAACCCATCGGGCGATGTCAGGCCGCAGGCGACCACGATATCGTGCAGCGCATCGAGCGTGGCTTTCTGAAACCGGGCCACCCGCTCTGCCTTTTCCGGCACGACCAGCCCGCGTTGCCGTGCCGCGGATTGAGTGGCAACGCCGGTGGGGCAGGTATCAGTATGGCAGCGCATGGACTGTACGCACCCCAGCGAGAACATGAAAGGACGCGCCGCGTTACACCAGTCGGCGCCAAGCGCGGCGTTCATCGCGATTGCAGCCCCGGAATTGACCTTGCCCGATGCGGCTAGCTTGACCTTGCCCTTTAGGTTCGTTCCGACAAGGGCATTGCGCGCCAGGATCAGCCCTTCGCGCAGCGGCATGCCGACCCGGTCGGACAGTTCGGTCGGCGCGGCACCGGTGCCGCCTTCCGCGCCGTCGATAACGATGAAATCGACGAGAATGCCGGTTGTGAGCATGGCCTTGACGACAGCGAACAGTTCATGAGGATAGCCTACGCACAGCTTGATGCCCACCGGCTTGCCGCCGGACAACTCCCGCATGTTCGCGGCGAATTCGAGCAGCTCGCGCGGCGTGGAAAACGCCGTATGAAAGGGCGGCGAAAGGCAGTCCTCGCCTTGCGGAATATCCCGGATCTTCGCGATTTCGGCCGTCACCTTGGAGCCGGGCAGCAGCCCGCCGTGTCCGGGCTTGGCGCCTTGGCTCAGCTTGATTTCGGTCATCACCACCGTGTCGTTGGCGGCGCGCTCGCGAAAATGGGCGGGGTCGAAGTTGCCTTGGCGATCGCGGCACCCGAAATAGCCCGATCCGATTTCCCAGACGACATCGCCGCCATGCTTCAGGTGATAGGGCGACAGGCCGCCCTCGCCCGTATCATGATAGAACCCACCGATCTTAGCGCCCAGGTTGAGCGCCTCGATCGCATTGGCGCCAAGGGCCCCGAAGCTCATCGCGGAGATATTCAGGCGTGCGGCCTGATAGGGCTTGCTGCATTGATCGGTGCCCACCGTCACGCGGGTATATTTTTCGGCATGGCGCGAAGGGGCGATCGAATGCGCGAGCCATTCGTATTCTTCGGAATAGACGTCGAGTTCGGTGCCGAACGGGTGGGTGGAGACATCACCCTTGGCGCGCGCATAGACCAGCGCGCGCTCGTCATGGTTGAAGGGCCGTCCATCCAGATCGCTTTCCACGATGTAGGAACGCAGGAACGGCCGCAGCCATTCGAAGAACCAGCGGAAACGGGCCGATGCCGGATAGTTGCGGCGCAGCGAATGGTGCGTCTGAAAAAGATCGACGGTCGCGGCGACCAGGAGCGGCACGAACAGCACCAGCAGCCACCACGCGCGCGGGTGGCTGAAACCTGTCCACGCGGCGGCGATCGTTCCCACGAAACCCGCCAGCAAAAGGCAGTTGCGAGCCAGCGCCTGATCCCGCAGCAGCGCGTCCGCGATGGTAGCGCGCGCCTTCACGACAGCAGGTTCCGCACCATGCCCAGCACATCGCCGCCGCGCCCGCCCAGCACCGCCTTGGCAGAATAAAGGGCCATGCCGGCAACCTGGCCGGGTTTCACGCTGGGCGGCGTCACCAGTTCAAACCTGTCAGTGACGACATCGAGCAGCGCCGGCCCCGGTTCGGCCAGCCAGGCCTGCACCGCCGCATCGAGGTCCTCGGCCTTTTCGACACGCTGCGCGCGAAAGCCGATCGCCTCGGCCACCCGCGCGAAATCGGGATTGACCAGGTCGGTATAGGCATCGAGCAGGCCTTCGACCTTCTGCTCGATCTCCACGAAGTCCAGCGCGCCGTTGTTATAGACGGCGACCTTGATCGGCAGCTTCTCCTGCACTGCCGTCAGCAGGTCGCCCAGCAGCATCGCGATGCCGCCGTCGCCTGAGAGCGAAATCGCCTGCCGATCCGGGAACGCAGCCTTTGCCCCCAACGCCTGCGGCATGGCATTGGCCATCGTCCCGTGACTGAGGCTGACGACGGTGCGGTTGCGCCCGGTCGAGGCGATATGCCGCAGGCACCAGACCATCGGCGAGCCGCCATCCGCCGTGAAGATCGCGTCCGGCGCAGCATGACGCGAGATCGTCTCCGTCAGGTATTGCGGATGGATCGCGCCGCCCTTGCCGACTGTGGCATGCTTTGCCTGCGCCTCCTCGGCCTTGCGATGGTGCTTGAGGCATTCGTCGAGGAAAGCTCCGTCCTCGCGCTGCGCGATCCTTGGCAGCAGCGCTTCGAGAGTCGGCGCGATATCGCCGATTACGCCGATGTCGACCGGATGGCGGCGCCCCAGATGCGAACCGTCCAGATCGACCTGCAGGATGGTCGCCTTTTCAGGGTAGAACTGCCGCCAGGCGAAGTCGCAGCCGAGCAGCAGCAGCACGTCGCACGCCATCAGCGCGTGATAGCCGGACTCGCTGCCGAATATCCCGGTCATGCCGACGTCGTAAGGGTTGTCATGCTCAAGAAAATCCTTGGCTCGCGAGGTGCGCGCGACCGGCGCGCGCAGCCGGGCTGCCAGCGCCACGACCGCGTCATGCGCATGCTCGCAGCCTGACCCGCCATAGATCGCCACCTTCTTGCCGCTGTTAAGGGCGTTTGCCAGGCTGTCGAGTTCCGCATCGGACGGGCGCACCACCGGCTGGGCGCGGTGGACGGCGAAATCAGGCTCAGCCGGAGCCTTGGCGCTCGACACGTCTGCCGGGACGATAAGCACCGCGACACCGCGTTTCGCCAGTGCGGCCTGCGCGGCCATCGCCGTCATCCGCCGGGCCTGCGCAGGCGTGCGGATCTCCTCGCAGAAGACGGTGCAGGAGGCATAGACCGATTTGAAATCCACTTCTTGCGGGAAATCGAACCCCAGTTCGTCGCGGACGATCTGGCTGGCGATCAGGACGACCGGCGCGCGGTTGCGGTGCGATTCAAACAGGCCGTTGATGAAGTGCAGGCCGCCCGGCCCGCACGATCCCGCACATGCGGCCAGTTCGCCCGTCAGCATGGCTTCTGCGCCCGCCGCAAAGCCGGCGGCCTCTTCGTGGCGAACGTGCACCCAGCGGATCGAGCTGGTGCGGATCGCATCGGTGACATGGTTGAGCGTGTCGCCCGGAATACCATAGCAACGGCGCACGCCCGCCGCTTCGAGAGTTTTCACGATAACCTCGGCAACGGTCGTCATACGCGTTTCCTGACCCTGGAGAGTGGACCCGAACGGTAACGCGCCAGATGGTAATTCGTCCCGCCCGCCGATTAAAAAGCGGCCGCTGGCTCCAGCGCGGGGATTACGGGCGACTGCGGGAACGGATCGACGCTTCGAAGGCGCTGGCGCGATGGGGCTTGCGATGGAAGATCGAGCGCCGTAATATAGCGCACCAACCGGCAAGAGGATTTGCGTACCGATGTGATTTCGAACTGACAGCAATGCGATCCGTTTTGCCGCCAGGAAAATCATATCATGTCCGCTTCCATCACGACGTCCGACCTTGGCTGGTCGACACCCGAAGGCCGGCTGGTCTTCTCCTCTCTCGATCTCGCCTTCAAAGCGGAACGCGTCGGCATTGTCGGCCGCAACGGTGTCGGCAAGACCAGCTTGCTTGAACTGCTGGCCGGCACGCGCGAACCTAGCTTCGGGAAAGTCGTCGTTCGCGGGACCCTCGCCGTGCTGCGCCAGATCGTGCAGGTCGGCCCCGACGAAACCATTGCCGACCTTTTCGGCGTCACTGACGATCTTGCGGTTCTGCGCAGGGCGGAAACCGGCGAGGCGGGGCTGGACGAACTGGCCGATGCGGACTGGACGCTGGAGGCGCGCGTAGCCTCCGCGCTGGCGCGGGTCGGCCTGGACGCGGCCGCCGATAGCCTGCTGGTCTCGCTTTCGGGCGGCCAGCGAACGCGCGCGGCCATGGCCGCAGTCGTGCTGGCCGAGCCGGACTTTCTGTTGCTCGATGAACCCTCCAACAATCTCGACCGTGAGGGGCGTGCCGCGCTGCTCGAACTGCTCGGTTCCTGGCGTGCCGGCGCGATCATCGTCAGCCATGACCGCGAACTGCTGGAGACGATGGATGCGATCGTCGAAATGACCTCGCTTGGTGCCACGCGCTACGGCGGTAACTGGAGCGATTACCGCGCGCAGAAAGCTGTCGAGTTGGAGGCAGCGCACCGTGATCTGGACGTGGCGCAGCGGCAACTGAGCGAGATAGAACGCAAAGTGCAGGTTGCCGCCGAGCGCAAGCAGCGCCGTGACGGGGCAGGCAGTCGCAAGGCCGCGCGGGGCGGTATGCCGCGCATCCTGGCCGGTGCTCGCAAGAACAACGCCGAGAACAGCAGCGGCGAGAATGCCCGGCTTGCCCAGCGCCAGCGCGCCGAGGCCTCTGCGGCGGCCATTCTGGCGAGAGAGCAGATCGAAATGCTGGAGACGATGGCCGTCTCGCTCGCGCCGACCGGGCTGCCGCCTGGTAAGGTCGTCCTCAGCCTGCAGGGGGTCACGGCCGGCTACGATCCGGCATTAGCCGTGCTGCGCGATCTATCGCTGACGATCACGGGGCCGGAACGCGTGGCCATCACCGGGCCGAACGGATCGGGCAAAACGACATTGCTGAGGCTGATCGCCGGGGTATCCCAGCCTTGGTCCGGCACGGTCAACTGGGCTGCCCGCTTTGCGATGCTCGATCAGACGGCAGGCATTCTCGACCCCGAACTATCGATCGCGGAAAATTATCACGCCCTCAATCCCGGCACCGACGATTTCACCTGCCGCTCGGCCCTGGCGAAGTTCCAGTTCAGGGCGGACGCCGCGCTGCAGCAGGTCGGCACCCTGAGCGGCGGCCAAATGCTGCGGGCCGGCCTTGCCTGCATCCTGGGCAGCCCGGCGCCGCCGCAACTGCTTATCCTCGACGAGCCGACCAACCATCTCGATCTCGATTCCATCGCCGCAATCGAAGCGGGGCTCTCTGCATTCGACGGCGCCATGCTGGTGGTCAGCCATGACGAGGCGTTTCTGGAAGCCATCGCGATATCGCGGCGTATCGATCTTGCACCGTTGGCCCCCCGGTGACGTCATCGATCTGAAATGAAAAGGCAATAGGGGCTCCGCAGGCTTGCTCAGGTTGCTTTTCATTGCCCGTGTCTATCGTTCGTCCCATCGACATCTGGTTTGCGGACCATATCTTTCCGCATGAACAGCGTTTCCACGCTGCCGCGCTGCGCATCTCGGGGTCGCGTGACGAGGCCGAGGAACTGGTGCAGGAAGCCTTCGCTCGCCTTTTCGAACTGGAAGGTTGGGCGGCAATCGAGGACCCGCGCGCCTATGTCGTGCGAATGCTGCGCCACATCGCGATCGAGCGCCTGCGCCGCCGCCGGATCGTCGACTTCCGCCAGTTTGCCGATACGGATCACCTGACACTTGCAGACGACGCTCCCGACCAGCACCGCATCGCTGCCGGACGCGAACGGCTGCGGCGCGTATCCGATCTGATCGCACGATTGCCCGAGCGGTGCCGCACCGTGTTCGTCAGGCGGCGCATCCAGGGCGAATCCTCGCAGGAGATCGCGCGCGATCTCGGCATCAGCCAGTCGACTTATGAAAAACGCCTAGCCCGCGCGATCGAACTGCTTTCGCGCAGTTGGCAAGGGGACGAAGATGCCCTGCTCTCACCCGATACGGAGGCTGAAATCGCGCGCCGGAGTGGCGGCAGGTAAAAAGATTTCTCAGGGCTTGGCGGATTTATCTCCGCCGTTCGTCTGTTATTCTAGCCCTTCGTATCCGACATGTCTAAAAAATGAGCATCTTCAACGACAAACAGCGCCGCAAGCGCAGAATCGCACGCGAGGCCGCGACATGGCTGGCGCGTCACGATTCCGGCACCATCGACGAAGAACGCTTCCACGCATGGCGCGGGGCCTCGCCCGAGCACGCGATCGCTTTCGCTCGCGCGCTGGCCGTATGGCGCGAAGCGCAATCGAAGGCTGACGCCGATATCCCCCTTCCTTTTCAATCCCGCTTCACGCGGAGGCGCGCAGCCGCGGCCATCGGCGGGATGGGCATGGCCGGCCTGTTGACCGCCGGCGCCTTCACGTCGCGCGCTTATGCCTGGGATAGCAGCCATTCAGGCGTAGGCGAATGCAAGCGCCTGATCCTGCCCGACGGCAGCCGCGCCATGCTCAATACCGACAGCGAGATGCAATGGCGCTTCTCGGACGACGAGCGGTCGCTGTGGATCGTGCGCGGCGAAGTGGGGCTGGAACTGGTGCCCGGCATTCCGGCCCGCATCCATGGCCTCGATCGGATGGCCTCGCTGTCGCAGGGGCGGTTCAATGTTCGCCTTGAAGGTACGGCGATGGACGTGACGGTACTGTCCGGCAAGGCTTCCGCCGCCCCCATTTCCACGCCTGCCGTGATTACCGGACAGCCGGCACCCACCCCCGTCGCCATCGCTTCTCCCAGCGAGGGACTGCTGCTTTCCGCCGTCGCTCCTTCGGTGCGCAAGGCCAGCCCGCAGCGCCTCGCCGCGACCATCGCCTGGCAGCAGGGCGAAATCGTGTTCGACAACGAACCGCTGCAAACCGCCGTGCGCGAATATAACCGTTATCTCGCCGACAAGATCGTCATCGCCGACCCCGACCTTACCGGCATCCCGGTAGGCGGACGCTTCACATCGACCGACCCGGCGGACTTTCTTTCGGCGCTGGAACTGGGGCTGGGCCTGCGCGCAACACGCAGCAACGGCGGCTACGTGCTGACCCGCTGAGGATTGATCGCTGCTGCCAGGAGCGCGAATTCACGCCTTCCAAAATTTTTTCGAAAACATTTGGCGGTTTCGAATTCCCGGATCGTCTGGTGGAGCAGAGGCGCAAGGATCGGTGCCGCTCATAAAGTTTTCCTAAAGGGTCTAACCTCACATGTCCGTTCGGTTTTCCGGTACGCCGCGTTTCGCGGTGCTGCTTGCCACGTCCGCTGCCTGCATCGCGCCGGCCTTTATCGCCCCGGCCGCGATGGCCGCTCCCGCCGCTACGGGCCACAGCTTCGCCATTCCCGCCCAGCCGCTGTCGAGCGCCCTGACGCAGTTTGCGCGTCAGGCTTCGGTGCAGATCTTTTATCCCACCGCCGGCATAACCGCCCTGCGCGCGCCTGCCCTGAATGGGCGGATGTCACGCCAGGAAGCGCTTTCGCGGCTGATTTCGGGGACCGGGCTTTCCATCAAAAAGGACAACGGCCGCACCGTCGTGCTAGGCTTCAAGGACCAGCAGGACGAAAGCGAACCGCGCGGCGCCCGCAGCGCCGCCCCGACCGACGAGGCCGGCAACGACATCATCGTCACCGGCACCCGTGCCCAGGCACAGACCGTCTTCACCGCGCTTTCGCCGGTCGACACGCTTTCCGAGCAGCAGGTGAAATCCACCGTCACTGCGCGCCTCGATGAAAAGCTGACGCAGTTGGTTCCGGCCTTCATCGTCCAGAAGCTGCCTGCCTCGGACGGCCCGGAATTCATCCGCCCCGCCTCGCTCAACAACCTCTCGCCCGACATGACGCTGGTGATGGTCAACGGCAAGCGCTTCCACCGTTCCTCGTTCCTCAACGGCAGCGCGCAGGCGACCGACCTTGCGCAGATCCCCTCGTTCGCCATCGGCCACGTCGAGGTCCTGCGTGACGGCGCCTCGGCGCAATACGGTTCGGACGCGATTGCGGGCGTCATCAACGTCATCCTCGACACCAAGCCGGGCTTTTCCGCTTATGCGCAAGGTTCGCAATACTACCGCGGCGACGGCGAACAGTTCCAGGTCGGCGGCCGCGCCGGGTTCGCGCTGCCGGGCGGCGGGCATGTCGTCCTGACCGGCGAGTATGCCGATGCCAGCGCCACTTCGCGCAGCCGCCAGCGCGCCGACGCCATCGCTTTTGAAAACGCGACCGGCATCGAAGTCACCGACCCGGTGCAGCGCTGGGGCAACCCTGAGCTGAAGACCCTGAAGTTCGCGCTCGACGCCGCCCAGCCTATCGGCGACGACATCGAAGTTTATGGTTTCGGCACCTTCGGCAAAGGCAAGGGCTGGTCGGACATCAACTGGCGCAATCCGTCGACCACCACTTCGGTATATAACCAGACCGCCGCTTTTCCGGGTTTCAATGTCAACGATATCTACCCCGCAGGCTTTTCGCCCAGCGAGGGCGTGCGCTACACGGATTTCCAGGCATCCACCGGCATTCGCGGGGGCAAGTCCGGCAACTTCGCGTGGGACCTGAGCGCCTCGCTCGGCCAGAACGCCAGCGCCTTCTATCTGAACAATTCGATCAATGCCTCGCTGGGACCGGACAGCCCGCTGGATTTCTACCTGGGCCGCAATATCCAGCGTGAATTTAACCTCAACGCCGACGGCGTCTACACCCTCGACGTACCCGCCTTCGCCAAGCCGGTGACGATCGCCTTCGGCGCCGAACGCCGGGTCGAGACGTACAAGATCCGTCAGGGTGACGAGGCTTCCTACGCGGTCGGTCCCGGTGCCAATTACGGCCTTGCCGCCGGGTCCAACGGGTTCCCGGGCTTCAGCGACCTGCAGGCCGGCTCGTGGAGCCAGACCAGCTATGCCGGCTACCTCGACGTCACCGTCCCTGTCACCGACGCCTGGAGCATCGAAGGCGCGATCCGCGACGAGCACTATTCGAGCTTCGGCAACAACTTCAACTACAAGTTCTCCACCCGTTACGAGCTGACCCCCGCCCTTGCCGTGCGCGGTTCGTATTCGACCGGATTCAAGGCGCCCACGCCCGCGCAGCTCAATTCGACGAGCACCTCGCAGGGCCTGGATACGACGACGCTGCTGCTCTACACGACGGGCCGCCTCTCGCCGCTCAACGCCGTCGCCCAGTATTTCGGTGCGACTGCTCTGAAACCGGAAACCTCGAAGACGGCGACCGCCGGCTTCGTGTGGCGCACCGGCTTCGGCCTTTCGGGTTCGGTCGATGCCTATCAGATCAAGGTGGACGACCGTTTCAGCACTTCGCCCAGCTATGTCCTGACGGACGCGATCAAGGCCAACCTCATCGCCCAGGGCATCAGCCAGGCGGCGGATTATCGCACGATCACCTTCTTCACCAACGACTACGACACCCGCACGCGCGGCGTCGACTTCGTGGTGTCCTACAAGCACCCGGTAGGCCCGGGCACGCTCGATGCGACGGGTTCATACAGCTACACGCAGACGAAGGTGACCTCCAGCCAGATCGCCCAGAGCGACACCACCCGCACCAAGTACGAACAGGGCCTGCCGGAACACAACGCGGTCGCCACGATCAACTATACGCTCGGCCCGGTCTCGCTGATGGCGCGCATGCGCTATTACGGCCCCTGGACGGACTCAAGCGGCAACGCGAGCGGCGACATCTTCCAGCGCTTCGGGTCGATGGCCTTCTTCGACGCGGGCGTGACTTATCAGATGCGCCCCGGCCTGTCGCTTCGGGTGGGCGCCGAGAACGTGTTCAACAAGTACCCCGACGAGGCGACCTTCCAGGCCAGTCGCGGCCTGGTGTACTCGCGCAACGCGCCTTACGACACCAGCGGCGGCAACTACTACGTCCGCGTCGACGCCTCGTTCTAAAAACCCCGATTGAAAGACCCAAGGTCATGACGTCCGCCCTCGACCGCCGCGCCCTGATGGCTGGCGCCATGACCGCCGGCATCGCCGGCACCTTCCTGCCGGCTTCCGCCCGCGCCGCAGCCCCCCTGGCGCGGGCGGATATCCGGGCGGATGACAATGCGTACTGGGCCAAAGTTGCCGCTCAGTTCGACGTCACCCCTGACGTTGTCCAGCTTGAAAACGGCAACTGGGGCTCGATGGCCCGGCCGGTCGAACAGGCCTACCAGCGCCACCTGCACAAGGTGAACTCCGCCAACTCCTTCTATGCTCGCCGCGGCCTGTGGGGAGACCTCATGCCCGTACGCGCCCGCGCCGCCGCCCTGCTCGGGGTTGCACCAGAAGAAATCGCCTTCACACGCGGCGCGACCGAGGCGCTGCAGACGCTGATCGCAGGCTACAACCGCCTGCGACCCGGCGATCAGGTGTTATACAGCGATCTCGATTACGACAGTACGCAGGCCGCCTTCCGCTGGCTGAAGCAACGGCGCGGGGCCGACCTCGCCACCATCGCGGTGCCGGAACCAGCCACTCATCAGTCCCTGATCGACACTTACGCCGCCGCATTGGACGCGCATCCCAAGGTGCGGCTGATCCTGCTTACCCATGTTGGCCATCGCACCGGGCTGGTCATGCCGGTGAAGGAGATCATCGCCCTCGCCCGGTCGCGCGGGGTCGACGTGATACTGGATTCAGCCCACGCCTGGGGCCAGCTTGATTTCAAGCTGGACGAGATCGGCTCCGACTTCACCGGCCTCACCTGCCAGAAGTGGATCGGCGCGCCGATGGGTGTGGGCCTGGTCCATATCCGCCGAGGCCGCCTCGATGCCATCGATCCGAACATGAGCGAAGTCAGCAATGCCGACCATGGGACCTCCAGCCGCGTCCACACCGGCACGCCCAGCTATGCCGGATACCTCGGGCTGGACGATGCGCTGGCATTCCACGAGACGATCGGCACCCCCGCAAAGGAAGCGCGCCTGCGCCATCTGCGCGACCGCTGGGCTGAAACGCTGCGCGGCCACCCTGGATTGGAAATCCTCACCCCCTCGGATCCCCGGCTGACCTGCGCCCTCACCTCGTTCCGGCTGCGCGGGCGCACCTCTGTCAAAGACAATATGGCTCTTGCAGCGACGCTGCTCGACAGGTTCGGCATTTTCACCGTGCACCGTGAAGGCATAGCCAGCGGCGCCTGTGTGCGCGTGACGCCTGCCATCTTCACCTCTGAAACGGACATCGATCGCCTGATTGCGGCCCTGAAAATCCTGGCAAGCGAGGCCCGATAAAAGGCGCCGGGATAAGCAAGCCCGGGTGCCGCAGTGCCGGGCTCCTCAATGGACCCGCAACAACGAAATGCGGGACATCAGCCCGCCGCATCGTCCAGAATGCGCCTGTACCCCCGCAGCGCACGGGACAGGAAGAACGCCGAAATCGCCGCTGCCACTGCGCATGTCAGCGAGAGCGACAGCCCCACGCTACGCTCGTCGCCAAAGACATGATCGGTCAGCAGCGCCACGATCGTCGGCGCAGCGCCCAGCCCCATGACACTGGCCACGAAGACGTAGATCGAAGCCGAAATCCCGCGCATCCGGTTAGGTGTCGCCAGTTGCAGCGCCGAGGACGCCAGCGCCATCGGCAGGCTGTAGGCAAAGCTCGCCAAAGTCGCGACGATCATCGCGAAAGCATAGGACTGCGCGAAGGCTAGCGCGATCGAGACGGGTATCAGCAGCGCCGCCGCCGCCATCGGCACACGCATCAGGGCATCCACCCGCCCGCGACGCTCCAGCCAGCTTGCGATCACCGGGCCGCACAGTACGCCCAGCGAGCCGGTCACCAGCACTGCCACACCGTACTGCACGCCCACGGTAGCTGCGCTGGCGCCGAAACGGCGCATCAGCATCGCCGGCATCCACGCCGGGAAGGCGTAAAGCACGATCACCAGCGACGCCATTCCGGCATAGAAATTGCCGTAAAAATCACGCCGGTCGACGAACACTTGCCATACTTGCGCTATGGCCATGCGTTCCGGCTTGGTCTCCGTCAGCGCCAGCTTGCGCGAAGGCTCACGGATACGCAGCATCATCAGGGCGATCACGAAACCTGGCAGGCCCGCCACCATGAACACCACCTGCCACGGCTTCAGCGCGCCAAGGTAAGGCACCGCGCTAAGATCCCAGCCCTGCGCCGCCTCCAGCAGCAAGCCGCCGAAAATCAGCGCCAGCCCGCCACCGATATAGGGGCCCATCAGGAAGATGCTGAAGGCACGCGGGATCAGCCGGGTCGGAAAGCTGTCGACGATGATCGACCACGCCGCCGGGGTCAGGCACGCTTCCGCC
Source organism: Novosphingobium sp. P6W (assembly GCF_000876675.2). GTDB lineage: Bacteria > Pseudomonadota > Alphaproteobacteria > Sphingomonadales > Sphingomonadaceae > Novosphingobium. The sequence goes on from NZ_CP030353.1 coordinate 151,005, forward strand.
CCGCCCACGCCCATCCGCGCAATGAACAACTGCCAATAGCTGCGCGCGAGGCCGCATAGACTGGTACCAAGGCTCCACAGGCCGATGCCGCCGAGCAGGATCACCTTACGATTACCGGTATCTGCCATCCGCCCGAAGATAGGGCTGAAAAGAATATAGGCGAAAGTGAACGCCAACCCCTGCAACAGACTGAGCCGCGTGTCCGACAGCCCGAAGTCGGCCTTTAGCGGCCCGATCAGCAGGTTCAGCACCTGCCGGTCGACGAAGCTGACGGTATAGGCCAGCGTCAGGACGAAGATCAAATACCACGCGCCAGCGCTCGGCGCGTCGTCCTGTCCGGGGATGGGCGCAGTCTGCGCCGCGCGCGGTAGTTCGGCCACTGCCACGCCGCTCATGCGCTTTTAGCCATGGCGGCAGCGAGTTGATCGACCATCGCGGGTTCAACGCCGATCGCCCGCAACTGCCCCTCGAACGCATCGCGGCAAAAGGCATGGCCCTTGGTGGCCACGATGACTTTCAATTTGCGGGGCAAGCCGCTCTCCCATTTATCCGTGAAGCGGCCCGCTTGCGCGAGTAGGCCCACTATATCAGTATATCTTACTTGTAGACGCGTTCAGCGAAAGGCGCATTGCCGGGGCGGTCTTTCAAAACCGCCCGAGTCTCTTGCGAACCCAAGGCTATATAAATAAGCGTAACTCATCAAGCAGTGAGATTATCATTCGGCCGAGGCGATCCATTCCTCGATCAACGGTCGGATCGGCTCACCCACCAGTTCCAGCACCGGGCCATCGCCCCGCGCCATGTATGCCATCTGGCCGTAGCGATGCTTGGGCGAAGCGCCGGCGGCGATCACACGCCAGCCTTGCGCCAGCAGGGCCTCCACCTCGGCGCCAACGTCCTGAACCCAGGCACCGACATGGGCACGCGAAACCGCCAGTAGTGCCTCATAAGCACCGCCCGGCACCATTTCGATAAGTTCGAAATGAATTGGCCCCTGACGAGAATAAGTCACAGTAAGATGGGCCTCTGACCATCCGGTATCCGGTAGCCAAACTCGAAGTGGATCGAACCGGCGAACCGGCGCCCAGTCGATATTCAGTTCGCGGCCAATACCATCCATCGACTGACGGATATTCGGGACGATCAATCCATGGTGGTGGAGATTTGCAAACTCTTTCAATTCACCCTCTCCTCGTTTTATCTGTTCGTTCAAAATAGCCCTGCGATTCGCTCTCTGCTCCGGGCAGGCGCGCGATAATCGCGGCAACTTGGGAGATCATCGCGATGACCGGCCTTATCGTGGAGCACCGCGGCCCCGTCTGCCTGCTGACTATCGACCGCGTAGCCGCACGCAACGCCCTCGATGCGGCGACATCGCGTGCGCTCGACGCGGCGATCACAGCGGCAGAGGCAGATCCGGGTGTTGGTGCGATGATCCTGACCGGCGCAGGCGACAAGGCGTTCTGTTCCGGCATGGACCTCAAAGAGGCGGAACGTATCGGCGCCGGCCACGGCCTGATCCCCGGACGGGGCTTTGGCGGCATCACCGAGCGCAGGCGCACCAAACCGCTGATCGCCGCGATCAACGGCACGGCAGTGGCGGGCGGATTCGAGATCATGCTGGCCTGCGACATGGTCTTCGCCGCCGACCAAGCACTGATGGGGCTGAGCGAAGTCAAACGCGGGCTGTTCGCCTTTGCTGGCGGCATCCAGCGGCTGGCGGCGCAGGTCCCCCGCGCCGCCGCGTTGGCGATGATAATGACCGGCGAACTGCTCCCCGCCCGCAGGCTTTACGAACTGGGCGTGGTGACCGAAGTGCTGCCCGCCGATCAGTTGCTGGAACGCGCCATGGCAGTGACGCAAATGATGCTGGGCCATAGCTGGCAGGCGATCCGCAACGGGCGCGAGTTGTACGAACTCTCCTGCAGCATGGAGATCGGCCAGGCGCTGGCGGTGGGCAACGCCTGGGGCAAGGCAACGCTGGACAGCGCCGACAGCCGCGAAGGGATAGCCGCCTTCGCGCAAAAGCGAGATGCCAGGTTCGTGCAAGGCTGAAACGCCCGCCAGCGAAAGGTGAAAAATTACAATCACTGTTGACTGTTTTATCGCGAGGGGCTTAGGATCGCAAGCATCACTTCGACAGAATCAAACATTCTTGTATGTTTTTGATCCCGTCGCAGACTGGTCCGGCGCGACATAGTGCGGGCCACAAGGGAGAGAAGGCCGATGCTCGATCTGGTTGCGGATCAGAAACCCGAAAACGATTTCGCGCGCATGGATTATGAGCGCGATCGCAAAGGGCCGCCCGAAGGCTTTCCCAAGTTCCCCGACATTCCCGGCAGCCGCTATACCGACAAGGAATTCCTGGCGCTGGAAAAGGAGATGATGTGGGACAAAGCCTGGCTCTATGCCGGCCATGTCGACCAGATTCCCCGCCCCGGCACTTGGTTCCTCACCCGCAATCCCGGCGCGCCGATCATCGTCACACGCACGCTGAAGGGCGAGGTAAAAGCGTTTTTCAACACCTGCCAGCACCGCGGCGCGCCCCTGGTGGCCGAAGATTCGGGCGAAGGCCGCGGCTTTGTTTGTGGCTATCACGGCTGGAGCTACACGCTGGAAGGCAAGCTCACCGCCGTGCGCGACAAGCGCGATTTCGTGGATCTCGACTTCTCGTGCCGTTCGCTAAAGGAAGTGCGCTGCGAACTTCTCGGCTCGCTGATCTTCGTCAACCAAGACTCGGAAGCGCAGCCGCTGATGGAGCACATCGGCCCGATGGCGGCGCAGCTGGAGCAGTATGATCTGGAAAACCTGCGCCTAGTCGACAGCCGCAGCTACGAGGTGGACTGCAACGTCAAGATCCTGCTCGACGCGTTTCTCGAGGTTTATCACATCAAGTCGATCCACGTGAACACGGTGGACCGCTTCCTCGATCACCGTTCCATGATCGTCACCCTCTGGCCGAACGGCCACAGCCGCATGGCGACGCCCAACCGCCGTCCCGACTGGGTCGATCCGGGCACGGTGGGAATGCCGGTAATCCCCTCGATCACTGATTTCCCGGCCAAGAACAATGTCAGCTACCAGATCTATCCGAACTTCGTGATGCCGCCCGCACCCAGCGGGGTACCTCTGCTCCAGTTCTGGCCGATCGGCCCCAAGCGCACCCGCGTCGTCTCGACCTGGATCGCGCCCGATCACGATGCCGAAAACCCGCATCCCTTGTGGGAGACCCGGCTCAGCAACTGGGAGCGCATCCTTTACGAGGACCTGCAATATGCTCCGCAAATCCAGGAATCGCTGGAAAGCCCCGGCTTCAAGGGAATGCCGCTGAACTATCAGGAACGGCGCATCTACCACTGGCACGAGGAACTGGACCGCCGCATTGGCCTCAACATCGTGCCGGAAAAGGCCCGCGTCGAACAGGTGCTGGGCGACTGGGTCCAGCAGGACTGACCGACAAAAAGCAAGACACGGGAGAGTGGAGATATGGCGGACCTGGCAGGAAAGGTCGCCGTCGTCGTCGGCGCGGCCAACCGGGACAACATGGCGCAAGTGATCGCCCGCAGGCTGGCCGCAGATGGCGCAACGGTGATCGTCGCCGGACGCAAGGCTGATGAGCTGGAACGGCTCGCAGCCGAACTGGGCGGCCTGGCCGTCACCGGCTGCGACCTCACCAGCGAGGCGGACCTGGCGCGGCTGGGCGAGACGGTACGCGGCGCTTACGGCGGCGTGGATATCGCGGTCAATGCCACCGGCTGGGGGCTGCTGAAACCCTTCCTCGAAACCACCAAGGCCGAGATCGAGCAGATGACGGCGCTGCAATTCACCGGCGCGATCCTGTTTTACCAGGCGATGCTGCGGGTGATGCGCGACGGCGGATCGCTGATCCAGATCTCCTCCGCCACAGCCTCGATCATGCTTGAGGACCACGCCGCCTACATGGGCACCAAGGCCGGCGCCGACCACGTGATCCGCTGCGTCGCCAACGAATTCGGCCACCGGGGCATCCGCGCCAATTCGGTCGCGCCCGGCTTCACCGTCACCCCGATGACCGAAAAAGCATCGAAGAACACCGCGATCATGGACACCTTCGCCAAGGAATATCCGCTAGGACGGGTGGGCACCAGCGAGGAAATCGCTGAGGCCGTGTCCTGGCTGGCCAGCGACGCCTGCTTCATGAGCGGGCAGGTCTTGCAGGTGAACGGCGGGCTGACCCTGCGCCGCAACCCCACGAATGCCGAGATCGTGAGCGCTGTCAAAGCCGCTCGGCAGGCGGCAGCAGCATGATCCGGGGCGTTCACCACGTAGCGATCTCGACGCCTGATCTCGACCGTTTCGTCGATCACTACCAGCGCTGGTTCGGCTTCGAAAGCGCCGGCAAGGAAGGCGGCTGGCAGGCCGGCAACGAGCGGATAGACACCATGGTCGGCCTGAACGGCAGCGCCGCGCGGTATGCCATGATCCGGCTGGGCAACCTGCATATCGAAGTGTTCGAATATGCCAGCAACGATCCCCAGACCGTCCACCCGCGCATGTGCGACCGGGGCATCACCCATCTATGCCTCTACTGCGACGATGTTTTCGCCGAATACGAGCGGTTGAGCGCGCTGGGCATGGAATTCAACTGCCCGCCCGGCGGATCGGCGGCAACGCGCGCCACGTATGGCCGCGACTGCGACGGTAACATGGTGGAATTGTTGCAAATCGTCGATCCCGACAGCGCTTTTGCGTTCGAGAAGCAGTGCGTGGCCTGCTAGGCTGATGCGATGGATGCACGCCTTGCCTGAATCGAACCCGTACCCCGACGACCCTGAAGTCGAGCGCCGCCTCGGCTATGAATTCGAGGAAATCGCTCCCGACCGCTACCGGGTTCAGCCCGTGCCAAGTGGGCTGCTGCGCCTTTACGGCGGCATGGTGGCCTCGCAGTGCCTGGCCGCCGCGCGGCTGACGGTGCCGGCCGATAAGGTCGCGCACAGCCTGCACGCCTATTTCCTGCAACCGGGCCTTACTGACCGGCCAGTGGATTTCGCAGTCAGCCGCGAAAGTGATGGTCGCACGTTCGCCAACCGCATGGTGCGCATGACGCAGGACGGCGCGCCGATCCTCAACATGATGGCCTCGTTCAAGACGCCCGAACCGTCAGCCCGGCACGGCTTGGCGATGCCGGACGTGCCGCCACCCGAGAGCCTGACCAGTCTTGCAGACCTGGTCGCCGCCTATGGCGACCGTCTGCCCGAGCGGCACCGCCCGTTCTGGCGCCGCCGCCAGCAGATCGATTGGCGCCCGCTGGAATTCTTCCCCTTCGACGAGCGCGAGGTCCGCCCCGCTAGCCGCAACTTCTGGTTTCGCGCCGTCGGCATGGTCGACGGGCCCCTGGACGTGCATCAGCGCCTGCTCACCTATGCTTCGGACCTGCACATTTTTCATACCGCGCTGGGTCCATTGGGAATCGGCTGGGCGAACGACTTCCTGCAATCGAGCAGTCTGGACCACGCGGTATGGTTCCATGACGAATTTCGCGTGGACGAATGGCTGCTCTACGCGATGGACAGCCCGGCGGCGAGCGATGCCATGGCGCTGGGCCGCGGCAACGTGTTCCGCCGTGACGGCAAGCTCGTTGCTACGGTCAGCCAGCAGGGGCTGGCGCGGATGCTTGAAGAAGAACGGAAAGGCAAACTGTGAGCGAAGCCTTCGTGCCGCGCGCGCCGCATCGCACTTTCGAAGACCTGGAACTGGGCGAATTCCGCCGCTCGTCCGCGCGAACGGTATCGCAGGAAGAGATGCTGGAATTTGCGCGCAAGTACGATCCGCAGTGGTTCCACACCGATCCCGAAAGCGCCGCACAGTCAGTCTTCGGCGAGGTGGTGGCGAGCGGCATTCACGTTCTCGCCCTGTGGCGCCAGATGGACCACGAGATCAACTGGGACATCGACTGGGTCTGCGGCGTGGGCTGGGACGAACTGCGCCTCAAGCGGGCGATCCGTGCCGGCGATACGATCCATGTGACCAGCGAGATCGTCAACCTGGAACCCTCAAAAAGCCGCACCGATCGCGGCACGGCGATGACGCGCTATGCCGTCGTACTGGACGACGGGACCGAGGCAGTGACGTTCACCAGCATCAATCTCGTCTATACGCGCGGCGCGAGGGAGCGGATGGCCGGCACCGCGCGCTAAAAGCGCTGGTGCCGAACCACCCCCTCATGGCTGCAATGGTCCCCCCGCCATTCCCAGGAAAGGAACGGCGGGGTTTATTATGCACCAAGTTCAACGCCGCTGGTCGAACCGCCGCCCCAGCATGGCACCGGCGATGTTGACCTTCTGGATGTCGATCGCGCCCCCCGCGATGCCCCAGCCCCAGCTGTCGCGCAGACGGCGTTCCATCGGGAATTCCTTGGAATAGCCGTAGGCGCCCATCAGCTGCATCGCATCGCCGGTCACCTCGCGGGCGATGGTGTTGGCAAAGCACTTGCCGGTGGAACTGTGCAGCACCGAAGGCAGGCCGTCTTCGGCCAGAGAAGCGGCGCGCCAGATCAGCAGGCGGGCAGCTTCCACCTTCATCTGCATTTCCGCCAGCTTGATCTGCACCGCCTGGAATTCGGCAATGGCCTTGCCGAACTGCTTACGCTCCTGAACATAGGCGCTGACATCCTCCAGCGCACCCGAAGCCTGCGCCAGCGACATCGTCGCATTGCCGCAGCGTTCGAGGTCGAAAGCCTCCATCAGCTTCTTGAAGCCGCCGCCGGCATGGACGATGATGTTGTCGAGCGGCACTTCGCAGTCGTCGAAATTGATGTCCGACGAGGGGATGCCGCGAAAGCCCATGAGCTGTTCGTTCGGCCCGAACGAGATGCCCGGCGCGTCCTTTTCCACCAGCACCGCGCCAATGCCCTTGGCGCCCGGTTCGTCCGAAAGGCGGCAATAGACCACGTAAGCGTCGGAATGCCCGCCGCCCGAGCACCAGCGCTTGGTGCCGTTGATGACCAGCTTGTCGCCCTTGACCACGCCTTTGGTCTTGAGGTCGGTCAACGCGCTGCCCGCATCCGGTTCGGACATCGACACGGCAATCACCATGTCTCCGGCGCAGACTGCGGGAACGACGCGCTTCTTGAGCGTATCCGAGGCGAAATACTCGATCGCGCGCACCGGGCCGACCGAGCTTTCGAAGATCGGGAAGCCCACCGCCGAGGAAATCTTGCCGAATTCCTCCAGCACGATCAACGCCTCGATATTGCCCATGCCAAGGCCGCCAAGCTCGCTGGACACGTTGATGCCCAGGAAACCCATTTCCGCGTACCGCTTCAGCAGCTCTCGGCTGGGCGGCTTGTTATCGCGCTCAAGCTCGGCGGCGACGGCGGGAAGCTCGGCGCGGGCGAACGTGCGGGCGGCTTCCTGCAGCTGGAGCTGGTCTTCGGTCAGCTTGAAATTCATCGTGTTGGTTCCGTCAGAGCAGATGGGGTTGTTCGATGAGGTTGGCGAGCGCGGCCATGAAGCGGCCGCCGTCAGCCCCGTCGATCGCGCGGTGGTCGCACGAGAGGGAAAGGTGGAGCACCGGCACGATGCGGATCGCGCCGTCGTCGTCGATGGGCTCGGGCCGCGCGGTGCCGACCGCCAGGATTGCGCCCTGCGGCGGGTTGATGATGGCGTCGAACTGCTCGACCCCAAACCCGCCGAGGTTGGAGAGCGAGAAGCTACCGCCGGAGAACTCCTCGGGCTTCAGCTTGCCGCTGCGGGCGCGCTGGGCCAGCGCCTTCATCGCCGCGCCGATCTGCGCCACCGAGAGGTCGTCGGCGCCGAACACGATGGGGGTGACGAGGCCCTTTTCAGTCGCCACTGCCACGGCCACATCGGCCGATCCGAAGCGGTGGATGTCGTTGCCGTGGACCTGGATGTTGACGGCTGGCACTTCCATCAGTGCGAGGGCGCAAGCCTTGACGATGAAGTCGTTGACGCTGGGCTTGTCAGCTCCAAGCGAGGCACGCAGCGCCAGCAGCCGGTCCGCGCGCACCCGGCGGCGGACGTAGAAGTGCGGTATCTGCTGCTTGGATTCGGTAAGTCGCCGCGCGATCGTGCGGCGCATCGAACTCATCGGCGCGATATCGACGGTGCCGGCGACAGGCGGGGCGGCGGCAGGCGCAGGTGTCGGCGTCGGCGCTGGCGTTGCGGCAGCCAGAGCCGGCTGCGGCGCGGCTTGCCTGACCACGGCCAGCACATCATCGCGGCGCACTTTGCCCCGGTGACCGCTGCCCTTGACCTTCGCCAGATCCAGCCCGTTGAGCGCAGCGATGCGGCGCGCGACCGGGGTGGAAAGCACGGCGCTATCCGCGGTCATCGCAAAGACGCCCGCAAGCGCAGGCTGACTTTCGGGGCGCCCGGCCTGATGCACGTCCTGCGCGAAAATGCGTCCTCCCCTGCCCGTGCCGGTGACGGTCGCAAGGTCAACGCCGAGACGCTGCGCCTCGGCCAGCGCCACCGGGCTGATGGCGATACCTTCGGGAACCGGCGGCGCAGCGGGAGTGGCGGCTGCAACCGCTGGAGCGGGCACCGGCGCTTCGTCCTCACCATCGGGGCCGAAACCCGCTTCGGAAGGGCGAAAGGCCGCGATCACCGCGTCGATCTCAGCCGCACTTGCCTCGCCGCCATCACTGAGCACGGCCAGCAGCGCGCCTACGGCATAAGTCTGCCCCGCCTCGGCCATGATGCGCACGAAGCGGCCGTCCTTTTCGGCCTCGACTTCGTTGGTGATCTTGTCCGTCTCGATAAGCGTCAGCACGGCGCCGCGTTCGAACGGGGCGTTTTCGACCACCATCCAGTCGGCGATGGTGCCTTCGGCCATTTCGATACCCCACTTGGGCATCGTGAAAGGCGTGAGTTTCGCCATCGTCCGCCCCTCCCTCAACGAAAGGCGAGGACGCGGCGGACCGCTTCCTCGACCTTCTGCGGCGAGGGCACCCAGGCGCGCTCGAGATTGCGGGCGAAGGGGATCGGACTATGCGGCGCGGTGACCATCTGCGGCGGCGCTTTCAGGCTGGAGAAAGCCCGCTGTGCCACCATCGCGCAGATATCGGCGGCCAGGCTGCAGCGCGGCGGAGTTTCGTCCACCACCACCAGACGCCCGGTCTGTTCGACGGATTCCAGGATCGCATCCTCATCCAGCGGGCTGGTGGTGCGCAGGTCCAGCAAGTCCATGCCGATGCCGTCCGCCGCCAGCTTGTCCGCCGCTTTTTCCGAGAAATTGACCATGCGCCCGCAAGCAACCACGGTGACGTCGCCGCCTTCGCGCACCATGCGCGCTTCGCCGAAACGCTGGCGATAGTCGCCGTCAGGCACCTCGCCCTTCACGCCGTAAAGCGTCTTGTGTTCGAAATACATGACCGGATCGTCGCCGCGCAGCGCTTCGGTGAGGAGGCCCTTGGCGTCGGCTGGGGTAGTCGGCAGCACCACCTTGAGGCCGGGCATCGCGGTGAGCATCGCATAAACCGACTGGCTATGCTGCGCCGCCGTCGACATGCCCGCGCCGTAGACCAGTCGCACCACGGCAGGGCACTTGGTCTTGCCGCCGAACATGTAGCGGAACTTGGCCATCTGATTCCATATCTGGTCGAGGCTGACGCCTACGAAGTCTGCGAACATCAGTTCCGCGACCGGACGCTTCCCCGCCAACGCCGCGCCGGCCGCCGCGCCGATGATGGCGCTTTCGGAGATCGGCGTGTCGATCACACGCTCAGGCCCGAATTTCTCCCACAGACCGGGACTGGTGCCCCAGATGCCGCCGATCGCCTCAGGGCCGCCGGCCGTGCCGTTGCCGCCGACCACGTCTTCGCCGAGCAGGATAATGTCGGAATCGCGTTCCATTTCCGCGTGCAATGTCGAGACGATCGCCTCGCGGATGTTCATGATGGCCATTTCAGGTTCCCCGCTGGCTCAGTAATATTCGACGTAGACGTCGTCGGCGACGGTGGCGGGATCGGGCAGTTCGTCGGCCCGTGCTTCGACCACGGCTTCCTCGATCTGCGCGATCACTTCAGCGTCGACCTTGTCGAGATCGTCGTCGGTCAGCAGCGCCGCACCGACCACCTTGGCGCGGAAGGCCTTGAGGCAATCGCGTTCGGCGCGGATGCGGTCGATCTCGCCCTTGCCGCGATAGCGCTGGGGATCGCCCTCGAAGTGGCCGTAATACCGCTCGGTATCGAGTTCGATCGCTGCCGGACCATTGCCTGCGCGGACATATTCGAGAAGTTCCGCAAAAGCCGTGTAGGTTTCGAAGAAGTCGCAGCCATTGGCGCGCCAGGCCTTCATGCCGAACCCTTCGGCGCGGCTGGCGATGTCCTTGTTGGTGCCCACCGCATAGGCATCGCCGGTGTGTTCGGAATAATGGTTGTTCTCGAAAACGAAGATCGCCGGGACTTTAGTGACCACGGCAAGGTTCATCGCCTCGAACGTGGTGCCCTGGTTGCAGGCGCCGTCACCCGAGAAGGCGATACCGACACGGCCCTTGCCATCGATACGCGCGGCGATCGCAGCGCCCACTGCCTGCGGCGCGCCGCCGCCGACAATGCCGTTAGCGCCGAGCATTCCCACATCCAGGTCGGCGATGTGCATCGAGCCGCCCCGGCCCTTGCACAGCCCCCCGGCGCGGCCGAAGATCTCCTTCATCATGCCTTTAACGTCGCAGCCCTTGGCGATGCAATGCCCGTGGCCGCGGTGGGTGGAGACGATCATGTCCTCCACCGTAAGCTGGTCGCAGATGCCCACTGCCACCGCTTCCTGCCCGGCGTAGAGGTGAGTGAAGCCGGCGATTTCGCCGGTCTTGATCTCTTCGTGCAGGCGTTCCTCGAACTCGCGAATGACCTTCATCCGGCGATAAGCGCCCAGCAGTTCGTCGCGGTTAAATTGCACGGTAGCTCTCCCGTCCGTGTTCTTTTGCCAATCTTCCCAAACCACTCCGCTCATCCTGAGCCTGTCGAAGGATTGGGCGCTCGCGCCTCGCTGCAGGGGCTTCGACAAGCCCAGCCTGAGCGGGGAGAGAGGTTGTGCGTCTATAGATCGTCAGGCCCCTTTTCGCCGGGGCCGTAGATGTAGTCATCCATCACCTTGTGGAAGTGGCGGATGCGTAGTTCCTGATCGCCGATCCACAGGCCGGGGAAGTAATCGGACTTCATTCCCGTCTGCACCGTCGGCAGGTTGAAGGCATCCTGATCGAGAACCTGGCCGATAGTCTTGTCGCCGTGCCTGAAGTGCTGATGACGCACCCGTTCGGGCCATTCCTCACCTTCGGGGACAAGGCCGAACATCCAGATGTCGTAGAGCATCTTGTTCGGATCGCTGGCATGAGGACGCTGGCGGAACAGCATCACGTCGTCGGCGTGGACGTTGACCGACACGTTCGGGAAGATCGTGTAGTGGTAGTCGTCCGTCAGCTGTTCGTCGTTCAGCTCGGAATAGTCCTTGCCCTGCGACGCGCCGTGTTCGCGCTTGAACAGCTGCACGTCGCGGCGGATGTCGGAGACGCGGCCTTCGTATTCGGCCGGATCCATGCCTGCGTGAACCATGATTTCGTGGATCGCGGGCGGGATCTGGCTGGGCATCGCCACACGCGGAGATATTGCCGCGAAGGGGATCAGGTAGCGGCTGTGCTTACCGTAGCAGTCGATCTGGACGTTGACGTCATCGAGATACCACTTGAGCTGCGGATGAATGCCCTGGACATGGTACGTCTCGTTGAAAGCGTCTACCGAGGTTTTCCAGTTGCAGTCCCACTCCACCGTGATGTCGCGCATCCACGCCATCCGCTCAGGGTGGTAGGGCTCAAGATGGCGCTTCAGGGGATCGATGAAGTCCTCGAACGGTTCGACGTCCTGGTCGAGCGAGAACCACACGAAGCTGTTCCACTCGGTGCAGGGCAGCGCGGTGAGCGCCATGTCCTTCGGTCCGCCCTGGAGGAACGTGCAAAGGTCCGGGATATGATCCAGCTTGCCGTCGAGGCCGTAGGTCCAGTGGTGGTACATGCACTGGAATTTCTCGGCATTGCCGCGCCCTTCGGGGCGCAGGCGGTTGCCGCGGTGCAGGCAGACGTTCGGGAAGGCCCGGATCGAGCCATCGGCCTGCCGCACCAGCAGCACCGACTCCTTGCCGATATCGGTGCAGATGTAGTCGCCCGGCTCAGGCATGTCGTCGCTGCGGCCACCGAGCAGCCAGACCTTGGTCCAGACGCGCTCCCATTCCAGCTTCATGTAATCGGGCGAGAAATAGCGCGCCGCAGGGATCAGCTCAGTGCCAAGCTGCGGGTCGGGCGCCTTTTCCACCGGCGTGCCGTTGCCGACGCTTTCGGGATCGACGCGGTATGGATGAACGACGCGGCGCACGTCCATCGCGCCTGCGTCCCATCCCATGACATGATCGTTCATCAGAAGTGCGTCCGGTTGGTGAAGCCCCCGTCCACGACGAGGTGCGAGCCGTTGCACCAGCTCGCGGCGTCGCTGGCGAGAAAAGCGATGGCCTTGGCCACTTCCTCAGGCCGGCCAAGGCGGCCCGACGGCTGCTGGCGCAGCTGCGAGGCATAGAACTTTTCCATCGTGCCCTTGATCATGTCCCAGTTGCCGCCCTCGAACTCGATCGGCCCGGGGGAGACGACGTTCACGCGGATGCCGTTCTTGCCGTGCCACAGCGCCAGCTGCTTGCCCCAGGTGACGAGGCTGGCCTTCATGGCGTTGTAGGGCTGCGGGCCGCCCATGGCCTCTCCGATGGAGGTAGAGCCCAGCAGCACGATCGAACCGCGCTGTTGCTCGGTCATCTTCTCGATCACGCCCTCCACGGCGCGGACCACGCCCATCACGTCGGTTTCAAAGGCGTTGTACCAGTACTTTTCGCTGCCCATACCGCCGCCGGCGGAAGTGAAGGGCACGAGGATGTCGACGCCGTCCAGTTCCTCGATCGCCCAGTCGATCCATTCCTTGTAGGCTTCCGGCTGCTTGGCGTTGACCGGCTTGCCGACGACCTTGGTGCCGTACTTGGAAAGCGACGCCACGGCGTCTTTGACGCTGTCCTCGCTGCGCGCGGTGAGCGCGATATCGCAGCCTTCACGCGCGAGGACTTCGGCCACCGAATAGCCGATGCCGCGCGCCGCGCCGACGAGGATCGCCTTCTTGCCAGCCAGTCCCAGATCCATCCTGCTTCTTCCTTCTGCCTGGCCATCTCCCGGATTCTTTCGGGCGGCCACTTGTGTCTTGCCTTGCAGTGTAAGCCGGTAGCTCCTGCCGATGCAATAAAAAAGACAATCACGACTGCCTTTTTTAAATCCAAGGCGAGCGTGTCAGGCCGCCTGCAACTCGGCGATCAACCCTTCGCGCAAACGGAATTTCTGGATCTTGGAGGTCGACATCGGCCACTCCTCCACGAAGCGGATATGACGCGGCACCTTGAAGCCGGCGATGCGGCCCTTGCAGTGGTCGATCAGTTCCTGCTCGCTGGCGGCGGCACCCTCCGCCAGTTCGACAAAGGCAGCGGGGACTTCGGCGTAGCGGTCGTCCGGCAGGCCCACGACCTGCGCCAGCTTTACCGCCGGATGGGTCTGGAGCATGGCCTCGATCTCTGCCGCCGCCACGTTCTCGCCGCCCACCTTGAGCATGTCCTTGGTGCGCCCATGGAACATCACGTTGCCGTTCGCGTCGATCGATCCGATGTCGCCGGAGAAGAACCAGCCATCGCGGATCGCCTCCGCCGTCTTCTCGGGCGCGTTGTAGTAGCCCTTGAGGACGTTGGGGCCGCCAAGCACAATCTCGCCATGCTCACCAGGCCCGCAATCGGCGCCGGTTTCGGGATCGACGATGCGGACCTGCCATTCCTCCAGCGGGAAACCGCAGCGGCCGGTGCGCACTTCGTAGCTGTCGGAAAGGCGGCTGGTGGAAACCGTGCCCGCGCCTTCGGTCAGGCCGTAAGTGCCGACCTGAATGGTGTGCGGCATAGCCTCGGCCACCGCCAGCTTGATCCACTCGGGCTGGACGGCGAAGTTGGAGTTCATGATCCGCAGGCGCGAGAGATCGGTGTTCTTGAAGGTCGGGTGGGTAATGAGGTCCTGCATGATCGTGACGAAGCTGGGATAGGCTATCGTCGCCCCTTCCCGGCCCAGCATTTCCAGCCCCACGCCCGCATCGAACCTGGGGATCGTCATGTAGACACCGCCAAGATCGAGGATCATCGTCATCGGCAGGATGCCGGCGATGTGGAAGATCGGCAGCGGCGACCAGACCTTGTCCTCCTCGGTGCACTCGTACCGCACACCCAGCCCGCGGCTGTTGGCGACTTGCGCGCGGTGGCTGATCATCGCGCCCTTGGGGTTGGCCGTGGTGCCCGAAGTATAGAGGATCATCGCCGTATCCTGCGGCGCAACCGCGTCGATCCGGGCGTCGATCTCGTCCTCGGCGATCTTCGCGCCCTTCGCCAGCGCGGCGTTTGCGGGAACGAGGTAAGGCGCACACTTCTCATCCAGGCACACGATGCTGCGCAGACGGGGAGCCTCGGGCAAGGAGAGCGCCCAAGGATCGCCCGCCTGCGCAAGCGAGGGCAGCGCCGCTTCGAGGCGTGCGCTGAAATCGAGGCCGTCGGCAACCTTGCCGGTGGTGATGATCGTCACGAGATCGGCATCGGCGACGACGAAACCCAGCTCGCTCGCCTGATAGCGGGCGTTTACCGGCACTGCGACGGCGCCGGTCATGGTGATGCCGTAGAAGGCCGTGATGAAGTCGAGGCAGGTGGGCAGTAGCAGGCCGACATTGTCGCCCGGCTTCACCCCCATCGCGCAAAGCGCCTTCGCCCAGTCGCGCGCCTTGCTATTGAGGTCGCCGTAGCCGAGCCGCCGGTCAGGGAACACGATCGCATCGCGGTCCGCGAACCTTTGGCCGGAAGACCGTATCATTTCACCCATAGTCAGGATTGGCTGCCTGTCGCCCATCGCCTGCTCTCCCAATGTCCTGTGCTCTTTCAGGTCACCCGCTGCTGCGGCCGCCATGCGAAGTCTGTTTGGAGGGAGATTACCAAGCGGATTGAAAATTACAATCAGTCATGCATGTTTTAATTGCTATGTCTGCAAGAGCATTCGATGCGGCGCTATCCGCAGCAAAGGCCGGGCTTTACGCGGGCGGCACGCTTGCACCGGGGCGCAGCTAGGGAGTAAGCGGGCTGGATGGCCCGGTGAATTGCAATCACCGGCGACAGCAATTTTTCAGGCGAATCACATGGCCCTCTCGCGCTCCACCAGCACAGCCAAGCCCCGCGCCGCCGCCAAGGCGCCGGCAAAGTCTGAAGCCGCGAAAGCCTCGGGCAGCACCTTGCAGGCGACCAAGGCCGCCCAGACGCGAAGCCGGCTGATCGACGCGACCGTGCGCTGCCTCGTGAAACACGGCTACGCGAACACCACCACTCCGCGCGTGGCGCAGGAAGCCGGCCTGTCGCGCGGGGCGATGATGCATCACTTCGAAAACGGCGCGGCACTGATCAAGGCGACCATCGTCGAACTGCACGAAAAGCGTTTGCGCGCCTTCCGCCGCGCCGCCGAAAAGCCCGAGCATGATGTCGATACTCTGGTGGAGACGTACTGGGCGCAGGTCCAGAAACCCGCCTTCATCGCCTTTCACGAACTGGCCATGGCCGCACGTACCGACAAGGACCTCGCCGGGATCATGCTGCCGCTACAGGAGGAGTTTCGCGAGCGGTTCAATGCGCAGGCGGAAGTGCTCTTCCCCGAATGGCGCATCGACCCCGTGGGCTTCGACCTCGCCATGAACCTGTCGGTGACGATCCTGGAAGGCATGGCGATTGCCGTGCACACCGGGGCGATGGACCCGGTGAAGGTTCCGGCGATGCTCAAGCATCTGGAAAATCAGATCCGCGGCTTGATGGAACACCTCGACGACTGAGGGCGGACAACCAACCACCCCACCTAAAAACAATCTTGTTTGTCTTTTTGATTCGGCAGCGCTAGCGTGCTTCACGGCAAAGGCGAATTCGGCAGCGGACCGAACCCTTTGCCGTCGATTCGCCCCCGATCATGCGATCGATCTAGCCGTCGATTTCAAGGACAAGCCATTTGAACGCGCCCAGGAATTTCACCGCCAAAACCTTCCGACCCGAAGATGACGGCCCCGACCGTCCGGCGCGCGGGCTAGACGAGGAGGCGCTGCGCGCAAAGACCTCGATCTACCGCGACGACATGCTGGCCGGGCAGACCGTGCTGATTACCGGCGCGGGCAGCGGCATGGGCAAGGCGGCGGCATTCCTTGCCGCGAAGCTGGGCGCGCAGGTCGCCATCTGCGGGCGCGATGCCGAGAAGTTGCAAACCACGGTCGATCTGGTCAAGGACGCTTTCGGCAACGACGTGCTGGCCGTGCCCACCAACATCCGCGACCCCGAAGGCGTCGAGGCGCTGATCGGCGCCGTGCACGACCACTTCGGCGGCTTAGACACTGTGGTCAACAATGCTGGCGGTCAATTCCCGCAGGACGCCATAGACTTCAGCCGCAAGGGCTGGATGGCAGTGATAGACACCAACCTCAACGGCACCTGGTGGATGATGCAGGAAGCCGCGAAGCGCTGGCGCGCCGACGGCAAGCCGGGCAATATCATCAACATCGTCGCCAATGTGGAACGGGGAATGCCGCAGGCTGCGCATACCTGCGCTGCGCGTGCGGGCGTGATCTACCTGTCCAAGACGCTCGCCACCGAGTGGTCGCAGTGGAACATCCGCGTCAACTGCATCGGTCCCGGCGTGATCGAGACCGAGGGCTTTCGCATGTACCCCGAAGAAGCGCTCGCCCGCTTCCACAAGGCCAACCCGATGCGGATGCGTGGCAATGCCTGGGACGTGGCGGAATCCATCGCTTATCTCGCCTCGCCCGCAGCGCGCTTCATCAATGGCGACCTTATCGTCATCGACGGCGGACAGGCACAGTGGGGCGTGATCTGGCCAGCCGGAATGCCTGACTATTTCAGTGAAGACGGGGCAGCTTAGGTTGCCTTGCGGGCTTCGACAAGCTCAGCCTGAGCGGATTTGGTTCGGGGACTTTGAAAGGCCGCCGAGTTTGAAATTCTGCTCAGGCTAAGCTTGTCGAAGTCCTAGCCGCAACCGCGCTACTGCACATCGATTGATCCAGAACTATAACAGGAGAGCAAAATGGGCCGGGTTGAAGGCAAAGTCGCGCTGGTCACCGGCGGCGGCTCGGGACTGGGCGCGGCCGACTGCGAGGCACTGGCCCGCGAAGGCGCGGTCGTCGTGGTCACCGACGTGAAGCTGGAACCGGCGCTGGCCGTGGCCGACCGGATCGGCAACGGCGCCGTCGCGATGGCGCTCGACGTTGCCGACGAGGCGCAGTGGATCGCCGTCATGCAGGAGATCGAGGCGCGCTTCGGGCGGCTCGACGTACTGGTGAACAATGCCGGCGTCGTCCTCAGCGCCGATGTCGAGGAGACCAGTCTGGAGCAGTTCCGCTGGGTCAGCGCGATCATGACCGACGGGGTATTCCTGGGCTGCAAGCACGCGATCCCACTGATGAACAAGGGTAGCGGCGGCTCCATCGTCAACATGAGTTCGACCGGCGCGCTGCTGGGCTACCCGATCTTTTTCGCCTATTCCGCCGCCAAGGGCGCGGTGCGGGCGATGACCAAGTCGGTCGCGGTGATGTGCCAGGAAAAGGGCTACAAGATCCGCTGCAATTCGGTGCATCCCGGCTCGATCGAGACGCCGATGGTGCAGACCGCCGAAGGGCGGCCGGGCCAAACGCGGGAGATACCCGAAGGCGTGTTGCCGCCAGGAACGGCCGGCCATCCCAAGGACGTGGCGGCACTGGTGCTCTATCTCGCCTCGGACGAATCCCGCTTCATCACCGGCGCCGAGATGGTTATCGACAACGGTGTGACCATCCGGCCGTTCTGAAGCGCTTTTACAAAAGAAGGGGCTGGCCCGCCTCCAGCCAAAGCAGCCAGGCCTTCGCTTCCAGCCCGCCGGCAAAGCCGGTCAGGCTTCCGCTGGTGCCGATGACCCGGTGGCATGGCGTGATGATCGAGATCGGGTTACGGCCGTTCGCCGCGCCGACCGCACGGCTAGCGGTCGGGCGGCCGATGGCCAGAGCGATCTGGGCATAACTGCGGGTTTCGCCGAAGGGTATCTCCAGAAGCGCTTGCCAGACGATTTTCTGAAAATCGGTGCCGCGAAAATCGAGCGGCAGGTCGAACACCTCGCGGCGGCCTTCGAAATATTCGCGTAGTTGGGCTTCGGTCTTGGCGAGGACCGGGTGGTCGCTGCCATCGTCCATGGGCCCCAGCGGCACGCGCCCGGGCCTGTCGTTTTCCCAAAGCACCGCCACAAGGCCCGCATCGCTGCCCACCAGCGTCAGTTCGCCCACCGGCGAGGCCATTGGCTTGTGGACCAGCGGCATTGTCGAAACGTGCATGCGAACGAAACCCGAAGAAGCGATTGGCGTGACACAGCCCCTCGTCCGCTTTGCCCGCGCATGTCAATGGCGGCGGCTTTCCCGCGCTAATTCGTCTTGCCGCCGACGCCCTTGAGATAGGCTTCCATGCCCTTGATGTAATCGGGGTTCAGCATGAGGGCGCTGTTGGCCATCCGCTCGACATGCCGCGCGGAGTCGCGGCCGACTTCCGCGCACAGTTCGATCGTGACCTTGGCCGCGCCCATCTGCTCAAGGTTCTGCTTTGCCAGATGACGGCAGAAATCCATGACCTCCGCCTCGAACGTCTCGTCCTCGTAGACCTGATGGACAAGGCCCATGGTCAGGGCCATGTCGGCGTTCGCGGGCTTGTTCGCCATGATGAGCCAGCGCGCCCAGTGCGGTCCGCAGATTCGCGTAAGGCGCGAGACCCCGCCAGAGGCGGGCAGCACGCCAAACAGGCCTTCCGGGAAGGCATAGCCCGCGCTTTTCGCGGCGAGGCGGAAATCGCACGAAAGGCTCATCTCCAGTCCGCCGCCCACGCACATCGCATGGTGAGCCGCCACGATCGGCTTTTCGACATGCTCCATCTCGTCCCACAACTGCTGCATGTTGTTGAGGTTGAGCCGGTGGTTCTCGCGCACCTTGCTGGCGGAGTTGGCCGCGACGTTCGCTTCTGAAGCGATGTTCCGATTGCCGCCGCGCAGGTCCGCGCCGGAACTGAAATAGCGCCCCGCCGAACGGATCAGCATGACCTTGAGTTCGGGCGTTTCGCGCAGGCGCAATACCGCCTGGGTAAGCAGGTCCATCATCTCGCGGCTGATCGCGTTGAGCTTGTCGGGACGGTTGAGCGTGACGATGAGGATACCGCCGGTTTCCTCGGTCAGCAGGTGCGGGGCTTCTTCGGTCATCGCCGTCTCCTCAACCACGGGTACGCGGCAGGCCAAGCCCGCGTTCGGCGACCATCGAGCGGTGCACTTCGCTGGTGCCGCCGTAGATCGTCGTGCCGGCGGCATGACGATAGCACTGGTTGAGGAAACCCGCAGGCCCCGCGCGCCTGGAAAGTGAAACCGGCGCGGTCAGGTCCAGCAGGTCGCGGCTGTCGCTGAGGAATTTCTCCGATGAATACATCTTCGCCATCGGCCCGAAGGCATGGTTCGGCTTCTTCTCCACGCTGGACCACTGGGCACGGTAAGTCAGCATGTCGGAGATCCACAGGTGCGCTACGCTGCGCGCAAGGCGGCACTGGGTACGGACCTCGCCCGCGATGCCCAGCTCCCCGGTCAGTTCCACCGCCGCCTCGATCATCGCCTTCATGACCTTGGAAAAGCCGCCGCCGTGCTCCAGTTCCAGCGCTGCGCTCATGGTTTTCACGCCGCCGTCGATCTCGCCCAGGCGCCAGCTGTCGGGTATCACCACGCCGTCGTAGAAGGTGATGTTGGTGCGCTCGTCCTGGAAGGTGTGGACGGCCTGGACGGTGACGCCTTCGGTCTTGAGCGGCACGATGAACATCGTCAGACCCTTGTGCTTGGGCACGTCGGGATTGGTGCGCGTCAGCATCAGGACATAGCTGGAAAGGTTGGCGCCGCTGGTCCACATCTTGGTGCCGTCGATCCGCCAGGAGCCGTCCTCCATCTGCGTCGCCTTGCACTGCGCGGCGAAGACGTCGGAGCCGCACGAAGGCTCGGAATAGCCCAGCGAACACAGCACGTCGCCGCCGGTGATGCGGGGCAGGACTTCGGCCTTGAGTTCGTCCGAGCCGTACTTGTCGATCATCATCGCCACCATCGCGGCGACATTGGCGCCGGGGGTGTTGTAGCCCTGCCGCTCCAGTTCCCCCATGGCCGCGATCCGCGCATAGGGGCTGATCCTGCGCCCGGCGAGATGCTCCGGCAGCCCCGGAAACAGCAGCTTGTTATCGGCCAGCATCTTGTGGACTTCGGGAACGTAGCCCTCCCAGGAATAGTGGAACTTCGC
This sequence comes from Novosphingobium sp. P6W, assembly GCF_000876675.2. GTDB lineage: Bacteria > Pseudomonadota > Alphaproteobacteria > Sphingomonadales > Sphingomonadaceae > Novosphingobium. The sequence continues at coordinate 171,421 of NZ_CP030353.1, forward strand.
CTTCATCTCCGGCGTGACCTTGGTGGCGAAAAGTTCGGCCAGTTCGGCGCAGACCTGCCGGGCCTCGTCGCCCAGGTCGAAGTCGAGCGGGACCTCGCCCGATGCCGGAAGCGCAGGCACTTCGCCCGCGTAGAGACGGCGTCCCGCTTCCTCCAGCATGAGCGCGGGATCGCCCGCGACCAGCGGCAAGCCCTTGGCGCGCAGGTTGTAAAGGTGGATGTCGTACTCGCTCGAAAGGCCGAAGCCGCCGAACGTGTGCAGTCCCTGCGCCACCGCACGCGCGGCGGCATCGCAGGCGTACCAGTAGGCGAGCGAGATCGCCGGGCCCGCCTCGGCGGAACCGTCATAGATGTCGCGGATGGCTTTCCAGGCGAGGAACTTGGCGCCGTCCACATCGCACAGCAGATCCGCAAGCGGGTGGGAGATGCCCTGAAACGTGCCGATGAGCTGGCCGAACGCCTTGCGTTCACCGGCATATTCGGCCGCCATCTTCAGCGCCTGCCGCCCAATGCCCGAAAGGCTGACGGCAATGTAGAGCTTCCACTCCTCGATGGCGGCGGCGAAAGTGGCCAGCGCGTCTTCTCCCGAGCCGAGCACCGCCGTCTCGCCCGAAGCAAGGTCGATTTCGGCGATGGGAGTGGTGGCAAGGTTCGCCTCCGCCCTGCCCGCTACCGTCACCAGCACAACCTCCGCGCCGCGCCGGGCGACCACGGCCTGAGCCACTGCGCCGCCCGCGACCCACTGCACCGGCTTTACCGCGATATCGTGCATGGCGATGGTGACCACCGCCTCGCCGCCGATCGCCTGTTCCAGCAATGCCTCCTGCCCGCCGAACTGGCCCAGCAGGCGCGCCGCAACGAGCCCTTCGGCAAGCGGGCCGGAAACCAGCGTACGTCCGGCCTCCTCCATCAGCAGCGCCGCATCGAACAGGCCCAGATTCATGCCGCCTGCATTTTCCGGCACCCGCATCGCAAAGGCGCCAAGGTCGGCAAGCCCGCTCCACAGGCCAGCATCGAAGCCTGCCGTTTCCTGCGCCTTGCGCACGCGCACCGTGCTGGAATGCTCGTCTAGAAAGCGCGCGAAAGTGTCGCGCATCATTTCCTGTTCGTCGGTGAGGTCGAAGTTCATGGCAGACTTTCCCAAGGCTTATCGCTATCGACGCGGCACTCTCAGGCGCGTTTCGTTATGGTCATGAACACAGCTTGGAGGGGCGTTCAATCCGCCGCCCATGGCAATCGCCGGCACGATGCGCAGACCGCTTCGGAGCGGTGAAAACACAGCTAGGTCATCGCACATGCGATTGCTGACGTCGCGGCCTCGGGGTTCCCCTCGTCACTGCGAGCATAGCGAAACAACCCGGAGCAGTGGACGCTGCTCCGGGTTGTTTCGCTATGCTCGCAATGACGGTTGGATCAGGCGCCGGGCGGGGTCGCATCCAGCCAGCGGTCGAGTTCCTTGTGGAAGTGCCGTAGCCGCGCTTCCTGTTCGCCCCACAAAGGCCCGCGAAAACCGCGCGACCTTGCGCCTGCCTGGACGATCGGCAGCAGGTCGGAATCCTGGTCCAGTACCTCGCCCATGCCGGGAGGTTCGCCAAGGCCGGTATGAACTGCCTCGGGACGGGTCGCGCCGGTCACGTCGACGTCGGCCCCCAGCCCCATCCATCCCGGCGCGCCATAGCCGGGCACATCGACGTGGCGGTAGAGGATCGTCGTCTCATATGTGAACTGCTCGGGGTCGCTGGCGTGCGGCTTGAAGCGGTGAAGGAACACCGCTTCCGGGTGGCAACCCAGCTGCATGTTGGGGAAGATGCCGAAGATCGTGCTGTCAGTCAGCTGCGCGTCGGAGAAGTGCGAATAGTCTATCCCCATGTGCGCGGCGCGCTCGCGCTTGGCGTGGGCTACGGCGGCGCGGCTGTCCATCGCGGTGCCGGCGAAGCTGTCCGGGTCGATCCCCGCATCGGCCAGCAGCATGGCGATCCCCGGGTTGATCGCCTCCTGATCCGGGAAATGCGAATTGGGCTGGGCCATCGGCACGAACTGGCGCGAAAGGCCACCGGGAAACAAGTCGATATGGGTGCGATCGTCGATGACGCCCATCGTCTGAGGATGGATCGCGTGGAGGTGGTAGCTTTCATAGAAAGCGTCGATCCCGCCCTTCCAGTTCGCCGCCCAGTCCGAACGGCGGTGCTGAACCACGTGCATCCGGTCCATGCGGTACGTCTCCAGCATCGGCAGGATCGGTCCAAGGAACTCGGCCAGCGGCGGCGCGTCCCTGTCCATGTTGATGAACACGAGGCCCACCGCTTCCTCGGCACGGACCGAGGTTAGGTTGATGTCGTGGCACAACACTTCAGGGCGGAAAGTCTCCGGGTCGGTTACCTTCTGGTTGTGCCCGTCAAGGCCGAAGCGCCACGAGTGGAACGGGCAGGTGAAGCTGTCCTGGCTGCCCATTTCGCCAGTGACGAGACGGCTGCCGCGATGCGGGCACACGTTGTAATGCGCCGCGACCGAGCCGTCCTCCTGCCGCACCACAATGAAGCTTTCCGGGCCGATATCGAACTTCACCCAGTCCCCCGCATCGACCAGATCGCTGGATGGGGCCGCCAGCAGCCAGGTGCGGGCGAACACTTCGTCCCACTCGCGCGCGAAGAATTCGGGCGAGGTGTAGCGGCTGGGATCGAGCCGCTCCGCCCCATTGTCGATAGCAGCAGCGGGCTTGTCGAAGGGATGCTCGGAGCCTTTGTGAACGGCCCAGCTACGCGGATCGTAGTTCATGCGCTCCTCTCCATCCGGCGGTCGAGTTCGGCGTGGAAATGGCGCAGTCGGCCTTCCTGTTCGCTCCACAGCGGTCCCCGGAAGCCCCGCGAACGGGCGCCGGCCTGCACGATCGGCAGAAGGTCGGAATCCTGATCCAGCACTTCGCCAAGGCCCGGCGGTTCGCCAAGGCCGGTGTGGACGATCTCGGGGCGGGTGCGGCCGCTCATGTCGGTCTCCTCGCCCAGCCCCATCCAGGCAGGCGCGCTGTAGCCGGGCGCGTCGACGTGGCGATAGAGGATGCAGGTGTCATAGGTGAACTGGTTAGGATCGCTGGCGTGCGGCATGAAGCGGTGGAGGAAGATCGCCTCCGGGTGGCAGCCGATCTGGCCGTTGGGGAACAGCGAATAGACCACGGAGTCGCTGAGCTGGCTGTCGCTGAACTTTTCATACCCCAGCCCCAGTTCGTCGGAGCGGCGACGCTTGGCTTTCTGCACGTCGGAACGGGTCTGCGCGGCGGAGCCTTCGTAACTGGCCGGGTCGATCCCGGCATCGCGCAGCATCGCCTGGATGCCGGGATTGACCGTCTCCTGATCCGGGAAGCGCGCGGCAGGCTGGGCGAAGGGAACGAACTGGCGCGAGAGGCCGCCGGGCCACAGGTCGATCTGGGTGCGGTCGTCCATCAGGCACTGGGTCTGCGGGTGGACGGCGTGGAGGTGGTAGATCTCGGCAAAGGCATCGACTCCGCCCTTCCAGTTCGCACCCCAGTCCGACCGGCGGTGCTGGACGACGTACATCTTGTCGATCTCGTAAAGCTCAAGCTGCGGCAGGATCGGCGCCAGCCACTGCTTGAGCGGCTCGATTTCGGAGTCCATCGAGATGAACACCAGCCCTACCGCCACTTCGCAGCGCACCGAGGTCAGGTTGCGGTCATGGCACAGCACTTCCGGACGAAACGTCTCCGGGTCGGTGACGGCGACGTTGTGGCCTTCCAGATCGAATTTCCACGAATGGAACGGGCAGGTGAAACGATCGAGCGATCCGAAGTCCGTCGTCACCAGGCGGCTGCCGCGGTGCGGGCAGACGTTGTAGTGCGCATGGATCGCGTCGTCGGCGCCGCGCACGATGATGAAGCTTTCCGGGCCGATGTCGAACGTGAAGAAGTCGCCTTCCTCTGGAATGTCGGAGGCCGCGCCGGCCAGCAGCCAGCTCCTCGCGAAGACCTTTTCCCACTCCTCGCGCATGAAGGCGCGGTCATGATAGCGGCGCGGATCGGAGCGGCCGGTGCCGTTGTCTATCGCCGGGCGCACGCGCTCGTTGAAGGGGTGGGGCGTGCCGACGTGGATGTTCCAGTCGTCGAAATCGAGCTTCATCATGGTCATCCCTCTCCTCTGGGACACCGCCTCGCCGGGCGGCGAAGGCGATCCTCCCGGCGGTCAGCTCTCTTCGGCCGAATCGCACCGGGGTGGACTTTCATTAGAAAACAGTCATGATTGTTTTTCAAGTATGATCGCGACCTCGTGCGACGATAGGACACGGGAACGCGGCGCAACGGGAGAATGTCGAAGATGAGCCGGATTTACGGAAAGATATTTCAGGTCGCCTATGTCGTGCCCAATCTGGACGAGGCGGTGTCGCACTGGACGCAGGCGATGGGGGTGGGGCCGTTCTACGATTTCCCCCTGCCCCTGCCCTTCGAGGAACTGGCGGTGGACGAACGGCCCGCGCCGCTGGACGAGCCGATCTTCGGCGGCGTATCTATCAGCTACAGCGGCGATACCATGATCGAACTGATCCAGCCCGGCACCGCGCCTTCCACTTACCGCGACTTTCTGGAAAGCGGCAAAAGCGGTGTGCATCACTATGGCACCTGGATCGAGGACTACGAGGCCACGCTGGCCCGCGCGCGGGCAGACGGCGTGCCGGTGCTGCTGGAGGGGCGCCTGCCGCTATCGCGCTTCGCCTATCTGGATACGGCACGCGATGGCCTCAGCCCGCTGGTGGAGGTGATCAAGCCGCTGCCGCCGATGGTGGAACTGTTCGACATGATCCGCAGCAACACAGCGCAGTGGGACGGGAGCGATCCGCGCCGAACGATCTGACGGCGCAAGCCGGCTCTACCCGGCGCGGTAGGCCGGCTTACCCGTTTACCCACATGCCGCACCCGTCTTGTGCGTTGCGCTGTCACGCCGCTGCCCCCTACCTCAATGCCCGGTAGCTCTTGGGTTTTGCGAGCAAGGAGAAGCGCGTGCGGATTGGCGTCGATGTGGGAGGGACGAACACCGACGCGGTGCTGATGGAGGGGATGCGCGTTGCCGCCTGGACCAAGCAGCCCACATCGGCCGACGTAGAAGCCGGGGTCGCCGCCGCGATCGATGCGGTTCTGGCCGAATCCGGTACGGCGCCCGCATGTGTCACTTCGGTGATGATCGGCACAACCCATTTCGTGAACGCGCTGGTGGAGCGCCGCGAGCTGGACCGGGTGGGCGTGCTGCGCCTCGCCAGCCCTTCCGGCGAGGCGCTGCCGCCGCTGACCGGCTGGCCCGCCGATCTGGTGGCCTGCATCGGCCGTCGCTATTTCCTGCTGCCCGGCGGCTACGAGGTCGACGGGCGCGAGATGGCGCCGCTGGATGAGCAGCGCGTGCGCGATGCGGCTCTGGCGCTCAAGGCCGAGGGCATCGACGCCGTCGCCATTTCCTGCGCATTCTCGCCCATCAATGGCGACATGGAGCAGCGCGCCGCCCGGATCGTGCGTGAGGCGCACCCCGAGGCCGCGATCACCCTGTCCAGCGAGATCGGCCGCGTCGGCTTCATCGAGCGAGAAAATTCCGCCGTACTCAACGCCGCGCTGACCAGCCTGGCAGTGCGCGTGATCCGATCGTTCGGGCGCGCGCTGGCGGCACTTGGGATCGAGGCGCCGCTATTCATTTCGCAGAATGATGGCACGCTCGTTTCCGCCGCGCAGGCCGAGGCCTATCCGGTGATGACGATGGGATCGGGGCCGACCAACTCGATGCGCGGCGCCGCCTTCCTCAGCGGCGTGGCCGACGCGGTGGTGATGGATGTGGGCGGCACCACCACCGACATCGGCGTGCTGGCGGGCGGCTATCCGCGCGAATCCGCGATCTCGGTCGACATTGGCGGGGCGCGGACCAATTTTCGCATGCCCGACATTCTCGCCATCGGGCTGGGCGGCGGCACGCGCATTCATCTCGATCCGGCGCTTTACGTAGCAGACACTTTGGACAAGGACGCCCTGCGCGTCGGGCCGGATTCGGTTGGTTACCGCCTGACGGACGAGGGCATGCTGTTCGGCGGGCAGACGCTGACCGCGAGCGACATTGCCGTAAAGACCGGACAGGCCCACTTCGGCGACGCTTCGCTGCTGCCCGCCATGTCGAACGCGGTGGCCTCGGCCGTCGGCGCACATATCCGCGCCATTCTGGAAGACGGGGTGGACCGCATGAAGACCGGGCGCGAGGCAGTGACGGTCCTTGCCGTGGGCGGCGGCAATTTCCTGATCCCCGACAGCCTCGGCGGCGCAGCGCGCGTGGTGCGCCCGCCTCATGCAGTGGTCGCCAACGCCGTGGGCGCGGCGATCGCGCAGGTCGGCGCCCAGGTAGAGCGCGTGGTCAGCTACGATGCCAGCCCGCGCGAAGAGGCCATCGAACAAGTGGCCGCTCTTGCGCGCGAACAGGTGCTGGCCGCAGGGGGAGACCCCGCCAGCCTTGCCGTCGCCGATGTCGAGGAGACCTATCTCAGCTACCTGCCGGGCCGCGCGGTCCAGGTGCGGGTGCGCGTCGTGGCCGATCTGGCCCTTGCGCCCGTTCGCCAGCCTATCGGAGCACACCATGCAGCTTGACCGCCAGGGTCTGGCCGACCTCGCCCTCGGCGCCGCCTTCCTCGGATCGGGCGGCGGCGGCGATCCCTATTACGCTCTGCTTCTCGCCGAGGCGGAGTTCGACCGGCAGGGGCCTTTCGAGGTCATCGGCCTGGACGATCTTGCCGACGATGCGCTGGTGGTGCCGGTGGGCTGGATCGGCGCGCCGACCGTCTCGGTGGAGAAGCTGCCGAACGGACGGGAAGCGGTCGACGGCCTGCGCCGCCTCGAGGAAATCATGGGCCGCAGGATCGACGCGGTGATCCCCATCGAGATCGGCGGCAGCAACGGCCTTGCCCCGCTGTTCGCCGCCGCCAGGCTGGGGATACCCGTCCTCGACTGCGACGGCATGGGCCGCGCCTTTCCCGAATCGCAGATGGCGATCTTCAACATCCGGGGCCTGTCCGCCTGCCCCTCGATCCTGACTTCGGCCTGCGGGGCGCTCAGCCTGATCGAGACTGACGACAACCTCATGCATGAGCGGCTGGCGCGCGCGCTGTCGGTAGCGGTGGGCGGGATCGCGCATCTCACCGAATATCCGCTGACCGGGCGCCAGGCCAGGGACCACGCGATCCACGGCACCGTCACCGCCGCGCGCGATGTGGGCGCAGCGATCCGGCAGGCGCGCGAAGGCGGCCAAGACCCGTTCACCGCGATGTTCGCAGCCCTTGCCGCCACCGGACTCTACCCGCATGCAGGCGTGCTGTTCGACGGCAAGATCGCCGATATCGAGCGCGAGACACGAGGCGGGTTTTCGGTCGGCCGGGTCCGTTTCGAGAGCTTCGACGGGACCAGCCGCATGGAACTGGAATTCCAGAACGAGAACCTCATCGCCCGGCGCGACGGGCAGGTGGTGGCCATGGTGCCCGATATCCTGACCGTGATGGACCGGGAGACCGCCGAGAGCATAACCACCGAGCGGCTGAAGTACGGCCAGCGCGTGAAGGTAGTCGGCGCAGCCGCCCCCGCCATCCTGCGCGAGGCGGGTGCGCTGGAATTCGTCGGCCCGCGCGCTTTCGGCTTCGCACAGGAATATGTACCCATCGAGGAGATCGACGCTTGGCTGAAGCCCTGAGCCGCCCCGAACCGTCTCACGATGTGGGCGACCAGTACGCCAACGCCCCGCTGCCCCAGAGCCTTACGGTGGGTGGCTGGAGGGTGGTGCTGATTATCGCCAGCTTCTCGATCTCGCTGCCCACGTTCCTCAACGGGGCGCAGACATCGCTGGCGCTGGGGTTCTGGCCGGCGGTGCTGGCGGCATTCCTGGCCGGGCTGTGCCTGTGCCTGGGCGGATGCCTGACATCGCTGGTGGCGGTGCGGTCCCGGCTCAACACCTACCTTCTGATCCGCCGCTCGTTCGGCCTTGGCGGGGCGGGACTGGTCAATGTGATCATCGCCGTGGTCCATTTCTGCTGGTTCGGGGTGAACGTGTCGTTCCTTGGCGATGCCGTCGCCGCCGCTGCCGAGGGCTTTGGCTTCCGGCCCGATTTCACCGCCGTGGTGATCGGCGGCGCGGCGCTGATGGCGCTGACCACGCTGGTCGGCTTCCGCGCGCTGGACCGGCTGGCGATGATCGGCGTGCCGCTACTGGCGGCGATGATCGTGGCGGTGTGCGTCGCCGCCGCGCGCCGCCACGGCATCGTCCTAGATGCGCCCGCGATCAGCCCCTATCACATGACCTTCGGCATCGCCGTCTCCGCCATCATCGGCGGCGACATGCTGACGATCACCACCTTGCCCGACCTTTCGCGCTATACCCGCACCGGCAAGGGCGCGGTGCTGAGCATGGCGCTGTCCTATCCTTTCACCGCGCCGCTGCTGATGGCCGGCGCGGCGCTGGCCGCGCTGGCGACGGGCCAGACCGACATCATGCGCATGATCACCGGCTTCGGCTTCGGCGCATGGGCGCTGCTGCTGCTGGTGATGCCGACCTGGACGCTCAACTCGCTCAACCTCTACTCGGCCAGCCTGTCGCTTACCGCCACGTTCCCGCAGGTGCCGCGCTGGGCCTTCGTCCTTTTCGGCACCGTGGTCGGCACCGGGCTCGCATTGATGGGCATCATCGAGGGGTTCATCCCCTTCCTCGTCCTGCTGGGCGTGACGATCCCGCCTTTCGCGGCGATCTACGTGATCGATGGCTGGACGAAATTCCGCAGCGTGGATGCCGCCGCCTCCATCGAAAACCTGGACGCAGTGCACTGGCCTGCCGTTACCGCCTGGGCGGCGACGAGCAGCCTGGCGGCCATCGCGCTGCACTACGACTTCACGATATCGACCGTGCCGGCGCTGGACGCCACGGTCTTCGCCAGCCTGCTCTATATCGCGCTGCTGCACCTTGCCGGGCAGCGGCCCTTTACCGCCGCCTCGCGGCGCGCGGGGCAAAGCGCATCAGGCCAGCCCGTCGATATGGCGGCGCAGGCCTGATTGCCACGGCCCGATGCGGGCGCTGCGGGTCGCCTCTCCCATCGACGGGATGAAGCGGGTAAGCACGCCGCCCATCGTCATCGCATCTTCCAGCGAGGCATGGAGACCTACGCCGACCCCTGCCAGCATCGCGGCGCCCAGCGCGGTCGTCTCGGTATCGGCGGGGCGTTCCACCGGCAGGGCCAGAATATCGGCAAGGTCCTGCGCCATCCAGTTGTTGGCGCTCATGCCGCCGTCGATGCGCAGCATCTTCCAGTCTGCCCCGTCCGCAGCGAAAGCGGCCTGCAGGTCATGGCACTGATGAGCCAGCGATTCCATCGCCGCGCGCACGATATGGGCGCGGCTGGTGCCCTGCGTCAGCCCGGTGACCACGCCGGTGGCATCGGGCTTCCAGTGCGGAGCGCCCAGCCCCGCAAGTGCGGGCAAGAACAGGACGCCGCCGTTGTCCGGCACGGCGCGGGCCAGTTCCTCGCTTTCCGCCGCAGTGCGGATGACGCCCAGTTCGTCGCGCAGCCACTTGATGAGGCTGCCCGCCACGAAGATCGAGCCTTCCAGCGCGTAAGTCCGCTTGCCGTCCTGCTGGCACAGCACCGTGCCGAGCAGGCGGTGCGAGGAGCGCGGGAGCACAGGCCCCATGTTGGTCAGGATGAAGGCGCCGGTGCCGAAGGTGGCCTTGGTCTCGCCGATGGCAAGGCAGTGCTGGCCGATCGTCGCCGATTGCTGATCCCCCGCCAGCCCGCTGATCGGGATCGCCGCGCCCAGCAGCGCCGCATCGCATGTGCCGACTGTCCCGGCAGTGTCGACCACCTTGGGCAGTGCCTCACGGGGCACGCCGAATAGGGCGAGCAGATCGTCGTCCCAGTCCGGCCCGTCCAGCGCCAGAAGCTGTGTGCGGCTGGCATTGCTGGCGTCGGAGACATGCAGTCCGCCGGTCAGTTTCCATACCAGCCAGCTTTCCGCCGTGCCCAGCGCCAACCGGTCCCCCAGCGAGCGCGCTTCGGGCACGTTGTCCAGAATCCAGCGCATCTTGGTGCCGGAAAAATAAGGATCGATGACCAGCCCGGTGCGGGTCTGCAGCATTTCCTCGTGCCCGGCCTCGCGAAGCTGGGCGCAGTGCGCGGCGGTGCGCCGGTCCTGCCAGACGATGGCACGGGTGATCGGCTCGCCCGTGCTGCGATCCCAGGCGACCACGGTTTCGCGCTGGTTGGTGATGCCCAGCGCGGCGATGCGATCCGCGCCGCCCAGCTTGCCGATCACTTCGCGCGCGCAGGCCAGCGTCTTGTCCCAGATTTCCGAGGCGTCATGTTCGACGTGGCCCGGCTCGGGATAATACTGCGTCAGCTCTGCCTGCGCGACGTGCAGGATCTTTCCGTCCGGCGCATAGACGATAGCGCGCGTGGAGGTGGTCCCTTCATCCAGGACCAGGATATGTTCGCCCTTCACCGCTTCTCACCCATGTACTGTTCTAGTTTTTCGACCTGCCCGCTATCGAGCCGCAACCCCAGTTTGGTGCGGCGCCACAGCACGTCCTGCGCACAAGTGGCCCATTCGCGGGCCATCAGATAGTCCACTTCCGCAGCGGTCAGGCCGTGGCCGAAGTGCGTGCCCAGCATGGCCATGTCGCTCGCCCCGCCCAGCCAGGTGCGGGCAAGGGTGCCATAGGCGCGGGCGATGCGGTCCACCGTCGCAGCGTCAAGGAAAGAATAGCTGCGGGCCAGATCGGACTTCAGGTCATCTATTCCCTGCATCGGAAAATCGCCGCCGGGAAGCGGAGCACTGGCGGTCCAGTCCTTGCCGGCCAATGAGGGCATCAGGCCGGCCAGCTTCTCAACAGCATCCTTGGCGAGGTGGCGGTAGGTCGTGATCTTGCCGCCGAACACCGAGAGCAGCGGCGCCGCGCCCTGCAAGTCGAGGTCCAGGTCGAAGCTGTAGCCACGCGTCGCCGCCTCGGGCTTGCCCGAACCGTCGTCGATCAGTGGGCGCACGCCGGAATAGCTCCACACGACATCAGCCGGGGCGATGGCCTTCGCGAAATAGGCATTGGCAGCCTCGCACAGGTAAGCGATTTCCTCCGCGCTGGCTTTCACCTCGCTAAGGGGGCCTTCGTGGTCGCGGTCGGTCGTGCCGATCAGGGTGAAGTCGTCCTGATAGGGGATCGCGAAGAAGATGCGCCCGTCGGGTATCTGGAAAAAATAGGCATAGGCGTGATCGAACAGGCGCGGCACCACGATGTGCGAGCCGCGCACCAGACGCATCCGTCGCTCGGTCTTCTCACCGGCGCGGCCCAGCATGTCGAGGACCGAGGGACCGGCGGCGTTGACCACCGCCCTGGCGCGAAAACGGCTGGTCCCGCTGCGGATCTGCCACTCCGCGCCCCGGCGCTCCAGCCCGTCGACGGGCGTGCGGGTGAGGATGGTCGCGCCCCGGTCCGCCGCATCGCGGGCGTTGAGCACGACGAGGCGGGCATCGTCCACCCAGCCGTCCGAATAGACGAAGGCCGGGCCGAAGCCGGCCTTCAGCGGCTTGCCGGCCGGGTGCCGGTGCAGATTGATGGACTCGGTCGCCGGCAGCGCACGCCGGCCGCCGATGTGGTCGTAAAGGAACAGGCCTAGGCGCAGCAGCCAGCGCGGGCGCAGGCCTTTCACATGCGGCAGCACGAAGCGCATCGGCCGGATGATGTGCGGGGCGATCGACCATAGCCGCTCCCGCTCGGACAATGCCTCGCGGACCAGCGCGAACTCGTAGTGTTCAAGGTAGCGCAGACCGCCGTGGATCAGCTTGGTAGAGGCGGAGGAGGTGCCGCCGGCCAGGTCGCCCTGTTCCAGCAGCAGCACTTTGGCGCCGCGCCCGGCGGCGTCGCGGGCAATGCCGCAGCCGTTCACGCCGCCGCCGATGATCGCGATATCGTAGAGGGTTTCGCTCATAATTCTCTCAAAGGATCAGCATGCTGAACGCGCAGGCCACCACCAGGGATGCCAGCGTCGCCGCAACGACCGGCATAGCCGCGCGCCAGCCCATCTGCATTACAAGGTCGAGGCGCGAACGCATCGCCGTGGCCGTCACCGCCAGCAGCAGCAGCGCCTTGGACAGGGTCAGCGTGGCATGGACCACCACCTGCGGCACCGTGACCAGCGAATTGACCACGACCACTGCCAGGAACAGGGTGATGAACCAGGGCATCGCCAGCTTCCTGATCCAGTGCCGCCCGGCCGCATCCTCGTCCGCCACCATGACCGAGACGATCGCCACCACCGGCGCCAGCAGCGCCACGCGCGACAATTTTACGATGGTGGCATAGCTGCCCGCGACATCGGAATAGGCGTAGCCGCCGCCGATCGCCTGCGCGACGTCGTGGATCGATGCGCCGATCAGGAAGCCTGCCTGCCGGTCGTCAAGGTGGAGCAGCCCCGCCAGCGGAGGATAGAACGACATAGCCAGCGCCGAAGCGAGCGAGATAACCACCAGCGTCAGGGCGAACTGCGCCTGGCTGACCCGCTTCGGTCCCAGCACGCCGAACAGCGCCAGCGCCGCCGAAGCGCCGCAGATCGCGGTCGCCCCGCCGGCCAGCAGCCCGATCGCGGTGGAGGCACCGTTCAGCCGGGCCACCACCAGCGCCGTGCCCATAGCGGCGGCCATCACTGTCAGCAGCGCCAAGAACGGCACCGGGCCAAGATCGCCGATCTGCGCGATGGTTACTTGCGTGCCCAGCACCACGATGCCCCAGCGCAGGCATGCCTTGGATACGAAATCGAGGCCGGGATGAGTGCGCACTTCGCTGGTGACGAAGTTCAGCGACAGCCCGATCAGCAGGCCCATCAGGATGATCGGCGCGCCGTAATGCTCGGAAAGCCAGGCAGCGGCGATGCTCGCGATTCCGCAGATGGCGAGGCCGGGCCATAGCAGCTTCCATTCCTCCAGCCGCTTGCGCGGTGCAGAAACGGCGTCCTGCTCTACCAGGAACATTTCGCCATAAAGGTCGCCGGCGTGATCTGTGCTCACCTGTGCTCGTCTCCCGACTGCATCCTTCGCGATGAAGATGCTTGCTGTCTGTCCTGCGGTGTCATATCGACCTGTATGGCCATGCGCACGGCGGAGCAAGAGCTTTGCGCGCGGATGGCAATGAATTGTCGCCGATGAAGCGACAGGCTATGGGAGAGCTGAATGACGTTGCACGAACCGCAGGGCGCCGCGCCCCCGCCCGCCCCATCGCTTGCGGAAGCCTCAGCAGATCCCGCCGCCATTCGCGCGCAGAACGTGTTGATCGGGCTGATCTTCCTGGCAACCGCGCTGAACTACGTCGACAGGCAGGTTCTGGCGCTGCTTAAGCCCATGCTGGAGGCCGAATTCAACTGGACCGACCAGCAGTTCGCCCACCTCGGCTCGATCTTCCAGCTGGCCGCCGCCGCCTCGCTGCTGGGCGTGGGCTGGTTCGTCGACCGGTTCGGCGTGCGCTTCGCCTATGGCTTTGCCGTGGCGGTGTGGAGCCTGGCCGGCATGGCCCATGCGCTGGCCGCCAGCGTGCAGCAATTCGTGATCGCCCGCGCGGTCCTGGCCACGGCAGAATCGGTCAATACCCCCGCCGCGATGAAGACCGCCGCGATCTACCTGCCGATCCAGCGCCGCTCCATCGGCATCGGCATCATCAACACCGCGCCCAACATCGGCGCCATCATCACCCCCCTGCTGATCCCGCCCTTCGCCATCGCCTTCGGCTGGAAAGCGGCGTTCCTGGTTACCGGCGCGCTGGGCCTGCTGTGGCTGGCCGCATGGCATTTCAACACCGCGAAACTCAAGCCCATCGCCGGGCAGACCGCCACCACGCGCGGCAAGGTGGAGTGGGGCGTGATCCTTTCCGACCGGCGCACCTGGACCGTGATCGGCGCCAAGGCGTTCACCGATCTGGTTTGGTGGTTCGTGCTGTTCTGGACGCCTGACTTCTTCTCACGCCAGTTCAGCCTCAGCCAGGGCGCGCTCGGCTGGCCGATCGCGATCATCTTCACCCTTGCCGCTCTGGGCGCGGTGAGCAGCGGCGCCCTTTACCCGGCTCTCCTGCTGCGCGGCCTCTCTGTGAACGCCGCCCGCAAGAGCGCGATGCTGGCCTTTGCGCTGATCGTGCTGGTCATGCCGCTTGCGCTCATCGCGTCCAACCCGTGGGTCGCGGCGATCTGCATCGGCATGGGCCTGTTCGCGCACCAGGGCTTCTCGACCAACATCTTCGGCATGGCGACCGAGATCATCCCCTCGCGCCGGATCGCCACGGTCATCGCGCTGGGCGCCATCGGCGGCAACCTGACGGGAACCGGGATCATCGAATTCGCCGGCTGGTCGCTGGATTCGGGGCTGGGATACGGGCCGCTTTTCGTCGTCTGCGGATCGGCCTATCTCGTAGCTCTGGCGTTCATCCACCTGATGCAGCCGAAGCTGGCAACGGCGACCGACTGACCCACTCCGTCATTGCGAGCACGCAGAAGCAACCCAGGGCGGCGTAGATCGCTCTGGGTTGCTTCGCTATGTCCGCAATGACGATCGTGTTCGGAGGCGGATCATACCGCCCTGCCCCATAAATCTCGCAGGCACGCCCCCGCATCCGCCGGCGAACGCGGGATAACGCCAGGTATGGCGCGACAATCAGGATCGGAAGGCCCGTCGATCAGGATAAGAATCCGAGATCGCGTTGTTGCCATTGTGTTCTTGTTGATTGACGCTGGCAAGCGTTATGTTTGGGGTTGATTGTCGCGGCGCGACAGCAGGCTGCTGTCGTTGATTGTCGCGCGGCTCGGCGGTCGTCCGGGGCCCTCCTGTTTGCGCTGTATGGCGGTGCGCCGCCGGTAACTGTCGACGTTCATTTCGAAGATGGTGGAGTGGTGAACGATGCGGTCCACAGCGGCGAGCGTCATGGCGGGATCCGGAAAGACCCGCGACCAGTCGCCAAATGGCTGGTTTGCAGTGATGAGGGTGGAGCGCCGCTCATATCGAGCGCTGATGAGCTCGAACAAGACGGAGGTTTCTGCCTGATCCTTGCTGACGTAGGCGAGATCATCCAGAATCAGCAGGTGGTATTTGTCGAGCTTGGCGATCGCGCTTTCCAGCGACAGTTCGCGGCGGGCGATCTGGAGTTTCTGAACCAGATCGGAAGTACGGGTAAACAGTGTGCGCCATCCGTTTTCGATCAAGGCCAAGCCGATGGCGAACGCAAGATGCGTTTTGCCGCCGCCAGGCCCCCCGATGAGGATGAGATTGGCCCCGCTATCGATCCAGCTGTCACCAGCACAGATTGCCATGACATGGGCCTTGGAGACCATCGGCACCGCATCGAAGTCGAAGCTGTCGAGGGTTTTGCCGGGCAGAAGCCTGGCCTCAGCCAGATGGCGCTCAATCCGCCGTCGGTCGCGTTCGGCGATCTAGTGCTCAGCCAGGGTGGCCAGGAACCGGGCGGCCGGCCATCCCTCCTTGTCGGACTGCGCGGCGATCATGGGCCAATGGTGCTTGATGGCGGGCAAGCGCAGATCGTTGAGGATCAGCTTCAGCCGTGCGGCGTCTACGGTCTGGTTCATGCCGCCACCTCGAACTGGTTGCCCAGCAACACGTCATAGTCATCGAGGGGCGCGAGCCGGACGACGACGCCGGGCAGCGCCGCCGGGTCGGGGGCAAAGCGGGCCCGCAGCAATGACATGTCGGGCAAGCGCGCGGCGTCGAGTTCGATCGCCAGAACCGCGGCGAGTTCGGCCTCGCAGCCTCGGTCATGGGCTAGGCTCAGGATATCGACCATCAGCCGGCACGCCGGTTTCTCGGCCATGCTCTCGATGAGCCGGTCGAAGGTCAGGCGATAGGCGTCACGCGGAAACAGCTGTGCGCGATAAACGAGATTGAGCAACGCCATCGGCTTGCGTCGCAGCGAATGGATGACATGGCGATAGTCGACGACATGGCCATGCTTGCCGCTGCTGTCGGCACGACCACGCTCCAGCGTCATGAGCCAAGTGGCGCCGACCAGGACGTCGAGACGGTCATCATACAGTCTGACGCGCAAGCGATGGCCGATGAGGCGGGACGGTACGGTGTAGAACACCTTCTTGAGGGTGAAGGCGCTCGACGAGGTGACGGTCACGATCGTCTCCTCGAAGTCGCAGCTGCGCCCTGGAGGCAGCGGGTGCAAAGCCGCCCGCTCGGTCTCGATGTGCCGGGTGATGCGGGCATTCTTGCGGCTGACGATCTCATCGATGAAGGCACGGTATGCCCCAAGATCGCTGAAGTCGCTGGTTCCGCGCAGCAGCAGAGCATCCTTGATGGCGCTCTTGAAATGGCCATGCGGGCTTTCGATCGAACCGTTTTCGTGCGCGACACCGCGATTGTTGCGCGTCGGTTCCATGCCATAGTCGGCGCATAGCGCATCGTATCGCCGGGTCAGATCCTCGCGAGCGTCCCGGTCGAGATTGCGGAACGCAGCCGACAAGCTGTCGCTACGATGTTCACGCGGGACGCCGCCCAACGACCATAAGGCGTTCTGCAAACCTTCCGCCAGGGCGACGAAGCTCTCCCCGCCCAGGACGACATGCGCATGCTCGAAGCCGCTGTAGGCAAGGCGGAAGTGGTAGAAGCGGTGATCCAGCGGCAGACCGGCGACCGTGACGGTCTGGGCACCAAGATCGCCCATCTCGGTAAAGTCGGACAGTCCCATGCGCCCAGGTTCGTGGATCTGGCGGAAGATGACCTCCTGCTCGGCGCCATAAAGCGCCCGCCAAGCGCGGATGCGCCGTTCAAGCGTCCGGCGCACGCCCGGATCCAGGCTGGGATGGCGGCGCTGCAGCTCTTCGAAAATGCCGACTGACCGCAGCCCCGGCGCAGCCTTGAGCATCGGCACCACCTCGGCGTCGAAAATGTCGACCAGAGGATCCGGACGCCGGCGCTCTCGCACCTTCCTGACCGGTACGGTCGGTTCCGCCCCCTCGAGCAAATATGCCGTTGCGATACTAAATGATGCTTTCGCCGCTGCAACCGCAACGCCACCTGTCTGTCTGGCCTTCATGTAGAGCTTCCTTTGGTGATCGGTGATGTGGCGGCCGGGCAATGGTCAGATCCCCTCTAAAAGAGATCCATCCTTACCCGACCCAGCGCGATCACCGACGACAGCTCCCCATGATAGGGCACCAAAGTCGCCATTTTCTGAGGCTGCTGCCTCCGTTCGGGCTTCGCCCTCCCGGAGGCAGCAGCCTCAGAAAGCTTTCTTATCCTGATTGACGGAGATTCTTATCGTGATTGTCGCGCGGCAGCCAGGGAAATTCAGCGGACGGGTATGGCCGGCGCTGGGGCCGCCAGCATCAGGCGACATGCTTGTCGAGCTTGCCTGTGAATTGCGAACGGCCGGAGAGGGGCAAACCTCAAAAACTCTCAGGCACGGCCCTGTGGTGCGCGGGGATGGCGGGTCGGGCTCGCTCCCCTGCCGCCTGTCCCGGGGGCATACCCCCGTTTTCATCCACGCATCCGATTGCAGCTTGTCCGGTCCACCACCGGGCGCCGACCATGTGCGGAAAGCATGAAGTGTCAGCTACACACTCCCCGCCCCGCCGCTATGTCGACCGAAATCGACGACGCAGCATATAACCCATTTGGTTATCAAAGTCAATCACGCAAAAAGAAGCCCCGGCGGGGAGGAGGTCCGCCGGGGCTTCTCTACGAGCCTTCAGCTGAGGGTGTTTGCGCCCACCCTCAGTTGAAGCGCGCCCGCAAGTTGAGGCCTGCGTAACGGTCGGCATCGCGCGGGATCATCAGGCGCTGGCCGGCAGTCGTGTTGAGCAGCACGTAGCTGTCATCCAGCAGGTTCCTGACCATGAAGGTCAGGCGGTACTTGTCTTCCGAATCCGACACGCCGACGCTGGCGTTCCAGATGCCGTAAGGATCGATTTCGCCGCTCTCGCCAAGGTCGGAGAACTGCTTAGAGACATGGTGCCAGTCGCTCGACAGGTAGAGCTTCACCGGGCCGGCATCGACATCATAGTCGGCGCCAAGGGTGTAGCTGAACTTGGGAGCCAGCGGCAGGCGGGTGCCGTCGCGGGCGTCCGGCGCATTGGTGAGCGGGTTCGGGTTGAACCGGCGAACCTTGGCATCGGCATAGGCGGCGTTGGCGCGGAAGGTCAGGCCCGAAGTAGGCGCGAAGGTCGCATCGACCTCGAAGCCCTTCGAACGCACGGTGCCTGCATTGGTCAGGTTGGTGACAACCGCGCCGTTGAGCAGGACGAAGTTGTTCGCCTGGAAGCCCTTGTAATCGACCAGGAATGCAGTGGCGTTGACCTGCAGCATGCGGCCGAAGAACTGGCTCTTCACGCCGGCTTCGAAGCTGTTCGACTTTTCAGGATCGATCGGCTGCGAGTTGGTCGGCGCGGTGTGGTTGAAGAAGACGTTGAACGCCGGTCCCTTGTAGCCGCGCGTGTAGCTGCCGTAGAGCATCACGTCGTCGGCGACGTTGTACTGCAGCACAGCCTTGCCCGAGAAGTTGTCGGCGCTGGTGCTGCCGCGCGAGGTGTTGGTGCCGTTGCCGCCCGAAGCGATGGTGCCGCCGGCGCCCACGCCCGAAAGTCCGGCGCCGGTTGCGGGAAGGCCCGTGGTCGCATTCACGGCAGGCGCGCGGGTGTGGACGTAGCTCACGCTGTCATGCGTGAAGCGGCCGCCCAGCGTCAGGCGCAGCTGCGGGGTGAACTCATACGTGCTCTGCCCGAAGATCGCCCAGTTGCGGAACGACACGTCGCTGCGCGAAGAGGCGGTTGGGAACAGGGTATTGACCGTGTCCGACAGGTTGCACGGCCGAGCGCCCGTGACAGGATCGATGGGCGAGGTCGACGTGGCGCAGGTCACGTCGCTGCGGGTGAAGTCCTGCGTGTTCTTCGAATACCACAGGAAGCCGCCGACCTGATAGGTAAGCGCTTGATTCTGCGGTGAAGCCAGGCGGACTTCGGCTGAAACCTGATCGGTTTCAACCGTACCGCGGTCATGCAACTGCGGAGTACCAACAAGCGCGCGGGGCAGGAAGTCGCCGTCGCGGATTTCGGTGTTCTTCCAGTTGCGATAGCCGGTGACGATGCTGAGCGTGTGATCCGCGAAAGTGTCGATGTCGGCGCTGGCGGTGAAGCTGTACTGGCGGTCGAGCGAGCGGGTGACGAGGTTTTGGTTGACCTTGCGGGTGTCTTCGCCCTGCGGCGTGATACCCAGTTCACGGTCCAGCACGGCGCCGCGCGATACGCCGGTGACTTCGGCGCAGCAATCGTCGTTGGCTTTGAAGTAGTCCGCGATCAGGCGCAGGCGGCCGCCGTTGCCGTCATAATCGATCAGGCCGCGTGCGCCGTAGTGCTCGTAACCATTAACGGTCTTGTCGACCGCGATGTTCTTCAGGTTGCCGTCGAACGTGCCGTAGAACCCGGTGACGCGCGCCGTCAGGTCCTGCGCGATCGGGCCGGACAGGGTCATCTTGGCGCGGTATTCGTCGTCGGTGGTGCCCGAAACGTTGGCTTCGGCTTCAAAATCCTTGGTGCCGCCCTTGGAAACGATGTTGACGAGGCCAGCCGACGCGTTCTTGCCGAACAGCGTGCCCTGCGGGCCGCGAAGCACTTCGAGACGATCGAAATCGACGAGGTCGAGAAACGACTGGCCCGAGCGGCTCAGCACGATGCCGTCGACAACGGTGGACACACTGGGCTCTGCCGCGACCGAGAAACTGATGGTGCCGACGCCGCGCATCACGATGGCGCTGTTGGCGTTGGTCGTGCCCTTGCGGAAGGTCACCGAGGGAACAATCGAGGTGATGTCCTCAAGGCTTTTGGCGCCGGCGCGGGCCATGGCATCGCCGGTAACCGCGCTGATGGCGATCGGAACATCCTGGATGTTCTGCTTAACCTTCTGCGCAGTAACGATAATTTCTTCGACCTGGGCAAAAGCAGGCGAAGCCGCTGCCAGTGCGAACACGGACGCAGAAAATGCGAATGCCGCGCGCTTGACCATACCGTTGGAATTTTCCGAAATCATGACTCTCCCCTCCTCAATCGGGATCGATCCGAAGTTTTCACCTCAGGTCGTCCTGTTGGTTGGTTGCCCTCTTGATCGGGTCCAGCATTTCTGTCAAGCGGTGTCATATCGGACAGGGCGAATGCGCCGTCGAGTGCTGCACATCGGGCACAGATAGGGAGTTTAGGATCGTGGCGCTGACCTTCAGCATTCAGGAGCATGGTTTCGCCTGCCATCTGGCCGGACGCGAAGTTCTGTGCAGCACGCCCCAACGCCCCGCTTTTTCGGTCGCCAGCGGGCAGCCGGAGGTGCGCATGGTGCGCGGAAACTTCGAGATCAGCGATGCGCCGACCGGGCGCGTGGCGCTTGGCGCCGCGCGCATGGACGGGGACGATCTGCTGGTGTCCGAGGCCCTCGATAGCCCGCCTTTGCTGCGGCTGAGCGCCAAGGGCGATTCGCTACGGGTCCATGCGCTGGCTGCAGGCCATGACCGCGTATGGATCGAACTGACCGCCCAGCCCGGCGAGCATGTATGGGGCGGCGGGGAGCAGATGAGCTACCTCGACCTGTCCGGCCGCCGCTTCCCGATCTGGACCAGCGAACCCGGCGTGGGCCGCGACAAGTCTACCGAGCTGACCCGCCTGATGGACGAGCAAGGCATGGCCGGCGGCGATTACTGGTGGACCAATTACCCCCAGCCCACCTTCCTGTCCTCGCGCCTTTACGCCTGCCACTTGTCCAGCAGCGCCTATTCCGTGCTCGATTTCACCGATGCAGCGCGCCACGGGATCGAAGTGTGGGAAGGCAGCTTCACCCTCGAATTCTTCGCCGCAGATGAGATCGCGGCGCTGGTCGGCACTCTTTCCACCCGCTTCGGCCGCCAGCCCGCCCTGCCCGACTGGGCGATCGGCGGCGCGATCGTCGGCCTGAAGGAAGGCGACGCCAGTTTCGCCCGGCTCGACCGGATCATCGAAGCCGGCGCCGAGGTCAGCGGGCTGTGGTGCGAGGACTGGATCGGCATTCGCCAGACCACTTTCGGGCGCCGCCTGTTCTGGGACTGGTCGTGGAACGAGGCGCGGTATCCGGACCTTCCCGCCCGTATTGCTGCATTGAAAGAGCGCGGCATTCGCTTCCTCGGCTACGTGAACCCCTACCTCGCCAATGACGGCGTGCAGTATCAGGAGGCGCTCGCGGGCGGGCACCTGGCGCTGCGGCAGGACAGCGACGAACCCTACCTCGTCGATTTTGGCGAGTTCGACTGCGGCGTGGTGGACTTCACTAACCCGGCCAGCCTCGACTGGTTTGCAGAGCGTGTGATCGGGCGCGAGATGCTGGACTTTGGCCTGTCCGGCTGGATGGCGGATTTCGGCGAATACCTGCCGGTAGACCTGCGCCTGCACGATGGCAGCGATCCGATGCTGCTGCACAACCGCTGGCCCGTGCTCTGGGCCGAGGCCAATGCCCGCGCCATCGCATCGCGCGGAAAGACCGGCGAGGCGGTGTTCTTCATGCGCGCCGGATTCTCGGGCGTGCAGGCGTTTTGTCCGCTGCTGTGGGCTGGGGACCAGTCGGTCGACTTCACCCGGCACGACGGCATCAATACCGTGCTGACCGCCGCGCTTTCGGCGGGGCTGGTCGGCAATGCCTATTCGCACAGCGACGTGGGCGGCTATACCAGCCTGCACGGCAATGTGCGCACGCCGGACCTCATCAAGCGTTGGTGCGAACTGGGCGCGTTTTCGCCGGTGATGCGCAGCCATGAAGGCAACCGCCCCGATGACAACCTGCAGATCGATTCTTCGGACGACCTGCTCGCTTCCTTCGCTGCAATGTCGCGCGTTCATGCCGCGCTGGCGCCTTATGTGCGCCATCTCAGCGACGAGGCGGTAGCGACCGGTCTGCCGGTACAGCGCCCGCTGTTCCTGCATTACTTCGAAGAAGCCCTGTTCGCGGTGCAGGACCAGTACCTCTACGGCGCGGACATGCTGGTCGCGCCGGTGGTGGAAGCGGATGCGGCGGCCCGCAGCGTGATCTTGCCGGGTGATATGCCTTGGCGTCACTTGTGGTCGGGCGAGGACTTCGCGCCGGGCACGCACATCGTCGATGCGCCTTACGGCCAGCCGCCGGTATTCTACCTGCCCTCCAGCGCCTTCACGCCGCTGTTTGCCACGTTGAAGGCATGAGCGAACGTTCCAACATCAAGGACGTCTCCGCGCTGGCGGGCGTTTCGGTGAAGACCGTCAGCCGCGTGCTGAACGGCCACCGCTACGTCGCGGGTGACACCAAGGAGCGCGTCGAAAAGGCGATGCGCGACCTCGATTTCCGTCCCAGCGTGGCCGCGCGCATCCTGGCGGGCACCAAGTCCGGCCAGATCGCGCTGATCTACGACAACCACAGCCCTTATTACATGAACCAGATCCAGATGGGCTGCTGGGAAGGCTGCAACCAGGCGGGAATGCGCCTGCTGGCCCAACCGGTGGACGTGACGGACGCCACCGTGGGCGATCAGGTGCGCGGGCTGGTCACCGAAACCCATGTCGACGGCATCATCCTGTCTTCTCCCGTGACCGACTGCGTGGCCGTGCTGCAGGCGCTGGAGGGCATGGACATACCCTTCGTGCGCATTTCGCCGGGCACCAACCACGCGATGACCTCCTCGGTCTTCATGGACGACGCGCAGGCCGCGGACGACATGACGACATACCTCATCAACAAGGGTCACCGGCGGATCGGGTTCGTGCGCGGCCACCCGAACCACATGGCTTCCGAGGAGCGCCTGTTCGGCTATCGCCGCGCGCTGGACCGGGCGGGCATCGCTTTCGAGCCGGCGCTGGTCGCCCCTGGTGAGTTCGATTTCGACAGCGGGGTGGCTGCCGCGCATCGGTTTCTGAAATCGGCGCCGCGCCCCACCGCGATCTTCGCCAGTAACGACGACATGGCCGCCGGCATCCTCTCTGTCGCGCACGACATGGGCCTGGATGTGCCGGGCGATCTTTCGGTCGCGGGCTTCGACGATACCACGCTGGCCCGCATGGTCTGGCCCCAGCTCACCACCATCCACCAGCCGACGCGCGAACTGGCGCGCGCGGCTACGCAGCTTCTGCTGGACGGCGTCCACCTGACGCACCGAAGGCTCCCCCACGACCTGGTCGAACGCGCATCGGTTGCCGCGATCAATCCCGATTTTCTCTCCTGACAGGACATTCCATGACGTATCTGCCTTCCCCCGAAGCCCTCCGCCCGCTCGGTAAGAGCGGCATCATGGTATCCCCCCTTGCCTGGGGTAACTGGCGGCTGTGCGGCGACGATGTGCCCGCCGTGGTCAAGCTGCTTCACGCCGCGCTCGACGCCGGGATCAACCTGATCGACACTGCCGACATCTACGGCCCCGACAACAACGAGGCGTTCGGCGCATCGGAAGCGCTGCTGGGCCGCGCGCTGGCCAGCGAACCGGGCCTTCGCGAAAAGCTGGTGATCGCCACCAAGGGCGGCATTTCGATGGGCGTGCCTTACAATTCCAGCGCCGGCTACCTCACCTCGGCCATCGACGCTTCACTCGCCCGCCTCGGCACCGACACCGTCGAGCTGTGGCAGATCCACCGTCCCGACATCCTGACGCACCCTTCGGAAATCGCAAAAGCCATCGAGGAAGCACATAAAGCGGGCAAGATCCGCAGCTTCGGCGTCTCCAACTTCACCGCCGCCCAGATCGCTACGTTGCAGCAGTTCATGACGCTGCCGATCGTATCTACCCAGCCGGAACTCTCGGCCCTCAAGCTCGCCCCGATCGAGAACGGCGAACTGGACCAGGCGATCGCCATGGACATGGCCGTCATGGCATGGTCCCCGCTGGGCGGCGGACGCATCGCCGCTCCCAAGGACGAGCGCGCACTGGCCGTCGCGGCCGAGCTGGACGCGGTGGCAGAGGAATTCGGCGTGTCGCGCACGGCGGCTGCCTATAGCTGGATCATGGCGCACCCGGCCCGCGCCATCCCCATCGTCGGATCACAAAAGGCCGAGCGGATCGCGGAAAGCGCCGATGCACTCAAGGTCCGCTGGACCCGGGCGCGTTGGTACGCGGTACTGGTCGCCGCAAAAGGAGAGTCCCTGCCATGATTGATAGCAAGACCTGCGAGGTAAGCTGGTTTTCGGCGCTGTGCGACGATGACTACGAATTTCTCGGCCAGCCCGATCCCATGCTGGCGTCCAGTTGGGAGCATTGCCGCAACATCGTGATGCAGGCCGAAAAGGGCGGGTTCGACAACATCCTGCTGCCATCGGGCTATGCGCTGGGGATCGACACCACCATGTTCGCGGGCGCCATCGCCCCGATGACGGAGACGATCCGTCTGCTCTGGGCGCTGCGCATGGGTGAGGACTGGCCGCCGCAGCTGGCCCGCCGCATCGCCACGCTCGACCGTATCCTGGGTGGGCGCCTGACGGTGAACATCATCTCATCCGACCTGCCGGGCGAGAAACTGGACAGCCGCGCGCGTTACCAGCGCACGCTGGAAGTAATGCAGATCCTCAAGATCATGCTGAACGGCGAGCATCTCAAGTACGAGGGCGAGTTCTACAACCTCGACCTGCCCCCTGCCCGGATCTCGACGGTTTCGGGCAAGTGTCCGCCGCTCTACTTCGGCGGCCTGTCCGAAGATGCGCGCGAAGCGGCGGCCAAGGCCTGCGACGTGTACCTGATGTGGCCCGACACCATGGACAAGGTGCGCGAAACCATCGCCGACATGACCGCGCGCGCCGCCAAGTACGGCCGCACCCTGAAGTTCGGCTACCGCGCCCACGTGATCGTGCGCGAAACCGAGGACGAAGCGCGGGTCTATGCCGACCGGCTGCTGTCCAAGCTGGACGACGAAGCCGGCGAGGCGATCCGCAAGAAGTCGCTCGACAGCGCCAGTGTCGGCGTGACCCGGCAGGCGGAACTGCGCGGCGCGGCGGGCGGCGACGGTTTCGTCGAGGACAACCTGTGGACCGGCATCGGCCGTGCCCGCTCGGGCTGCGGCGCGGCGATCGTCGGCGATCCCGATCAGGTGCTGGCCAAGCTGCGCGCCTATCAAGACGAGGGCATCGATGCCTTCATCCTGTCAGGCTATCCCCATGCGGCGGAAGCGGACCTGTTCGCGCGGCATGTGCTGCCGCAGATCAACCACGCTCCTCTGGTGCTCTGACAGCCTTGCCACTTTCGCCGTTGCGGGTACGCTCGCAATGGCGAAAGTGGCAGGCACCCACCACGTCACCCGGCCTATGTGCCTATGTGCGGGAGCGGAACGCCACTACCTCGCCCGAGGCCGGCGGCGGCACGATTTCCCCAATCGCGGCGGAAAGTTCGTCCTGGCGGAACGGCTTGGCGAGCCGGCGATAATGCAGTCGCACCCCGGCCGGCAGATCCGCATATCCCGATATCATCAGGATCGGCAGGTCCGGCCACCCGGCCCGCACCGCGTCCGCCAGTTCGGCGCCGGTCATCTGCGGCATCGCATAGTCGGTGACGAGCAGGTCCACGGCGGTCCGGCCAAGTATCTGGAGCGCCTGCGCGCCCGATGCCGCCTGCAGCACGGTATGGCCCAGATCGGACAGCATCGCCGCCGTGTTGAGCAGGACGATGTCGTCATCGTCCACCGCAAGCACGGTCATCGCCTTGATCCGGCCGGCCGGTGTAGCCGCTTCCGGTGCCTCGGCGGCAGCCCCCTCGGCAAGCGCCACAGGCAGCCACAAGGTGACCGCCGTGCCTTGGCCCGGGGTGCTTTTCAAGGTCGCCTTGCCGCCGAACTGCTCGGCCATGCCCACCACCATCGACAGCCCCAGCCCGGTGCCCTTGCCGATGCCCTTGGTGGTGAAGAACGGCTCCACGGACTTCTCCAAAGTGGCTGCATCCATGCCCGCGCCCTCGTCCGCCACGGTCAGGCAGACGTAGTCGCCAGGCGCAAGGCCGTGCTGGACACGGCTCTGCGCGCGGGTGGCGGAGATCAGGATCCGGCCCCCGTCCGGCATCGCATCGCGGGCATTCACCGCCAGGTTCAGCAGCCCCAGTTCAAGCTGGGCGGGATCGGCCCTCACGGTTTGCAGGGTCAGCGGGAACTGCGTGTCGACGGTCACGCCCGAACCGATCGTGCGTTCCAGCAAGTCCGCCATGCCGCGCACCAGCGCGGTCAGGTCCACCGCTTCCAGACGCAGGTCCTGCCTGCGCGCGAAGGCGAGCATGCGCTGGGTCAGCGTCGCTCCGCGCTGCGCCGCTTCCATGATGTTGTCGAGGAAGCGGGTGATGTCCTGCCCCTGGCTCATCCTGCGCCGGGCGAGGTCCGCGCTGCCGACGATGGCGGCAAGCAGGTTGTTGAAATCGTGGGCAACACCGCCGGTCAGCTGGCCGATTGCCTCCATTTTCTGCGATTGGTAAAAGGCTTGCTGGGCCTGTTCCAGCGCCTGCTGCGCGCGCTTGCGCTCTGTCAGGTCGCGGGTGATCTTGGCAAAGCCGACAAGATCGCCATTGTCGCCCCGGACCGGATCGATGACCACGCTGGCCCAGAATTTCGTTCCGTCCTTGCGCAGCCGCCAGCCTTCGGCCTCGAAGCGGCCGGCGTTCAGCGCAGTGGACAGCGCCCGGGCTGGCACCCCGGCGGCACGGTCCTCGTCAAGGTAGAAGCGCGAGAAATGCTGGCCGATGATCTCTTCGGCCCGGTATCCCTTGAAGCGTTCGGCCCCGGCATTCCAGCTGGTGACAAGGCCGTCCGGGTCGAGCATGTAGATCGCATAGTCGGTCACGCTCTGCACCAGCAGGCGGAAGCGTTCCTCGCTGCGGCGCAGTTCCTCGTCAGCTTTGCGCCGCTCGGTCAGGTCGCGCGTGACTTTGGCGAAGCCGATCAACTGCCCGCCGGAATCGCGAACCGGGTCGATCACGACATTGGCCCAGAACCGGCTGCCGTCCTTGCGCAGTCGCCAGCCCTCGGCCTCGAAGTTCCCTTCGGAGGCGGCGGTCTGCAAGGCGCGTTCGGGAATCCCGGCCGCGCGGTCGCCCTCGCCATAGAAGCGGGAGAAATGCTGGCCGATGATTTCGTCCGGCTTGTAGCCCTTGAAACGCTCCGCCCCGGCATTCCAGCTGGTGACGATGCCGGTGGGGTCAAGCATGTAGATGGCGTAGTCGGTCACGCTCTGGACGAGCAGTTCGAAACGGCGTTCTACGGCGGTTGCCTGATTCTCGACTTGCATGCCCCTTACCCCCTCCGCCTCAGATCAGCCCGCCCACGCCTCGCGATAGCTGAATCGAGGCCAGCACGCCAGCGATCCGCCATCGTCATGGCTGCCACCATCGCCGTGCGCTATACTTGCGGCTTAGGCCTGCCCGCGCCGCGGCTTTGTAATGGATACCACGGCATCGCCAGTAACTGGGGAAATTTTACTCAGTATTAACCCTTCAAAAACCGTTATTGCGCGATAAACGGATGCATGAATTGGCCTGCCCTGACTAGACGATCCGACCTTCCGCCGCTCGCTTCCGCCAGGGCGGCGGGCGATGCCGATCCCGCAATCCCTGCGGTGCGCGGCAAGTTCGCGGACTTTCTGCCCGCCGCCCTGCTGCTCCTGATCGGCCTGTGCGGTCTGGGAATGGCGTGGGTTAACACCGGGCAGCCTTCAAGCCAGTATCTGGTCATGGCGCCGCCGGGATCGACGCTGGGCCAGACCGTCCGCCTCATCCGTGCGGCCGATGGCGGGCTGGCGGCCAAGGCGCTGTTTTCCAATCTTGTCATCGCAGATT
Source organism: Novosphingobium sp. P6W (assembly GCF_000876675.2). Classification (GTDB taxonomy): domain Bacteria; phylum Pseudomonadota; class Alphaproteobacteria; order Sphingomonadales; family Sphingomonadaceae; genus Novosphingobium. The sequence goes on from NZ_CP030353.1 coordinate 199,235, forward strand.
CCACGCAGCCGGACTTCCCGGCCTCAGCGCGCAAGGCCGGGGCCTGGCTGGCAGTGCCGGTCCCTGCGCGGGCCGGATGCGCGCTTCCTTCATCTCCGGAGAATACCTTGTGAACGTGGAACTGGACACGCTGCGCCTGCACTTCGGGCGCTTTCTGGTAGCGCTTTTTTGGGCCCACGTTCCCCTCCTTGCCATGGTCGCGGTGCTGACCGGGCATTCGCCCATCGCCGCCGGGCTGGCCGGGGCCGTGCTCGCGGGCAGCTATCACTGGCTCTGGCGCAGCCGGGGCATAGCGCCCGCCACGCGCTATCTTTCCGCCATCGCCCTGATGGGAGAGCCGGCGATCCTGCTTGTCCTGCTGCGCGGCCATAGCTGGCAGATGGACATGCACATGTACTTCTTCGCCATGCTGGCGCTGACGATCGCCTGGTGCGACCGGCGCGCGATCCTCACCGCCGCAGCGGCAGTGGCGCTGCATCACCTGCTGCTGCTCTACCTGCTGCCCTATGCGGTATTCCCCGGCGAGGGCAATCTGGGCCGGGTCATCCTCCATGCCGCCATCGTCGTGTTTCAGGCCGCCGTGCTGGTTTGGCTGAGCGACCGACTGGCCGAGAGCTTCGAGCGCAACCAGCGCATGGGCGCGGAAATCCTCGCCAAGAACGAAGCGCTGGAGGAACGCACTCACGAAGCGGAAGAAGCCAACCGCGCCAAGAGCCTGTTCCTGGCCAACATGAGCCACGAAATCCGCACCCCGATGAACGCGATCCTGGGGTTCTGCCACCTTGTCGCGCGGACCGACCTCGACGCGCGGCAGAAGGACTATGTCGGCAAGATCAACCACGCCGGTGTCTCGCTGCTGCGGCTCATCAACGACATCCTCGACTTTTCCAAGAACGAGGCAGGCAAGCTGACGCTGGAAGCGCACCTCTTCGACGTGCGCGGCGCCATCCGCAATCAGGTCCAGCTCGTCGCCGCCGATGCCGAGGCGAACGGCGTTAAGGTGGTGACCCAGATCGCGGGCGAGGTGCCTCACCGCCTCGCGGGCGATGAGATGCGCTTCAACCAGGTCGTGCTCAACCTGCTCAGCAACGCAGTGAAGTTCTCCGAAGGCGGGACGGTGACGATCCTGCTGGATGTCGGCGCCCAGCAGGACGACCAGATCATGGTGCAGCTGGCGGTACGCGATACCGGCATCGGCATGACCGCCGAGCAGCAGGCCGCGCTGTTCAACTCCTTCACCCAGGCCGACAGTTCGACGACGCGGCGCTTCGGCGGCACTGGCCTGGGCCTTGCGATCTGCCGCCAGATCGTGGAGCAGATGGGCGGCAGCATCCGGGTCGACAGCGCCCCCGGCCAGGGCAGCACCTTCACCTGCCGCATGTGCATGTCGCTGGACGACGAGGCCGATGCCGCCCAGCTTCACGTGCCTGCGCAGGTCCGCGGCCTGCGCATCCTGGCAGCGGACGACAATCCCGCCTCCCGCCAGATCATGCAGGACATATTCTCGGGCTGGGACCTGCCGCTGGACCTCGTGGCCTCGGGCGACGAGGCGCTGGGCGCGGTTGGCGCGGCGGACGATGCCGGAAAGCCATACGACCTCGTGCTGCTGGACTGGAAGATGCCCGGCATGGACGGGATGCAGACGGTGGAGGCAATGCATGGTGCGGTCTACAAGGGCGCCCGCCCGCGCACGATCATCATCACCGCCTACGGCGCCGACGATTTCGTGATGGGCCCGGGCAGCGCGGAAGTGGCCGCCTTCCTGACCAAACCCGTGGTGCCGCGAACCTTGCTCGACACGATCGCCGAGATTGTCTCGTCCAACGCCGCGTCGGTGCAGCCTGACGCTCCGGCCGCAGAGACGGTGCCGATGGTCGCCCCGCACCTGCGCGGTCTGCGCCTGCTGCTGGTTGAGGACAACGAGATCAACCGCGAGATCGCCACCGAACTGCTGGTCGACGCCGGGCTTCAGGTAGACATCGCCGAGAACGGCCGCATCGCCTGCGAGCGCGTGCGCGATCACGGCGAGACCTATGCGGGCGTGCTGATGGACGTCCAGATGCCCGAAATGGACGGCGTCAGTGCGACCAGGGTGATCCGCGAAAGCTGGCCAGCGGACCGGCTCCCGATCATCGCCATGACCGCCCACGCCTATGAGGAAGAAAAGCAGCGCTGCTTCGCCGCCGGCATGAACGACCACATCGCCAAACCGGTAGACCCGGCCATGCTGATGCGCACGCTGGACCGCTGGCTGAAGGCGGAGCGCCCCAGTGTTACGCCCGCACCGCCCGCGCCCCCGAAACCGCAAGGCGCGGTGCTGCCTGATACGCTGCCGCCCTTCGGCCTTCAGGCCGCCCTGCTGCGCGTCAACGGCAAGGCATCGCTGCTGCACAAGCTGATCGTCACCTTCGCCGCGACTTATGCAGATGCCCCGGATGAACTGCGCGGCCAGATCGCATCAGGCCTGCTGCCCGACGCCCGGCGCCTTGCGCACAGCCTGAAGGGCGTTGCCGGATCGCTGGAGCTTCCCGCGCTTCAGGACGCCGCTTCGAACCTCGAACGACTGCTGGCGGCCGGTGAGACCGAGCAGGCAGGCAGCGCGATCGCCGAATTGCAGGTCCACCTGCACCCCGCCATCACCGCTGCGCGCAGCCTGACCGGCGGCTCCGCACAAACGGCGCCCGTCGCTGCCCCCGCGCTGGACCCACAAGCGGCGCAGCGCACGCGGGCGGAACTGCGCGAACTGGTGGTGCGCCGCAGCCTGGGCGCGCGGGCAGGCTTCACCCGTTTTGCCCAGGCAATCGGCCTGTCCGAGGAAGAACGCGCCCGCCACGGCGTGTTCCAGGCGCTGGAAAAGCTGGACTATGGCGCCGCCCTCACCCTGATCGACGCCGAGGAAGCCGACATGCGCCTTGCCGACCCTGAAGGAGCCACCTCGTGACCAGGGCCACCATCCTGATCGTCGACGACGAGATTTCGAACATCGAGATCATGAACGCCGTGCTGGAGGACGACTACGAAGTCTGCTTTTCCACCTCCGGCGAACAGGCGCTGGAAACGGCGCGGACCACCCTGCCCGACCTCGTGCTGCTGGACGTGCTGATGCCGGGGATCGACGGCTTCGAGGTCTGCCACCAGTTGAAGGCCGATCCGCTGCTGGCCGACATCCCGGTGATCTTTACCACCGGACTGGGCGATACGGCGGACGAGATGCGCGGCCTGTCACTGGGCGCGATCGACTATGTGACCAAGCCCATCCAGCCCGCGATCCTGCGCGCCCGCGTGGGCAACCATGTGGAACTCAAGCGCCTGCGCGACCAGCTCGCCAGCATGGCCGTAACCGATGCGCTGACCGGCCTCAGCAACCGCCGTCAGCTGGAAAAGGCGCTGCACACCGAGACCGCCCGTCTTGCCCGCACCGGGGACTGGCTTTCGGTCATCATGATCGACATCGATTTCTTCAAGCAGTTCAACGATACGTACGGCCACCCCGCCGGGGACCTCTGCATCTCGATGGTGGCTTCTGCCCTGACCCGGGCGGTCAAGCGCGCCTCGGACATCTCGGCCCGCTATGGCGGCGAGGAATTCGCCTGCATCCTGCCCGGCGCCGACCCGCATGGGGCCGAACTGGTGGCCCAGGAGATCAAGCTGCAGGTCCAGTCGCTCAACATTCCGCACGAACGCTCGCAGATCAGCCCCTTCATCACCGTCAGCATCGGCGTGGCCAGCGCCCGGTGCCTGCCCGGCATGGCGGCGGACCAGTGGATCGGCCACGCCGACCGGCAACTCTACCAGAGCAAGCACGGCGGCCGAAACCGGATCACCGTGGCCGAATTCGACAACAGCGCCGAATTTTGCCCGACCTGAACGCCTGGCCCGGCGCCTCTCTGCGCGGGAAGCACCGGGCAGGACCGTCAGGTAGCCGGTGCCTCACCGCTGCGGCGATGCACCAGCCGGTAGAGCGCGGGCAGCACCAGCAGCGTCAGGATCGTGGATGAGACGATGCCGCCGATCACCACGGTCGCCAGTGGCCGCTGCACTTCGGCGCCCGCGCCGACGTTGAAGGCCATCGGCACGAAGCCCAGCGAGGCGACCAGCGCAGTCATCAGCACCGGGCGCAGACGGCTGAGCGCGCCCTGACGCACGGCGTCTTCCAGCGCTGCCCCGCCTGCGCGCAGTTCGCGGATGAAGGCCAGCATGACCACGCCGTTGAGCACCGCGACGCCGGACAGGGCGATGAAGCCCACCCCCGCCGAGATCGAAAGCGGCAGCCCGCGCAGCAGCAGCGCGGCAACGCCCCCGCTCAGCGCCAGCGGGACGCCAGAGAAGACGATGCCCGCATCCCTGGCCGAACGGAACAGCGCGAACAGCAGGCCGAAGATCAGCAGCATCACCGCCGGCACCACCAGCCGCAGCCGCTGCGCCGCTGAGATCAGCTGTTCGAACGTGCCGCCATAGCTGATCCAGTACCCTGCTGGCACCTCCACCTCGCCGCCGACTTTCGCCTGCAGTTCCTCGATGAACGAACCGAGATCGCGGCCGCGCACGTTCGCCGTCACCACCACGCGGCGCTTGCCGTCCTCGCGGCTGATCTGGTTCGGGCCGATCACCACTTCCACTTTGGCCACATCCTGCAGGGGGACGAACCCGCGCGCACCTTCCCCGATGGCCGGCAAGGGCACACGCAGGCGGCCGATCTCGTCGGCTCGCTCGCGGATGTTCTCAGGCAGGCGCACGATGATCGGGAAACGGCGGTCGCCTTCGAAGACCTGCCCCGCCTGCGTGCCCCCGATCGAGATCGAGACGACATCCTGGACATCGCCGACATTGAGCCCGAGCCGCGCCAGCGCCGCCCGGTCCGGCGTGATCTGCAGCACCGGCAAGCCGGTCACCTGCTCCACGCTGACGTCGGCGGCGCCTTCGATGCCGCCGGCGACCTTCTCGATGCGCTGGCCCAGTTCGTGCAGCGTGTCGATATCATCCCCGAACACCTTGATTGCCACATCCGCGCGGACGCCCGAAAGCAGTTCGTTGAAGCGCATCTGGATCGGCTGGGTGAACTCGTAATTGTTGCCGGGGATGGTCTCGGCCGCCTTCTGCATCTCGGCGACGAGCTGCGTCTTGGGCTTGCGCGGGTCCGGCCATTCGCTGCGGTCCTTGAGCAGGACGAAGGTATCCGCGACCGAAGGCGGCATGGGATCGGTGGCCACTTCCGCCGTGCCGATCTTGGCCACCACCCGCTCCACTTCGGGAAAGCGCTTCAGCCGCGCTTCCAGCGCCGATTGCATCCGTACCGCCTGGGTCAGGCTGGTGCCGGGAATGCGCAGGGCGTGCAGCGCGATGTCGCCTTCATCGAGGTTCGGGATGAATTCCGAGCCCATCCGCGTGGTGGCAAAGCCCGCCAGCACGAACAGCCCGGCCGCGATCCCGACCATGGCCTTCGACCGGGACAGGGCAAAGCCAAGCGCCGGTTCGTAAAAGCGGCGCGCGCGCACCATGATCGCGCTTTCCTTCTCCTCGACCTTGCCGGTGACGAACAGCGCCACCGCCGCCGGTACGAAGGTCAGCGACAGGACCAGCGCGCCGCTTAGCGCCATGACGACTGTGATCGCCATGGGGTGGAACATCTTGCCCTCCACGCCGGTCAGCGCAAAGATCGGCACGTAGACCAGCGCGATGATGAGCACCCCGAACAGCGAGGGGCGGATCACTTCCGAAGTCGCCGAGGCGGCAAGGCCGAAGCGCTCCTCCCGCGACAGTAGCCCGCCCTTGCGGTGCTGCGCCTCGCCGAAGCGGCTGAGGCAGTTCTCGACGATGATGACCGCGCCGTCGACGATCAGGCCGAAGTCCAGCGCCCCAAGGCTCATCAGGTTGCCCGAAACGCCGCCCCGCACCATGCCGGTGATGGTCATCAGCATGGTGACTGGAATGACGGCCGCCGTAATCAACGCCGCGCGCACGTTGCCCAGCAGCAGGAACAGCACGACGATGACCAGCAGCGCCCCTTCCAGCAGGTTCTTCTCGACCGTCCAGATGGCTCGTTCGACCAGATTGGTGCGGTCGTAGATCGGCTTGGCGACTACGCCCGAAGGCAACGCCTTTGCCGCCACCGCAAGGCGCTCTGCCGAAGCCTTCGAGACGACGCGGCTGTTCTCTCCCGCCAGCATGAAGACGGTGCCGAGCACCACTTCCCTGCCGTCCTCGGTCGCTGCGCCGGTGCGCAGTTCCTCGCCCATGCCGACGTCGGCGATGTCGGCCACGCGGATCGGAATGCCGCCGCGTGCGGTGACGATGATGCCCTTGAGGTCGTCTATCCCCGCTGCCTGTCCCGGCACGCGGACAAGGTATTGCTCGCCGTACCGTTCGATATAGCCGCCGCCGACATTGGCGTTATTGCGCTCAAGCGCCTGCACCACGTCGCCCAGCGTCAGGCCATAGGCGGAGAGGCGTTCGGGCAGCGGGGCGACGTGGTACTGCCGCTCGAAACCGCCGATGGAGTTCACTTCGGTGACGCCCGGCGTATTGCGCAGCTGCGGGCGGATCACCCAGTCCTGCAGCGTGCGCAGGTCTTCGGGCGTATAGGCCGAACCGTCCGCCTTGCGGGCGCCGGGTTTGGCCTCCACCGTGTACATGAAAATTTCGCCCAGACCCGTGGCGATCGGCCCCATTTCGGGTTCGACCCCTGAGGGAAGCTGCGAACGCGCACTTTGCAGGCGTTCATTGATGAGCTGGCGCGCAAAGTAGATATCGGTGCCATCGGCAAACACCGCCGTCACCTGGCTGAGTCCATAGCGCGAGACGGAACGGGTATATTGCAGCCCCGGCAGACCGGCGATGGCCGTTTCCACCGGAAAGGTGATGCGCTGCTCGGATTCCAGCGGAGAGAAGCCTTCCGCCTCGCTGTTGATCTGGACCTGGACGTTGGTGATATCGGGCGTGGCATCGATGCGCAGGGCATTGAAGCTCCACACGCCAAGCGCGCACAGCACCAGGACCGTGCCCATGACTGCCCAGCGAAAGCGGATGGCAGCGGCGATGATGCGCTCCAGCAGAGGCGCGCCGCGGGGGGGTATGGCGGTATCAGTGGTCATGGCTGGCCCCCGACTTCTCGATGTCCGCACGGATCAGGAAGGCGCCCTCGGCGACATATTCGGTGCCCGGTTCCAGCCCGCCCAGTACCTCGGTCCATTCCGGGGTGCGCCGGCCGATCTTGAGCATGCGCACTTCGTATGTGTTGCCCACGCGCGCGAAGACCACCTCGAAGTCGCGGAAACGCTGGATCGCGCCGGTGCGCACGGCCAGCGGCGCTGCCTGTTCACCCACCGCGAAAGACCCTTCCACGCCCATCCCGGCACGGAACGACTGGTTGGCCGATTCCGGCAGGTGGACGTGGGCCATCAGCGTCTGGCTGACGAGGTCCGCGGTCGGCACGATGGCCTCCACCTCGGCCTGAAGGCGGGTGTCGCCGGAAAGGCTGCGCACTTCCACGCGCTGGCCGGCGCGCACGCGTTCGGCATCGCGCGGATAGATGAAGAATTCCGCGTGCAGCTTGTTCGGATCGGCGACGACGAACAGCGGGGTGTCTCCGGTAACCCCGCCGATATTCGAATTCTTCTCGATGATCACGCCGCCGATCGGGGTGGTGACGGAATAGGTGATGAGCGAATGCTGCGATTCCACCCGCGCCAGGACCTGCCCGCGCGACACTTTCTGGCCCAGCTCGCCGCGCATCCAGGTGACGACGCCAGGCAGGCGCGCGCGCACTTCCGCCTTGCCTTCCGGGGTGATCTCGATGCGTCCCGATACGTCGACCATTTCCGCCAGGTCGGCGGGGCCGGCCTTCTCCACCTTCACACCGCCAGCGCGTGCGGCGTCAGCGGAGATGGTCGTGCGGCCTTCGTAGGAGGCATAGGCCCAGCTATGGCTGCGTCCGCCTTCGGACGCCATGACCTTGACGTCGAAGCTATGCGGTTCGCGCACCGCGCCATTGCCCTTGAGGTAATCGCTTTGAGGTGCAAAGGCAAAGCGATCGACCCGCCCGCCAAGACGCTTCAGTTCAACCGATAGCTTGACTTGGGAAGGTGCCACGGGCTTGCCGCCCCGGTAGGCATAGACGTGGAATTCGGGTTCCACGCCGTCTTCGAAGATGGTCACCTCAACGGCGAAATCACCGTCGCGCAGCATTCGCCCGCGATGGGGGCCGCGTTCGAATTCTTCCTCGGCCGCTTCGTGGCCTTCGCCTTCCTCCGTGGGTGTTTCGGGATTGCCGCCGCAGGCGGACAGCAGGGTGACGGCGGCCATGAGGGACAGCGGCAGGCCGGTGCGCAGCAGATATTTCGGGGTCATCAGCGGTTCTCCGCGCTGGAAAGAAGGGAAGCGTAGCGGCCGGTCAGGCGGTCCAGCCGCGCTCCGGCAAGGTGGTAGCGGCGCAGCAGTTCGATCCGGTGCTGGTGCGCCTGGGTGACCACTTCGCGCGCGTTGGCAGCCTCAAGGTAGGTGAAGGCAAGGCCCCCGCGCCGCAGCCCGTCTTGGATCAGCGATACCGAACGGCGGGCGCCGGGCAGCACTTCGCGGTCGATCCGCCCGATCTCGCTCGCCGTCGCTTCGCGGTTGGCGACAAGGCCCGCGATTTCGCGGTCGCGCTCGATGCGCGACACCGCCAGTTCGGCCTCCGCAGCGGTCTGCTCGGCCATGGCGCGTTCGACATTGGCGCGGTTTGCCCGGCGTGTGCCGATCGGGATCGAAGCGCCCACCACCAGAGCCACGTCGCCGTACTGCGCCAGATGCCGCACCGCGCCCTTCAGGGTGAGGTCGGGGGTGCCCTTGCCGTCCTCCATGCGCACGCGCGCGCTGGCGGCATCCCGCTCTGCATTGAGCAGGTCGAGATCAGGCGCTTCCTGCGCCGGTGGACCGACGAGGTTTACCGCCGCCTCGAACTCGGCCTTGTCGAGCGTGAAGTCACCCGCGCCGCCCCAGTAGAGGGCCAGCCGGTCACGCGCGATGCGGGCCGCCTGCACCGCCTGATCGCGGGCGATGCGTGCCTGCGCGGCGTCGGTACGCGCGCGCTGCGCCGCGAACAGCGGGTCGAGCGCGGCCGAAACCCGGCGCTTCACTTCACCCTCTACCGCCTGGGTGGAGCGCAGGTGTTCCTCGGCGACGCCGATGGCGGCCTCGGCGGCAAGGGCATCGACCCAGGCCTCCTCGACCCGCTCCAACAGGTCCAGCGTGCGCAGTCGTCCGCGCTGGTGGATGACGCCCAGTTCGGAACGCGCCGCGTCGATCCGCGAATCGCGCTTTCCCGAACGCTCCAGCGTACGTTCGTACCATAGCGTTGTCTCGGCCATGTTGGCTGGACGGTAAGTGCCAGTGCCGGCGAAATTCTCGGCATCGAAGGCCAGCGCGTCGAGAGGGCGCACCCCGGCCTGGCGCACCCCGGCTTCGGCCGCTTCCATGCGCGCGGCGGTAGCGCTGACGCTGGGATCGGCCTGCGCCGCGCGGGCCAGCACATCGGCAAGGTTCAGGGTCTGGGCCAGCACGTTCGGGCTGGCCGTCAGGAGAAGAAACGCGGCGCCAATAGACAGCCGGCGCGCAGTGCGCACGGCGGCGCACCTCGAAAGGCAAGTGGACATGAAAAGCCCCCGCTAAAAGGCATGTAGAAAAGTCCGCGCCTACAGGCGAAGCGCGGACGGTCAGGCTGCGGAGGGCAAAGTCTTCGGAGGGCGCTCGGGCGCGTGCACGGTCTGGCCGGGAACGGCGGCAACCTGCGGAATGCCGAGCCGCAAAGATGAGGCAGCCATGTCCGCCGACTGCGCGCCATGAAGCGCCGGCAGGCTCGATCCATGATCGGCATGATGATGGTGATGCGCGGGCACGGTGCCTTCGGCGTCGCGCTCGTTTTCGGCCTGCGCTTCGTCGGCGGCGGTATCTATGTGAATATCGGCGCCGTCCAGCGTGACCGCGCCAAGCCCTTCGTGATGGTGCGCGCCGTGCACTTCGCCGGGAATGTCATGCTGGATACGATCCGACGCGCTCACCCCTTGCACCGCAGCCGAAAGCAGTACCAGAAACAGGCACAGCATCACGCAAAGGCGGCTGATGGAAAGGCATGGCGTTACCGTCACATCCATCACGCTATAGCCTCCGCGTGCTCCCCGCAACCCGAACGGCTGTCGCAGCGAAAGAGCGGCATAAAATGACGGGGAGAATCAGCCCCGGATTCCAAGGTTAGCAGCGCATCATGCCGTCATTGCCGCCCAGAGAGGCAGGCCGCGCCTATCCGCCGCCCATCTTCGGCATAAATCCTCCGGCCTTGAGGATAGCTTTTTCAAGGAAGACGGAAGGCTTGAAACCTCCGCATCCGGGAAGCGACGACCATAGGGGGTCCGCCATGAGCACGATGCAGAAATTGCGCGCTCCGCAAAAATTCGGGCTGGCGCCAACCTGCGAGTATGGATAAGCGATGATATAGTATATCACCACACGCCGCTTCGCGCATCGTTCTATAATGCCTCTCGGCCGCCCCCTCCAGGGTGGCCGCCGGCGGGAAGTCCGGTCCCGGCAGGGACTACGAAGGGAATTACGAATGGCATCAGGAACCATAGCCAGCAGCGATTGGCCAGGCGCCGCGCACAAGGACCGAAGCCCGGCCAATCCCGCCGCGGCGCGGACCCGCCTGATTGCGATCGATGCGCTGCGAGGCCTCGTCATGCTGTTCATGCTAGTCGACCATGTGCGTGAAACTTGGTTCCTGCACATGCAGGTCACCGATCCGGTGGACGCCGCCACGGCCGATCCGGCGCTGTTCTTCACCCGCCTGGTATCAACGTTCTGCGCGCCGGTCTTCGTAGCGCTCACCGGCCTGTCCGCCTGGCTCTACGGACAGTCGCATACCAAGGCGGAAGTTTCCGCGTTCCTGCTCAAGCGCGGGCTGTTCCTGATCTTTCTGGAGCTGACCTTCGTCGGCTTTGCATGGACTGCCAAGTTCCCGCCCAGCACGTTCTGGTTGCAGGTCATCTGGTGCATCGGCATCTGCATGATCGCCCTGGCCGCCCTGATCTATCTGCCGCGCGCAGCCATGATCGCCTTCGGCCTCGTCATCGTGTGCGGCCACAACCTGCTCGACGGTATCGTGCTGACGCCGGAGCAACCGTTCTATCCGCTCTGGGCTATCCTGCACCAGCGCGCGATCATCGAGCTTGGCGGCGGCATGATCGCCAAGACCACGTATCCGGTGCTGCCGTGGATCGGCCTGATCGCGCTGGGCTATGCGCTTGGCCCGTGGTTCGCGAAGGGTTCCGACCCGGCCCTGCGTATGCGCCGCCTGACCATGCTGGGCGCTGGACTGATCCTGGGCTTCGTGTTGATCCGCTTCGCCAACGTCTATGGCGACAAGCCCTGGTTTCACGCCGAAACCCCGCTTCGCACGGTGATGAGTTTTCTTGCGCTGACCAAGTACCCCCCTTCGCTGCTGTTCCTGATGCCCACGATCGGGTTCGGGGCGCTGATGATGGCGCTGTTCGAAAAGGTGCAGGATCATAGGACGATGCCGATGCTAGCCATGCTGGGCGGCGCGCCGATGTTCTTCTACCTGCTGCACCTTTATGTCCTCAAGGCGATCTACCTCGTTGCCCTGGCGATCTACGGCGCGAACAAGGGCACGGCGTTTGGCGTGGACAACGTCGCCACCGTGTGGATCTGGGTCGCGCTGCTGGCAGTGCCGCTGTATATTCCCACCCGCTGGTTCGCCGGTCTGAAGCAGCGCCGCAAGGATATCTGGTGGCTGAAATACCTGTGATGCCCGGCCGGGCCGCAGGCCGAAAGGCGGTGTGAGCGGCCCGGCATATTGCGCGCAAATGGGCAGGCATTCACAACATTACGCTGCCCGGACCAACTTTTTCGATGCAATATTCTCGGAAGACCTCATAGTCTTCAACTTACGAACAAAGCGCAGCAAAGCGCTAATAACAAAAATTCGCAGGGAATTCGAACGTTCACGATCCATAGTCGTGCCGAATGGGGAAACTCATCGATCGAATAGGAACGGAATAGACAAGCTCTAATAGTAAAGGGGAATACCATGAGGGCCAGTTCCGTACTCAACCAAATTCTCGCCGTTAGCGTATCTGCTCTTGCGACGATGGCGGCTTCGTCCGTCTCCGCTCAGGAAGCGCCGGAAACCGGCACCGAAGGTAGTGCGATCGTCGTCACCGGCCTGCGCCAGGCCTATATCGGGGATCTGCCCGTGCAGGACATCCCGCAGAACGTGCAAAGCCTGGACGGCACCGTGCTGCAGGGCCTGGGCCTTACCCGCCTCGACACCGCGCTCGACCTTGTCAGCGGCGTCGCGCGGCTGAACAACTTCGGCGGTCTGTGGGACGGCTACGCGATCCGCGGCTTCGCGGGCGATGCCAACAACGTGCCGACCGGCTTCCTCGTCAACGGCTTCAACGCCCGTGGTTTCTCCGGCCCGCGCGACACGTCCAGCGTCGAGCGTATCGACGTCCTGAAGGGATCGACTTCCGCACTGTTCGGGCGCGGCGAACCGGGGGGCACCGTCAACATCGTCACCAAGAAGCCTGAATTCCAGGCCAAGGGCAATCTTCAGGTCCAGGGCGGCAGCTGGAACAGCTACCGCGTCGACGCCGATTACACGACGCCCCTTTCCAACAGCATCGCCGTCCGCATCAACGGCGCCTACGAGAACGCGGACAGCTTCCGCGACACCATCCACTCCGAAAAGATCTTCATCACCCCATCGATCCTGGCCAAGCTGGGCAGTTCGACCACGGTTTCCTACGAGTTGGAATTCGCCTCGCTCAAGGTGCCGTTCGACCGCGGCATTCCGATCTTCAACAACGACTTCACCCGCCTGCCCGCATCGCGCTTTCTGGGTGAGCCGGGCGACGGCCCGATGAAGGCCGACATCCTGGGTCACCAGCTTCAGGTACAGCATGATTTCAGCGACAACTGGAGCATGCTCGCCGGCGTTTCCTATCGCACCACGCACCTGCGCGGCGTTGGCGAAGTGCCTGAACTGGTTGCCGGCCGCCAGCCGTTCCTGCGGCCCGGCCCCACCGCCGGCACCCTGCTTTCGCGCCAGAGCCGCTATCACAACTTCAAGTCGGAAAACCTCATCACCCGCGCCGAACTGACCGGCCACTTCAACGTTGCAGGCATGGCCAATACCCTGGTGATCGGCGCCGACTACGACTACTTCAAGCTGGACCAGGTGCAGACCCGTTTCCGCCCCGCCGCCTACACCGGCCAGCCGAATGCGGCGATCAACGCGATCGACGTGCTCAATCCGGTCTACGGCGCCTATCCTGCGGTCAATTCACGGGCGTCGCTGGTATACGACCGGCTGGAGCAGGACTATTCCTGGGGCGCCTACTTCTACGACCAGATCGACCTCACCTCCTGGCTGAAGGTGCGCGCGGGCGGCCGCTACGACGAATTCCGCCAGGACTTCCTGACGCGCAATAACGGCCTGCTCCTCAAGCAGAAGGTCACCAAGTTCAGCCCGCAGGCCGGCGTGGTGGTCCAGCCGACCGATACGCTGTCCTTCTACGGCAGCTTCGGCAAGGGCTTCCGCCCCAACAACGGCGCAAACGTTCAGAACGAGACTTTCCAGCCTGAATCGTCCAAGTCCTACGAAGTCGGCGCGAAGTACATCTCTCCCGGCAATGGCATCACGGCCACCGTCGCGCTGTTCAGCATGACCAAGACCAACATCCTGACCGCCGATCCGGCCAATTCGGGCTTCGTCATCGCCGTGGGTTCTGCCAAGAGCCGGGGCGTCGAATTCGATCTCAACGCCAAGCTGCCCTACGACTTCAACCTGCTGGTCGTATATGCCTATACCGATGCGTTCTGGACCGCCGAATTCAACGATCCCGATTTCGCGAAGCCGATCCTGCCCGGCGATCCGCTGATCGGCATTCCCAAGCACAGCGGCAACGTGATGCTGACGAAGGACTTCACCATCGGCGATGATCGCAAGGCGACGATCGGCGCCGGGGTCCAGTACATCGACAAGCGTCTGGGCGAAACGGCGACGAACTACTTCCTGCCTTCCGCCACGCTGGTGCGCCTGATCGGTTCGGTGGACGTGACAGACAACATCACCGTCAGCGGCAACGTCGACAACCTGTTCGACAAGCGCTGGTTCTCGAACTCCTACTCGGCGCTCTGGACCTTCCCGGGTGCGCCGCGCAGCTTCTCCGTCCGGGCTAATTACCGCTTCTAGGATTGCCCTCTTGCGCCCATCCTGTGGGTGGGCGCAGGCTCGGCGCGGAGGCATCTTGCCCCCTCGCTTCGTTTACGAAAAGCGAGCACGTATGACTTTCCTGTTTCTGGGCGACATGGGCCGCGCCGCGAAAATGCGCGCCGTCTTCGCCGCCGAAGCGCCCGACATCGCGTTCCATGACCGCGAGACGCCGGGCGATGCGGCCACCGTGCGCTATCTCGCCACCTGGACCCCGCCCGCCGATCTGGCATCGCGCCATCCCGGCCTCGAACTGGTCTTCTCGACCGGCGCGGGGGTGGACCAGTTCGACATGGGCCTGCTGCCGCCGCAGGTCAGCGTGGTGCGCCTCGTCGAAAAGCATCTGATCGACGGCATGGTCGAATACGTCTGCGCCGCCGCCCTCTCGCTCCACCGCGACTTCTTCGCCTATGCCCGCGCGCAGCGGGGAGAGCGCTGGCAGGAACTGCCGGTGCTGCTCGCCCCGCGCCGCCGCATCTCGATCCTGGGGGCGGGCGAACTGGGGCGCGGCGTGATCGCGGGGCTTGCGCCCTTCGGCTTCCCGCTTTCCGCGTGGAGCCGCTCGCCCCGCACCATCGAACACGCGGCACATTATTCGGGAGATGATGGGCTGACGCAGATGCTGGCGGCCACTGACATCCTGGTATGCCTGCTGCCACTGACCGCGCAGACCACCGGCGTTTTGTGCCGTGACCTGTTCGCAAAGCTGCCGCGCGGCGCCTGCCTCATCAATGTCGGCAGGGGCGGCCACCTGGTGGAAAACGACTTGCTCGCCGCGCTGGACGATGGCCAACTGTCGCAGGCCGTGCTGGATGTGACCGCGCCCGAACCGCTGCCTGCCGGCCACCCTTTCTGGCAGCATCCGCGCATTCTGCTGACCCCGCACATCGCCAGCGTCACCGATCCGGCGATGGCCGCGCGCGCCATGATCGCCAACATCCGCCGCCACCGCGAGGGCCTTGCGCCCGAAGGTCTGGTCCGGCGCGACATGGGCTATTGAGCCCCCGGCAGAAAATGCCGACACTACCGCCGGCGAGGCGCCCCGGCGCCAATCCGCGATGCGATCCGACCCACCTTCGAAGCCCACGGCAATCTATGCCGAATGAGACAACAAATGGCACGATATGCGCCGTGATCCACCCCGAGATCGGAGCAAACTTTCGGCAAGGGCGTGCGGTAATCATGGGGTCAGAGCCGGTTCGGCCGGCGCATATTTTTCACTAGGTTATCACTACAAGGGAACGCTTGGATGACATTCCGGCCCAAATATATCAGCTTCGATTGCTATGGTACGCTGACCCGCTTCCACATGTCCGACATGGCGCGCGTGTTCTTCAAGGACACCATCCCCGCCGACAGGATCGAGGCCTTCATCGTCGACTGGGCCCGCTACCGCCTCGACGAGGTGCTGGGCCCCTGGCAGCCCTATAAGGACGTGATCGCCAATTCGGTGGAACGTACCTGCAGGAAGTGGGGCATCGCTTATGACGAAGCCTTCCCGCTGTCGGTCTACGAAGCCGTGCCGACCTGGGGCCCGCACGAAGACGTTCCCGGCGGCCTTTCGCCGATCGGCGACAAGATCCCGCTGGTGATCCTTTCCAACGCCAGCAACGACCAGATCCAGTCCAACGTCGACATGCTGGGCGCACCCTTCCACGCCGTATACACCGCCGAAATGGCGCAGGCCTACAAGCCGCGCATGCAGGCGTTCGAATATATGTTCGACCAGCTCGGCTGCGGCCCGGAAGAGATGATGCACGTCTCCTCCAGCTTCCGCTACGACCACAACACCGCCAAGGACCTGCGTTTCGGCTGCCAGGTCTTCGTCGGGCGCGGTCACGAACCGTCGAGCCCGTTCTACCGCGACATCGAGATCCCGCACATCGGCTGCCTGCCCGCCGTCGTCGGCCTCTGACGCGAATGGCGCAGTCGATGACCCGCCCAAGCCCCCTTTCCTACTGGCTCGCCAGCGCCCCCGCCTTCGATGGCGCGGCCGCCGGTGCGCCCGAAGGCGAAGTGGAGGTCGCGGTCATCGGCGGCGGTTTCACCGGCCTCTCGGCGGCGCTGGCCCTGCGCGAACAGGGCGCCAGCGTCGCCGTGCTGGAAGCCGGACAGGTGATCGGCGAGGCATCGGGCCGCAACGGCGGCCAGTGCAACAACGGCACTCACCAGGATTACGGCGCCCTTGTCGCCAGCCTCGGCCGGGACAAGGCGCAAAGGTTCTACCGCGCCCACGTCGATGCCGTGAACACGGTGGAGCGCGTGACGGCGCATCACGGGATCGACTGTTCGTTCCGCCGCTGCGGTCGCCTCAAGCTTGCCGCCAAGCCCGAGCATTTCGCCAAGATCGAAAGCGCCTATGCGCTGCTCAAGGCGGAAGTGGACCCCCATGTCGAACTGATCGCGCCGGGCGATATCGGCAGCGAAGTCGCATCCTCGCAGTATCACGGCGGCCTGCTCCAGACCACCAGCGCCCAGCTCCACCCCGGCCGTTTCGGCATGGGGCTGGCCCGCGCCGCAGCAGCGGCAGGCGCGGCGATCTATGAAAATTCCCCGGTGACTGGCCTCGAACGCGCCGCAGGCCGCGGCTGGACGGTTACCGCAGGCAGCGGCCATATCCGCGCCCGGCAGGTTCTTGTCGCCACTGGCGGCGCTCCTCCCCAGGCCCCGTTCCGCTGGTTCCAGCGGCGACTGGTGGCCGTTGGCAGCTTCATCATCGCCACCGAGCCGCTGGCACTGGC
This sequence comes from Novosphingobium sp. P6W, assembly GCF_000876675.2. Lineage (GTDB taxonomy): Bacteria > Pseudomonadota > Alphaproteobacteria > Sphingomonadales > Sphingomonadaceae > Novosphingobium. The sequence goes on from NZ_CP030353.1 coordinate 216,239, forward strand.
GCTGGTCGAGCGGCTGTTCCCGAACCGCCGCAACTATGTGACCAGCCGGGTGATGGGCAATTTCTTCCGCCTGACGCAGGACGACCGCCTGATCTTCGGCGGCCGCGCCCGCTTTGCGATCTCGGATTCCAGAAGCGACGCCAAGAGCGGCACGATCCTTGTCGCGGCGATGCGCCGCATGTTCCCCGAACTTGCCGATACCCGCGTCGATCACGTCTGGGGCGGCATGGTCGACCTCACCGCCGACCGCCTGCCCCGCGCGGGCGAGCATGAGGGCCTGTTCTACGCCATGGGCTATAGCGGGCACGGCGTGCAGATGTCGGTCCACATGGGCGGGCAGATGGCGCGCTACATGGGCGGCGATATCGCCGCAAATCCGTGGGAAGACCTCGCCTGGCCCGCCATCCCCGGCCATCTCGGCAAGCCCTGGTTCCTGCCCGCCGTCGGCGCCTGGTACAAGCTGCAGGACATCCTTCACTGATGGAAGACAGCCGCAATCCTTCCCGGGGCCTTTCGCGCCGTACCCTGCTGGGCGCCGCCTTGGGCACAGGCGTGGTCGTCACCGCCGGAGGGCTCCTGCTGCCCGGCGACGGGCCGGTCCGCCGCGCCTTGCGCGAAGCGGCCGAAGGCCCGCCCCGACAGGGCGGCCGCATCCGCGCGGCCTGCATGTCGCTTTCCACCGGCGATACGCTCGATCCGGCGAAAGGGTCGCTTTCCAGCGACTACGTGCGCCACTTCATGCTCTACAACTGCCTGACCGAGCTGGACCGCGACCAGCGCGCGGTGCCCTCGCTGGCGCAGGCCATAGAGAGCAACGACCAGGCCCTGTGGCATATCACCCTGCGCAAGGGCGTGACCTTCCACGACGGCAAGAGCCTTACCTCGGCCGATGTCGTATATTCTCTGCTGCGCCACAAGAACCCGGCGACCGCATCGAAGCTGGCCGCCATCGCCGAACAGTTCACCGCCATCGAGGCCACCGGCCCGCTCACCCTCACCATCCAGCTTGCCGGCCCCAACGCCGATCTGCCGGTGATGCTGGCCCAGTCGCACTTCGCGATCATCGCGGACGGCGAAAAGCGCTTCACCGGCGGCAATGGCACCGGCCCTTACCGGATGACGGCCTTCACGCCGGGCGTGCGCACGCTGGTCCAGCGCAACAGGAACTACTGGAAGCCCGGCAAGCCCTATCTCGACGAGATCGAGCTTATCGGCATCCCCGACGAAGTGAGCCGCGTCAACGCGCTGCTTTCGGGTGACGTGCATATGGTGCTGGCGGTCAACGCCCGCTCCACCCAGCGCATCGCCGGTTCGGCAAGGCATATCGTGCGCGAAACGCCGTCCTCGCTCTATTCGAACCTCATCATGCGGCAGGACCAGCTACCTACGTCCAACCCGCATTTCGTGGCGGGGATAAAGCAGATGATGGACCGCCCGCTCATCAAGCGTGCGCTGTTCCGCGATTATGCGACGATCGCCAACGACCAGCCGATCCCGCCGTTCCACACCTATTACCGCGCCGACCTGCCGCAGACCACGCTGGACCTCGACAAGGCGCGCTGGCACTTCGCCAAGGCCGGGATCGGCACCGCCCGCCTGCCGATCTTCGCCTCCCCGGCGGCGGAAGGGTCGGTCGACATGGCTTCGATCCTGCAGGAATACGGCGCGCGCGCAGGGCTGAATCTGGCGGTCAACCGGGTTCCTGCGGACGGCTACTGGTCCACCCACTGGATGAAGCACCCACTGGGTTTCGGCAACACCAACCCGCGCCCGACCGCCGACCTGATCTTCAGCCTGTTCTACAAGTCCGACGCGGCCTGGAACGAATCCGGGTGGAAGAACCCGCGCTTCGACAGCCTCTTGCTGGAAGCGCGCGGCGAGGCCGACGAGGCGCGCCGCAAGCAACTCTACGGCGAAATGCAGGGGCTGGTGCGCGACCACTGCGGCGTCGGCATCCCGGTCTTCATCAGCCTGCTCGACGGCTACGACCGCCGCCTCAAGGGCTGGTATCCGGTGCCGCTGGGCGGTTTCATGGGCTATGGCTTTGCCGAGCATCTGTGGTGGGAGGACTGATCGCCGTGGCTGCCGCTTCTCAAGGTTCGGGCACCAACAAGGTCCTGCGGATGCTGGCCGGGCGCATCGGCTCCTCGCTGCTGACTCTGTTCCTAGTCTCGCTCGTGGTCTTCGCGATCAGCGACCTGCTGCCCGGCGACGCCGCGCAGGAAGCCCTCGGCCAGACAGCGACGCCTGCCCAGATCACCGCCCTGCGCCATGAAATGGGGCTGGACCGACCGGCCTATGCCCGCTTCGGCGCATGGGTCGCGGCGATGGCGGGCGGCGATGCCGGCAAGTCGCTGGTGGCCGACATGCCGGTTTCCGACCTGATCGCCACGCGCCTGCCCAATTCGCTGCTGCTCGCCGCGCTGACCACGCTGGTGGCGGTGCCCATGGCCCTGCTGATCGGCATTGCCAGCGCGATGAACCGGGGCGGGCGACTGGACCGCGCGCTCAACCTCGTCACCCTTTCGATGGTAGCACTGCCCGAATTCCTGGTGGCGACGCTGGCGGTGCTGATCTTTTCGGTGAAGCTGCGGGTGTTGCCCTCGATCTCGATGCTCCCGGCAGAGGCGACCTGGGGCGCCACCCTGCAGGCGCTGGCGATGCCGATCGTATCGCTGTGCGTCGTCGTGATCGCCCAGATGGCCCGCATGACCCGCGCCGCGATCATCGACCAGTTGGACCGTCCCTATGTGGAAATGGCCCTGCTGAAAGGCGTGTGCCCGCGCCGCATCGTGACCCGGCACATCTTGCCCAATGCCGTGGGGCCGATCGTCAATGCCGTGGCGCTGAGCCTGTCCTACCTGCTGGGCGGCGCCATCATCGTCGAGACCATCTTCAATTATCCGGGCCTCGCCAGCCTGATGGTCAATGCCGTGACCAGCCGCGACATGCCGCTGCTGCAGGCCTGCGCGATGATCTTCTGCGCCGTCTATCTCCTCCTGATGCTGGTCGCGGACCTTACCGCGATCCTCGCCAACCCGAGGCTCCGCAACGCATGACCAAGGGCCACACACTGCGCGCCTCCAGGCGCTGGGCGCGCCGCCTTCCGGTCTCCGGCAAAGTCGGGCTGGGCCTTGTCCTGTTCTGGATCGTGATCGCTCTGCTCGGCCCGCTGCTGGCCCCGCACCCGATCGGCGCTTTCGTCGACCGCGCGGTGTTCGACGGTTCCTCGGGCCGGTTCCTGCTCGGCAGCGACTATCTGGGCCGCGACGTGCTGAGCCGCCTGCTATCCGGCGCACGGTACACGGTGGGGCTGGGCGCGGGCGCGGCGATCATCGCCTGCACCATCGGCACCTCGCTGGCGCTGACGGCGGCGGTGGGACGGCCGTGGATGGACGAGCTGCTGTCACGCTTCATGGACACGGTGATCTCGATCCCGTCCAAGATCCTGGCGCTGGTGATGGTCGCGGCGTTCGGCTCCTCGCTGTGGCTGCTGCTGCTGATCGCCGGGCTGACTTACGTTCCGGGCAATTACCGCATCGCCCGCGCGCTGGCGGTGAACCTTTACCAGATGGACTTCGTCGTCGTCGCCCGCGCCCGCGGCGAAGGGCCGATCCACATCGCCCTGCGCGAAATCCTGCCCAACATGATCCACCCGCTGCTGACCGATTTCGGCCTTCGCTTCATGTTCATCGTGCTGCTGCTTTCGGCGCTGAGCTTCCTCGGCCTTGGCGTGCAGCCGCCTGCCGCCGACCTCGGCTCGCTGGTGCGGGAGAACATTTCCGGCGTCCCGGAAGGCGCATGGGCGATCCTGATGCCCGCCCTTGCCATCGCCACCCTGACGGTGGGGGTCAATCTTCTGATCGATGCGCTTTCGGTGCACGGAAAGCGCGGCTGATGTACGCTTCGGATACACCCCATGTCCGTGTAGAGGGCCTCCAGATCAGCGCGCAAACGCAGGAAGGGCAGCCGATCGTCATCGTCGACAATGTCAGCTTTTCCATCCCGCGCGGCGAAGTTCTGGCGCTGATCGGCGAATCCGGTTCGGGCAAGACCACTATCGCCCTCTCGCTGCTGGGCCACGTCCGCCCCGGCGCGGCGATCACCGCTGGGCGCATCCAGGTGGGCGACGCCGAGATCACCGCGCTTGCGCAGCCAGCGCTGCGCGCCCTGCGCGGCCACCACATTGCCTATGTGGCGCAAAGCGCCGCGGCCGCCTTCAACCCCTCGCGCACGCTGATGGACCAGGTGATCGAGCCCGCGCTGATCCACGGCGCGATGACCCGCGCCGCAGCGCAGGCCAAGGCGGTGGACCTGTTCCGCGCCCTTGCGCTGCCCAATCCCGAGACCATCGGCCAGCGCTATGCCCACCAGCTTTCCGGCGGCCAGTTGCAGCGCCTGATGGCGGCCATGGCGCTCATCACCGACCCCGAACTGGTCATCCTCGACGAGCCGACCACCGCGCTCGACGTGACCACCCAGATCGGCGTGCTGCAAGCCTTCCGCCGCGTCGTGCGCGATCTTGGCACCACCGCCGTCTATGTCAGCCACGACCTTGCCGTGGTGGCGCAGATGGCCGACCACATCGTGGTACTGAACAAGGGACAAGTGCGCGAGGCCGGGACCACCGACCAGATCCTCAACGCCCCGGCGGACGATTATACCCGCACGCTGATGGCCGCCGCCCGCCCCTCGCGCAAGGCCGAGGCCGGGGTTTCGCGCGCCACGCCGATCCCGCTGCTGGAAGTACGCGGCCTCACCGCCGGATATGGCCGGATCGACAGTCAGGGCAATCCGGCAATCCCGGTCCTGCGCGATATCTCGCTGACCCTGCAGCGCGGCGAAATCCTGGGCGTCATCGGCGAATCCGGCTCGGGCAAATCGACGCTGGCGCGCGCCATCGCCGGCCTAGTCCCGCCCGCGCGCGGGGAAGTGCTGCTTGACGGCGGCGTCCTGCCCAAAGGCCTCGACGGCCGCAGCCGGGAAGAATTCTGCCGCATCCAGACGGTGTTCCAGAACGCCGACGTGGCGCTGAACCCTGCGCATACCGTGGGCCAGATCCTGAAGCGCCCGCTCGCCTTCTACCACCGCCTCAGGGGCGCGGAAGCGGATGCGCGGGTGGACGACCTGCTCGACCGTATCCGCCTGCCGCGCAGCCTTGCAGATCGCCGCTGCACCGACCTTTCCGGCGGGCAGAAACAGCGCGTCAACCTTGCCCGCGCGCTGGCCGCGGACCCCGAGGTGATCCTGTGCGATGAGGTCACATCCGCGCTCGACACCGTGGTCGGCGCGGCGATCCTCGATCTGCTGGCCGAACTTCGCCGGGATCTGGGCATCGCGATGATCTTCATCAGCCACGATATCTCCACCGTGCGCGCCATCTGCGACGAGATAATGGTGCTTTACCTCGGCGACGTGGCCGATCAGGGGCCGTGCCGCTCCTTCGCGCGGGCGCCCTATCACCCCTATACCGACATGCTGATCTCCTCCGTGCCCGAAATGCGGCCCGGCTGGCTGCCTGACGGCGCAGGCTGCGTGCCCCTGCCGCCTGTCACCCCGGCTACCGGGGTCGACCTCTGCCGCTTCCTGCCACGCTGCACCTTGCGCGTCGCGGGTACGTGCGACACCCATTTCCCGCCCCGCAGAACGCTGGCCGCCGGGAACGACGTGCTATGCCATCTGGGCGAGGACGCGCTGGCATCCGCCCAATATGCCGCGCGGGAACCGGCATGAGCGGCCGCTTCGTCCGCCTCGGCGAAACCGGCCGCGCCGCTGTTTCATTCCACGTCGATGCCCGGCCAGTCAGCGCGCTGGAAGGCGATACGCTGATGGTGGCCATGCTGACGAGCGGCGACCGGCTGCGACAATCGGAATTCGGCGACGGCGCCCGCTCGGGCTTTTGCCTGATGGCCGCCTGCCAGGACTGCTGGGTCTGGACCGAGGACGGCACGAAACTGCGCGCCTGCTCCACCCCGGCGGCAGAGGGATTAAGGATCGTGACAACCGAACCGGGGGCGACATGGCTCAACCATCCATAGTCGTCGTGGGCGCCGGACCGGCCGGAGTACGCGCCGCGCAGACGCTGGTCGCGGCGGGCATCCGCCCCGTCGTGATCGACGAAGGCCGCCGTGCGGGCGGCCAGATCTATCGCCGCCAGCCCGAAGGCTTCACCCGCAGTCACGAAGCTCTCTACGGCACCGAAGCCAAGCGGGCGCGGGACATTCACCAGACGTTCGACGCGATGATCCCGCACATCGACTATCGCCCCGAAACCCTCGTTTGGCACATTTCGGGCGGACAGGTCTGGACAGTCGGCGCGGACGGGGCGCACCGGTCGATACCCTATGACGGGCTGATCCTGTGCACCGGCGCTACCGACCGGGTGATGCCGGTGAAGGGCTGGAACCACGCGGGCACCTACAGCCTGGGCGCAGCGCAGATCGCGCTCAAGGCGCAGGCCTGCGCGATCGGCAGCAAAGTGGTGTTCCTCGGCTCCGGCCCGCTGCTCTACCTCGTCGCGCAGCAGTATGTGAAGGCGGGAGCGAACGTGGCGGCGGTTCTGAACACCGCGCCCGCCTCCGCCCGGATCGCAGCGCTGCCCAGACTGGCGGCGCAGCCCGGCGCGTTGTGGAATGGCGTGATGTTGACCATCGCCCTGAAGCGCGCCGGCGTAGCGATGCACCACGGCGTCACCCCGATCGAGATCGAGGGCGACGCGCAAAACGGGGTGAGCGCCGTAGCCGTCCGCCTCGCAAACGGGCGCGAGATGCGCTTCGACTGCGATGCCGTGGGCATGGGCCATCACTTGCGCCCGGAAACCCAGTTGGCCGACCTTGCCCGCTGCGAATTCGCCTTCGATCCCGCCGTGCGCCAGTGGCTGCCGGTCCGCGATGCGGATGGGCGCGCCTCGGTGCCGGGTGTCTATCTGGGCGGCGACGGCGCGCGTATTCTCGGCGCCCGTTCTGCCGAGGCCAGCGGCACGCTCGCCGCGCTCACCGCGCTGGGCGATTTCGGCCTGCCCATCGTGGCGGGCGAGCGGCAGAAGCTGCGCCGCGCCATCGCCGGGTACGACCGCTTCGCCAAGGGACTGGCGCAGGCATTCCCCTGGCCGGTCGCCCAGGCAGCCGCGCTGCCCGGCGATGCCATCGTCTGCCGCTGCGAAAGCATCTCGGCGGGAGATCTGCGCGCCGTCGTCAATGAAACGGGCGCGCGCGAAGCCAACCGCGCCAAGGCGCTCAGCCGCGTCGGCATGGGCCGCTGCCAGGGCCGCTACTGCGGCCTCGCCGCCGCCGAGGTCATCGCCGCCGAGGCGGGCATGCCCATCGAAACAGTCGGCCGCCTGCGCGGCGCGGCGCCGGTAAAGCCGGTCGCCTTCTGCACCGCGAACGAACCCGAGGCCCCCGCCGCATGACCGCGCCGCATCAGTCAGACGTGCTCATCATCGGCGGCGGCATCATGGGCTGCGCCTCGGCGTTCTTCCTGCGCCAACGCGGACTGTCGGTAACGCTGCTGGAGACCGACCTGGTCGGCCGGCAGGCCAGCGGCACCAACTTCGGCAATGTTCGCAGGCAGGGCCGCCCGCTCTACCAGTTGCCCCTCGCCAACCGCTCCATCGCCATCTGGCGCAATGCCCGCGAACTGCTCGGCAGCGACGTCGAGTATCTCCAGCGCGGGCACATGCGCGTGTGCTACCGCGACAAGCCTGAAATCGCGGCGAAGATGGAAAGCTACGCGCTGGATGCCGGCCAGGCCGACCTCGATCTGGAAATGCTGTCGGGCAATACGCTGCGCAGCCGTTTCCCGTTCCTCGGCCCGGAAGTGCTGGCGGCATCGCTTTCCGCCCAGTGCGGCCATGCCAACCCGCGCCTCACCGGCCCCGCCTTCGCCCGCGCGGCAGAGCGGCTGGGCGCGGTGATCCACGAAAACTGCAAGGCCGTCAGCGCCGAAAAGGACGGCGGCGATTTCCATGTGCGCACTGCGGACGGCCGCGAATTTCGCGCACCCACGCTGCTGGTGACCGCCGGGGCATGGGCCAGGACTTTCGTCGAAGGATTCGGCGAGACGGTCCCCCTCACCTCGCGCGGGCCGAACATGTGCGTAACCGAGCCGCTGCCTTACGCGATCGGCCCGTCCATCGGCGTGGCGACGCCCGATACGGTGGAATCGGTCTATTTCCGGCAGGTGGAGCGCGGCAATCTGGTGATCGGCGGCAGCATGCAGAACCAGACCTTCCCGGACGACTACCGCGTCTACATCGACCCCGCCAACAGCCTGGGTCAATGGCGCCAGATGCAGCGCCTGTTTCCCGCCATCGGCCGGGTGAACATCATCCGCACCTGGAGCGGCATCGAAAGCTACCTGCCGGACGATCAGCCGGTGATGGGGCCCAGCGGCGCCGTCAGCGGGCTGTTCTACGCCTTCGGCTTTTGCGGCGCGGGCTTCCAGCTTGGCCCCGGCGTAGGCGAAACGATGGCCGAACTGATCGCTACCGGCGCGACCGCGATCGACCTTTCGCACTACCGTATCGGCAGGTTCGCGCAAAACTGATTGGTCGTCCCGGAACAGGTCCGGGACGACACCCAACTCACAACTGGATCAGCGCGGCCTTGCTCTTGAGGTTCGCGGCATAAGCCTCGCGCCCCAGATCCTTGCCGATGCCGGACTGCTTGAAGCCCCCGGTCGGCAGCATGAAATCATTGCTGCGGCCATAGCGGTTCACCCAGACCGTCCCGGCCTCCAGCGCCCGCGTCGCACGCAGCGCCCGGTCGAGGTTGCCGGTGTGGACGCCCGCCGCAAGGCCATAAGCGCTGTCGTTGGCGAGGGCATAGGCCTCCTCCTCGTCCGCGAAGGTCTGCACGGTCAGCACCGGGCCGAAGATTTCGCCCTGCACCGCCTCGCTGTCCTGCGCCAAGCCGGTAAGCAGGGTGGGCAGGTAATAGCTGCCCTGCTGCGGCGCGGGAGCGCGGCGGCCGCCGGTCACGGCCTCTCCGCCAGCCGCCAGCGCGCGCGACACGGTCCCGTCGATCTGGCCAAGCTGCTTTTCGGAGATGATCGGGCCCATCGTGGTGGCATCGTCCCAGGTCGCGCCCATGCGGTGCGCCTCGAAGGCGGCGACGATCCGGCCGACCACTTCCTCGGCCACCTTGTCCTGCACCAGCAGGCGCGATCCGGCGACGCAGACCTGTCCGCTGTTGAGCGTGATCGCCCGCGCCACTGTGGCAGCGGCCTGGCCCAGATCTTTGGAATCGGCAAAGACGATCTGCGGGCTTTTGCCGCCCAGTTCCAGCGTCACCGGCTTGGGTCCGGTCTCGGCACAGGCGCGCATGATGGCGATGCCGGTCGCGGTCGATCCGGTGAAGCTGACCTTCGAGACGCGCGGATGACGGCACAGCGGATCGCCGACCGAGAGGCCATCGCCCTGCACTACGTTGAACACGCCCGCCGGCAGGCCCGCCTCGATCGCCAGTTCCGCCACGCGCACGATGCTGAACGGCGTGAGTTCCGAAGGCTTGAGCACCACCGAATTGCCCGCCGCGATGGCAGGGGCGATCTTCCATGCAGCCATGACCAGCGGCAGGTTCCACGGCGCCACCGCCGCCACCACGCCGTAAGGCTCGGTGATGGTCATGCCCAGCTTGTCAGGCGTGGTGGCCACAACCTCGCCGCCCATCTTGTCCGCGAATTCGGCGAAGAAGCGCAGGCATTCGGCGGTGTAGCTCAAATCCCAGGCCAGGATTTCGCCGATGGTGCGCGTCGATCCCACCGCTTCCAGCGGGGCGAGGCGGGCGGCATCGGCCTCGATCAGATCGGCCCAGCGGCGCATCACCTTCATGCGGGCGCGCGGATCGGTGCTGGCCCAGCCGCTGGTCTTGAAGGCGCTAAAGGCATTTTCTACCGCGGCATCGACCTGCCCGGCGCCGGCACTGTCAAGCGCGGCATAGACATTGGCGTCGGACGGGCGGCGAACGTCCATCGCCATGCCATCGCCCACCAGACGGCGGCCCGCGACGAAGTTGTTGGCGGCCTCGGCGCCGATCAGGAGGGGGTTGAAGCTGTTCATGCGGCGCTCCCTTGGGTGATTCCAACCCCGGATATACGGTCCGCCGCGCGGCATTTAGCGTTTCCCCGCGATACGCTCCGCGATAATGTTCTGAATTAATTCGGAAGGCGGCACCTTATTCCAGCAGGCAGATTCTACTGTCAGGCCAATCGCCTCCTCCACGTGGAGGAGGCTGCACGCCGTTCTGGAGGAACAAGGAAATGGCAACAGGCCTGAAAAAGGCCGTTCAGCTGAGGGCCATGGGGCCGGACGACCTGTCCGCCGCTTATGAGCTTTCGCGCGAACAGCAATGGCCGCACCGGGAGAAGGACTGGGATCGCATGCTCGATCTCGGCCAGGGCGTAATCGCCGAAAGCGAAGGCAGGATCGTCGGCACCACGATGTGGTGGACCTTTGGCGAGGATGTCGCCTCGATCGGCATGGTCATTGTATCGAAGGACGTGCAGGGCCAGGGCCTGGGCCGCCAGCTGATGAACGCCGCGCTCGAGCAGATCGGCGAACGAACCGTTCTTCTCAACGCCACCGCCGAGGGGCTGAACCTCTACCGCGCGCTTGGTTTCGAGACGGTGGGTTCGGTCTACCAGCATCAGGGCGCGGCCTTCTCCGTGCCGATCCCCGAACTGATCCCGAACGAGCGCGTGGCGCCGATGAAGGCGGGCGAAATCTCCGACATCGTAGAACTGGACCGCCACGCTACCGGGCTGAACCGGGGCCGCGCGGTCGAATACCTTTGCAGCTATACCCAAGGCGTCGTGCTCAACCGTGATGGCAATCAGGCGGGCTACGCGCTGTTCCGCCGCTTCGGCCGGGGATATGCCATCGGGCCGACCGTAGCGCCGGATATCGGCGGGGCAAAAGCGCTGATATCGCACTGGCTGGGATCTAACGCCGGCATGTTCTGCCGCCTCGATGTTCCGGACGACAGCGGCCTTTCGGGCTGGCTCGATGAAATGGGCCTGCCCTGCGTCGGGCGGGTAACGCGCATGTGCCGGGGCACGGCGCCGCAGGCGGGCGTGCTGGCGCGCACGTTCTCGCTCATCAACCAGGCTCTGGGGTGACGGGATCATCATGATTGCAGGACTGAAGGACCCGGGCCTTTTCCGGGAAGCCGCGTTCATCGGCGGCGAATGGGTGCAGGGCGGCAGCGGCGCGACCCTTGCTGTCGACGATCCGGCAACGGGAACGGTGATCGGAACCGTGCCTGACCTGGACATGGACGACACCGAAGCCGCCATTACCGCCGCACAGGGCGCTTTCGGCCCATGGCGTGCCCGCACTGCCGGGGATCGCTCCGCCATGCTGGAGCGCTGGCACGCGCTGGTGCTGGAAAACGTCGGCGATCTTGCCCGGATCATGACCGCCGAACAGGGCAAGCCGCTGGCCGAGGCGGAAGGCGAAATCCGCTATGCCGCGACCTTCATCAAGTGGTTCGCCGAAGAAGGCCGCCGCGCCTCCGGCCATGACGTGCTGGGGCCGGAAGCCAATCGCCGCGTGCTGGTGATGAAGGAGCCGGTGGGCGTGTCCGTGGCCATCACGCCGTGGAACTTCCCCGCCGCGATGATCACCCGCAAATGCGCCCCGGCCCTTGCCGCGGGGTGCCCGGTGATCGTCAAGCCTTCCGAACTCACCCCCTACACCGCCCTTGCCTTGGCCCGCCTTGCCGAGATGGCCGGCTTCCCCAAGGGGACGATCAACGTGCTGACCGGCCGCCCGGCCGCGATCGGCGGCGCGCTGACCGCCAGCCCAACGGTGCGCAAGCTGTCGTTCACCGGCTCAACCCGGGTGGGCAGCCTGCTGCTGCGCCAGTGCGCCGACACGGTGAAGCGAACCAGCATGGAGCTGGGCGGCAATGCCCCGCTGATCGTGTTCGACGACGCCGATATCGACGTTGCCGTCGCCAGCACGATGATCAGCAAGTTCCGCAATTCCGGCCAGACCTGCGTCTGCGCCAACCGCATTCTGGTGCAGGACAGCGTCTACGATGCTTTCGCCGAAAAGCTCGCCAAGGCAGTGTCCGCCTTGCGCGTCGGCCCCGGCGACCAGCCCGGCACCACCATCGGCCCGCTCATCAACGCCGCCGCCGCCGAGAAGGTGAAGGCCCATATCGACGATGCGCTGAGCAAGGGCGCGGCGCTGTTCGCCAGCGGCGCGAACGACATGACCTTCGATCGCTTCGCCGCGCCCGTGGTTTTGACAGATGCCGCCCCGTCCATGCTGCTGGCGAGTGAGGAAACCTTCGGACCCGTGGCCCCGCTCTTCCGCTTCACGCACGAGGAACAGGCGATCGAGATGGCCAACGCCACCGAATACGGCCTTGCCAGCTACTTCTACACCGAGAACCTGCACCGCGCCTTTCGCGTGGCTGAAAGGCTGGAGGCCGGCATGGTCGCGCTCAACACCGGCTCGATCGCGATGGAAATGGCGCCTTTCGGCGGCGTCAAGATGTCGGGCCTGGGGCGCGAAGGCGGCCGCGCCGGCATTGAGGAATATCTGGAATCCAAGGCCTTCCATATCGCTGGCCTCAAACTCTGACGGGACTTAGATCCATGGTCGATACACGCAGCTACGCCATCTCCGTCATCCCCGGCGACGGGATCGGCACCGAAGTCATGCCCGAAGGTATCCGCGTCCTCGAAAAGGCCGCCCGGCTCTACGGCTTCTCGATCGAGCAGCAATGGCACGATTTCGCCTGCTGCGATTACTACGCGAAGCACGGCAAGATGATGCCAGATGACTGGAAGGCCCAGATCGGCGCGCCGGACGCGATCTTCTTCGGCGCGGTCGGTTGGCCGGATACGGTGCCCGATCATATCTCGCTGTGGGGATCGCTGCTGCAGTTCCGGCGCGAATACGACCAGTACGTGAACCTGCGCCCTGCCCGCCTGATGCCCGGCGTACCCTCGCCGCTGGCCGGGCGCGGCCCCGGCAGCATCGACATGTGGATCGTGCGCGAAAACACCGAAGGCGAATACAGCGCGGTGGGCGGCCACATGTTTCCCGGCACCGACCGCGAGATCGTCATCCAGGAAACGGTGATGACCCGCTTCGGCGTCGACCGCGTGCTGCGCTACGCGTTCGACCTTGCGCAGAGCCGCGGCGCGAAGCACCTCACCTCCGCCACCAAGTCCAACGGCATCGCCATCACCATGCCGTTCTGGGACCAGCGGGTCGAGGAAATGGCGAAAGCCTACCCCGAAGTGCGCGTGGACAAGTACCATATCGATATCCTCACCGCGCAGTTCGTGATGAACCCCGACCGTTTCGACGTGGTCGTGGCCTCCAACCTGTTCGGCGATATCCTTTCCGACCTTGGCCCGGCCTGCACCGGCACCATCGGCGTGGCGCCCTCGGGCAACATCAACCCGGACCGTACCGGCCCCTCGCTGTTCGAGCCGGTCCACGGCTCTGCCCCCGATATCGCCGGCAAGGGCATCGCCAATCCCATCGGCCAGATCTGGTCGGCAGCGATGATGCTCGAACATCTGGGCGAAGCCGAAGCGGCCGCCGCGATCATGCGCGCGGTGGAAACCGTGCTGGCCGACCCCGAACGGCGCACCGCCGACCTCAAGGGCAAGGCCAACACGCAGGACTGCGGCATGGCCGTGGCCGACGCGCTGACGTGAAATATGCCTTGATGGGGAGGCGGCACAAAATGCCGCCTCCCCATCGCAAATAACCGCGCTGTTCGGAAGAACCTCCCAAAGTCGGCGCTTTCTATCCGCGCCGCGACCCTAGGCTAGGCCCATCAACAACTGATGCGAGCCCCGCAGTCATGCCGAATTCGAACCGCTCACTTCTGGAAATCGACCGGGACCACCTGATCCACCCGGTCACCTCGTTCCGCGGCCACGAAGCGCGCGGCGCGACGATCCTCCAGAGCGGACAGGGCATGTGGCTCACCGATATCGACGGCAACCGCCTGCTCGATGCCTTCGCCGGGCTGTGGTGCGTCAACGTCGGCTATGGTCATGAAAGCATCGTGGAAGCCGCCGCCGAGCAGATGCGCCGCCTGCCCTATGCCACCGGGTACTTCCACTTCGGTAGCGAACCCGCCATCCGCCTGGCCGAGCGCCTCGTCGCGCTTTCTCCCGAGGGGCTGGACCATGTCTTCTTCACGCTGGGCGGTTCGGACGCGGTGGACAGCGCGATCCGCTATATCGTCCATTACTGGAACGCGCTGGGCAAACCCTCCAAGAAGCAGTTCATCGCGCTGGAACGCGGCTACCACGGCTCCAGCTCGACCGGATCGGGCCTTACCGCGCTGGCCAACTTCCACCGCAATTTCGACGTGCCGCTGAAATGGCAGCACCACATCGCCTCGCCTTACGGCTATCGCAGCGATGCGGCCGATGATGCTGCCCTGATCGCCGCTTCGGTGAGCCAGTTGAAGGCCAAGGTAGAGCAGCTTGGCGCGGACAATGTCGCCGCCTTCTTCTGCGAGCCGATCCAGGGATCGGGCGGCGTCGTCGTGCCGCCGGTGGGCTGGCTGAAAGCCATGCGCGATACCTGCACCGAACTGGACATCCTGTTCGTCGCCGACGAGGTCATCACCGGCTTCGGCCGCACTGGCCCGATGTTCGCGTGCGAGGCCGAAGGAGTAAGCCCCGATCTCATGACCCTGGCAAAGGGCCTGACTGCCGGCTACGCACCGATGGGCGCGCTGCTGATGTCGGACAAGGTCTACCAGGGCATCGCCGACGGCGCCGACGCCAGCCTCGCCATCGGGCACGGGCTGACCTATTCCGGTCACCCGGTCAGCGCCGCCGTCGCGCTGGAAGTGCTGCGCCTTTATGAAGAGGGCGGCATCCTTGCCAACGGGCAAAGCGTGGGCAGGCGCTTCGAAGCGAACTTAGCCGCCATCGCGCAGCACCCGCTGGTCGGCGATACGCGGGGACGCGGCATGCTGGGCGCCATCGAACTGGTGGCGGACAAGGGCAGCAAGGCCCGTTTCGACCCGTCGCTGGCCCTCGCCGACCGCCTGTTCAAGCGCGGCTACGAAAACGGCGTTATTTTCCGGGCCTTTGCCGACAACATCATAGGGCTTGCGCCCGCGCTGTGTTGCACAGATGATGAGATGGATATGATATTCGAACGCATAGGTCGCACCCTGGACAGCCTGCTCGACGAACCGGACATCCGGCAGTCGATAAGCTGAACGAAAAGGGGGGAACACAGGCATGACATTGGGGCTGAAGCTCGACCGGATAGATCTCAAGATACTCGCGCAGTTGCAGCGCGCGGGACGCATGACCAACGTGGAACTGGCGGACGCCGTGGGGCTTTCCCCCAGCCCCTGCCTTACCCGCGTCAAGCGGCTGGAAAAGGCCGGCTTCATCTCAGGCTACAGCGCCCAGATCGATCTCAACAAGCTGGGCGAGATGCTGACCGTGTTCACCGAAGTCACCCTGACCGAGCACCGGTCTGGGGATTTCTCGCGCTTCGAGACGAAGATCAGGAAGCTCGACGAGATCGTCGAATGCCACCTTGTCAGCGGCGGTTACGACTACCTGCTGAAGTTCGTGGCGCGCGGCGTAAGCCACTACCAGTCGATCGTCGAAGGGATGCTTGAGGGCGACTACGGTATCGAGAAATATTTCAGCTACGTCGTCATCAAATCGCCCTTCATCAAGCACCACTACCCGATACAGAAGCTGTTCGGCGAGCAGCACTGAGGACCGCGCCCATGAATGCTGCCATCGACGACCTGCTCTCTCCGCTCGTAGCGTTCCGCCGCGATATCCACGCGCATCCCGAACTCGGTTTCGAGGAGCGCCGCACCGCCGCGATCATCGCCGACAAGCTGCGCGAGATCGGGCTGGAAGTGCATGAAGGCGTCGGCAGGACCGGCGTCGTGGGCGTATTGCGCAATGGCACTTCCGGGCGCAGCATAGGCCTGCGCGCCGACATGGACGCGCTATCGATTCAGGAGCAGACCAACCTTCCCTATGCCAGCCGCACCGACGGCGTGTTCCACGGCTGCGGCCATGACGGGCACCTTGCGATGCTGCTCGGTGCTGCGCAGCATCTGGAGCGCACCCGCAATTTCGACGGCACCGTGAACTTCTTTTTCCAGCCCGCGGAAGAAGGCCTCGGCGGCGCCCGTGTCATGGTGGAAGAAGGCCTGTTCGAACGCTTCCCCTGCGACCGGGTATTCGCGCTGCACAACTGGCCAGACCTCCCCGCCGGCACCATCGCCACGCGCCCCGGCCCGATCATGGGAGCGGCGGACAAGTTCGAGATCGTGCTGACCGGCAAAGGCGGCCATGCCGCGCTGCCCCACGGCACGCCCGATGCGCTGCTTGCGGCATCGGCGCTGGTCGGCCAGCTCAACACCATCGTCTCGCGCGCGATACCGGCGGTGTCCTCGGCCGTGCTGTCGGTCACCCAGCTGCACGGCGGCAACGCGCACAACGTGATCCCTGCAAGCGTGAGCATTATCGGCACCGTGCGCACGTTCGATCCGGCGATTCAGGACCTGATCGAGACGCGCCTGCGCGAAATGGCGCAGGGCACCGCGCTGTCGTTCGGCGTGGCGGCGCAGGTCGATTACGAACGCTACTATCCCGCCACGATCAATGACGAGGAAGCCGCCGCCGAAGCGCTGGAGATTGCCGCCACCGTGGGCACCGCCCTGCGCGCCCCCGAACCGGCTTTCACCTCGGAGGATTTTTCCTTCATGCTGCAGGCCTGCAAGGGCGCCTACATCTGGCTGGGCCAGGCGCGCGGCCCCGGCTCTCCGGCGCTGCACAACCCCGGCTACGATTTCAACGACGACGTGCTTGAAACCGGACTGCGGCTGCACGTTGCGTTGGCGGAAAAGCTCCTTCCCGCCTGACGCGCCTTCAGAACCAGAACCTTACGCCCGTCACGAAACGCAGGCCGCCGGGGCTCTCGCCCTCGGCGCGGGCATAGCGGGCGGTTTTGCCCAGCTTGCGCTCCCAGTTCACGCCGACATACGGGGCGAACTCGCGCACGAATTCGTAGCGCAGGCGCAGGCCCAGTTCCAGCGAGGTGAGGCCCGCCCCTGTTTCCAGCTGCGGCATGTCCTGCGCCGAAAGGTTCACTTCCGCGCGCGGCTGCAGCACGATGCGCTGAGTGATCATTTGGTCGTAGCTGACCTCGCCGCGCGCCGTCACTTCGCCCTTCTGGGACAGGAACAGCTCGCCCTCGGTTTCGAACCAGTAGGGCGCCAGCCCCTCGATGGCGAGGACGGCATGGGTCCGCCTCGGCTGCGGCTGAAGGTCCTGCCGCACCCCAACGCGCAAGTTGAACCAGGGGTCCAGCGCGTGGAACCAGCCCGCCTGCAGCTCGATCTTCTCGGCCTTGCCGGTGAAATCGCCCTCGCCCTTGGACTTGATGGCAAGCCGGTCGATGTCGCCGCCGGTCCAGCCTTCGATCTCCCAGTTGTAGCCGTCCCCGCCCGGACCGGGACGCCATTCCAGACGATCGATCATCAGCATCGAATTGGGCATGCCGCCGCCTTCGTAGGCCAGCATTTTGCGCGCCTGCGCCATCTGTGCTGGATCGTAATAGGCATCGGCGGCGTGGTCCGCCGGAACGGCAGGTGGGGGAGCGGCCGGCACGTCCTCTGCAGCCGGCACGTTGTCCTCGGCGGGCGCGGCGCCCGGCATTACGTGGCCCGAATGGTCCTGCGCCTGCGCGCCTGTGGCAGTCAACGCCAGCAGCGGCAGGGCGATCAGCACGGTGCGCTTCATGCCGCGTCCTCCCCGGCCCGCACCGTCACGACGCGGAACATTCCCGAATGCATGTGCAGCAGCATATGGCAGTGAAAGGCCCAGTCGCCCGGAGCGTCGGCGGTAAGATCGAAGCTGGCCTTTCCGCCGGGCAGCACATTGACGGTGTGCTTGCGCGGCTGCTTCTCCTCCGCCCCGTTGACCAGTTCGAAGAAATGGCCGTGCAGGTGGATCGGGTGCGGCATCATGGTGTCGTTGACCAGCGTGACGCGCACGCGCTCTCCCAGACGGAACGCCAGCGGATCGGGGTTCTCGCTCAGCTTCACGCCGTCGAACGACCACATGTAGCGCTCCATGTTGGCGGTAAGGTGGACTTCGAGTTCCCGGCCCGGCGCGCGCCGGTCGGCGGCGGGGACCAGCGCGCGCAGGTCAGCATACGTCAGCACGCGGTGGCCCGTATCCTCCAGGCCGGTGGGCAGGTCGCCCAGCCGGTCGGCGGGCGCGGCGGAGATCGTCGCCACGCCCGGCCCCATTCTGACGCTGGGCGGCGCCAGCGACTTGTCGCGCATCTTCATCGCGCCGTGCCCGCCCGCAGCAGGCGCATCGGCAGGGGCGCTGAGGTCCAGCGTACCGCTCGCCATGTCCATTCCGGACATGTCCATGCCCATGTCCTTCATTGCCAGCAGCGGACGCTGGCGAAGCGGCACGGTGGCGGCGACCATGCCGATCTGCGGCGCCAGCGTGGCGCGGCACAGGCCCGAACGGTCGATGGCCTCGGCGATGATCGCGATGGCTTCCGCCTTTTCCGGGCGGACGATGACGTCGTAGGTTTCGGCGATGCCGATCTGGAACTCGTCGGTCTCCACCGGCTCCACGTCCTGCCCGTCCGCCGCCACCACGGTCATGGGCAAGCCCGGCAGACGGAAGTTGAAGTTGGTCATCGACGAGGCGTTGATGATGCGCAGCCGCACCCGTTCACCCGGCGCGAACAGGCCGGTCCAGTTGCCGGCCGTATCATGGCCGTTGATGAGAAAATCGTACGTGGAGCCGGTGACATCGGAAATGTCGGTCGGGTCCATCCGCATCTTACCCCAGTCCATCCGCTCCGACAGGGGCTGGTCGCGGCCCGCCAGCAGGCTTTTCAGCGTCTGCTTCTGGCGGTTGTAGTAGCCGCCCTGCTGCTTCAGGCGGCGCAGTTGCATGTGGGGGTGGACGCTGCTCCAGTCGGAGAGCACGATCACATGCTCGCGCTCGTAGGGCGCCGGTTCTTCTCCTGCGGGATCGATGACCAGGGGGCCGATAAGGCCCATCGCTTCCTGCATGTTGCTATGGCTGTGGTACCAGTAGGTGCCGGCCTGGCGGATGGGGAATTCGTAGTCGAAGACCTGGCCGGGCCTGATCCCCGGAAAGCTGATCCCCGGCACCCCGTCGAACTGGAATGGCACGATCAGCCCGTGCCAGTGGATCGACGTATCCTCGCGCAGGCCATTGGCGACGGAAAGGCGCACGTTCTGGCCTTCCTTCAGGCGGATCAGCGGGCCCGGCATCGTGCCATTGGCCGTCACCGCATGGCCTTCGCGCCCGCCGAACGTAACGTGGGTATGACCGATATCGAGGCGGATACGCTCACCCGAAAGCACCGCGCCCTGCGCCGCGCCGGCCGTTCCCGCCATTGCCCAGCCGGGAAACATCCCGCCCAGCGCTGCCGTAACTCCCAGTCCCGCCGCGCCGCGCATGATCGTCCGGCGGTCGAGTTTGGGTGGTGGCATTTTGGGGGGTGGTCCTTCGTTTTTATCCGTCGTCACATCAGCATACGCGCAAGGATCGCTATACCCTCAAACTCTCGGTCAATTTCATGCGCGCGCGGTAAAGGCGCGTTTCCACCGCCTTTTCGCTGAGGCCCAGCAGAGCGGCCACCTCAGTCTGGCTCATGCCCTCGATGGTGCGCAGCAACAGGACCGAGCGCAGATTTTCGGGCAAGGCATCGATCGCGCGGCGGGTGCGCGCCAGTTCCTGCCGGGCAGCGGCCTGCTGCTCCTGCCCCGGGGCGATGTCCGAAACCTGCAGCCCTTCATCCATCGGCCGGGCACGGGAGAAGAAGCTGCGCACCTTGCGCCGCCGCCGCCAGTCGCGCGCCTTGTTGATGGCGATGCGCATGATCCAGAAGCGGAACGGGCGCGCCGGATCGTAGCGGTCCAGATGCGCGAAAGCGGCGATGAAGCTCTCCTGCGTCACGTCCAGCGCGCCGTCGCTGTCCTCGATCTGCGCCCGCACCAGTTGGTAAACGGCATCGCGGTGACGCGCCATCAGCGCCCGGTATGCATCCTCCCGGCCGGACAGCGCAAGCGCCGCCAGCGTGCCGTCATCGTCGGCCCCGGATACGGCTGCGGGCAGCGGTGCGCTCACTGCTGCGGTGCGGTCAGCGCGTCCACCATCGCCTTGTCGAAACGCTGCGCCTGATCGGGGCGCAGCACGGCGCGCATCGCGAACAGATGCCGCAGCGTCTCCTTTTGCAGCATACCCATGGCGTGGTGCGAACGGTCCACCGCATCGGCGACATGCGGACCATAGCCCTTCTCCGCCTGAATCGCTTCGGCGAGACGGCGGTTGTCATCGCGCATCTCCTGCTCGTAGCCGGCCTGCTGCGCCGCGAAACTGCGTTCCAGCGCCTCGATCCGCGCCGTCTGGGCAGCGTCCAGTTTCAGCTCATGGTGGATCAGGGTGTGAAAACGGTTCTCGATCGGCGGTTCGGGCGTGAACAGCAGTCGGCCGATAAATACTCCGGCGATCGCGGCCAGAAACGCGAAAAGGACGATGAGGTACGAAGGGCGCGCCACCCGCTCAGCGCCCGCCCATCAGCAGGCTGGACGGCGCGCTGGAAGGCACCGCGTTGAGCGCGAAGGACGGCACCGCCCGCGCGCTTTGCGGCGCTGAGAAGCTGGCGACGAAGCCGATGCCCAGCGCCATCACGCTGGTGAGGACCAACGTGCGCCGCGCCGCACCCTGTGCGCGCCGCTGGCTCACGCCTGCCAGCACGGCGGCGTCCATGTCCGCCAGCCTTGGATCGGCGCCGTCACCGCGCAGGTCCGCCAGCAGTTCGTCAATATCGCGCATCTTAATTACCTCCACTTCCCACCTATACGCAGCCCGCACAAAAATCACTCACGGCGATGAGGGGCGCACGATCAGCGCGCGTATTGAGGCCGTACACAACGCGAAACCGCAAAGGATCACCCATGCGCCGCTTCACCTCCATCGCCGCTTCCGCACTTG
Source organism: Novosphingobium sp. P6W (assembly GCF_000876675.2). Lineage (GTDB taxonomy): Bacteria > Pseudomonadota > Alphaproteobacteria > Sphingomonadales > Sphingomonadaceae > Novosphingobium. The sequence goes on from NZ_CP030353.1 coordinate 237,266, forward strand.
CCGCCGCCGCGCTGTTCGCCGCCGGTCCGGCGTTTGCCCACGCCAAACTGGTCAGCGCCGCCCCGGCCGCCGATGCAAAGGCATCGAACGTGCGCACGCTGTCGCTCAATTTTTCCGAAACCCTGATCGAGAAGATGTCCGGCGTCGAGATCGTGATGACCGGGATGCCCGGCATGGCCAACCACGAGCCGATGAAAGTCTCCGGGTTCAAGACTGCGCTGGCTGGCGGCGGCAAGGCGATGACCATCACCCTGCCCCGCGCCCTGCCCGCCGGCACCTATGACGTGAAGTGGCACGCGGTGACCGCCGATACGCACCGCATCGAGGGCAGCTACAGCTTCTCGGTCAAGTAAGCGGATGGACGCGCCCGCGATCGCGCTGCGGTTCGCTACATATGCGATCTTGTCGCTGGTCGCGGGCGTTCCACTGTTCCTGCGCCTTGCGCTCGGCCCCCGCCGGGCAGGCGAGGTGTTTGCCCGATACCGCGCCGCCTACGGCGTGCTGCTGGCCGGCGGCGCGGTGTTGGCATTGACGAGCCTGCTGGTCGTCAGTGCCGGGATGGCCGGTACTCCGGTTCTGCCGGTCGACTGGGAGATGGTGGCACTGGTGCTGTCCGCGACGGCATCGGGCAAAGCCATCCTCATCCGGGCCGTACTGCTCCTTCTCCTGCTTCCTTTTTCCGGCAAGGCCGGGCCGGGTCCAGTCGCCATGGTCGCCTCCATCGCCGCCGCCACTCTGGCCTGGGGGGGACACGCCGCCGCCAGCGAAGGCATGGCCGGCTGTCTGCACATGCTGGCCGACACCTTCCATATCCTTGCCGCCGCGATCTGGATCGGGGGCATGGCCTGCCTGCTGCTCTCCTTACGTCAGGCCAGCGGCGATATCACGCTGGCCCTGCTGCGCGCCTTCGCCTTGCTGGGCGGGCTATGTGTGGCGCTGCTTGTCGTAACGGGAATCGTCAACGGCGTGATGATCCTTGGCGTTGCCGCGCTGCCCGGTGCGCTTGGCACCCTTTACGGACAGCTTCTCGCGCTCAAGCTGCTGGCATTCGCCGCCATGCTGGCGCTGGCCGCCAACAACCGTTTCCGGCTTACGCCCGCGTTCGAGCGCCATGCCGCCGCTTCGCGCGCACGTCTGGCCGGCGCGGTGGCGGTGGAGATCGCCCTGGGCTTCCTCATCCTGATGCTGGTGGGATGGCTGGGCATGATCGACCCGACTGCCCCGGCCTGAAACGTCAGATTCCGCCAGCCTCTTGAAAACGCGTAAATCTGCCGTCAGTCATCGCATTGCAACATAAAACGCTGGCCTTCGTCCATACTCTGATCGTGCCAAAGCCGAACACGAACGGCCGCAACTTGGAGTAGACGAAATGCGATTGAAGGTTTCCCTTTTCGCTCTGACCCTGGGTGCCACGATGGCCGCGCCGATGGTGCAGGCCCACGGCATCTGGTTCGCCTCGCGCGCCAAGCAGCTGGCGATCATCTATGGCATCGGCGCCGACGATCTCGAAACCGTCAAACGCCTGCCGCTGATCGAAAACGTCAGCGCCTATGATGCCGACTATCAGCCGATCAAGGCCGCGACCCGCGTATCCGGCCCGGTGGTCCTGGTAGACAGCGACGCGCAGCCGACCGTGGTATCCGCGATCATGCCCTATGGCGTCTGGTCGCGGGTGGGTGACGGCGAGTTCGAGAAGAAGACTCTGGCGGAAATGCCCGAGGCCACCGTCTCCACCAAGAACGTCAAGTATGCGGTCAGCATCGTCGGCGCGCTGACCAAGCCGATCCCCGCGCTCCCCGGCCAGACGCTCCAGATCGTTCCGGCAGGCCCGATCCCGGCCACGCTGGGCATGCCGCTGAAGTATCAGGTGCTTTACAACGGCAAGCCGATCGCGGGCGCGCGGATGATCAACGACATGATCAACGATCCCGACGCCAAGGAGCAGATCACCGCCACCGACGGTACCCTGACCCTGCCCGTGCGCAACCAGGGCCTGAACGTAATCCGCGCCGTGTATGACGGCCCGACCGACCAGCCGAAGCTCTACAAGCAGATCGAACACACCGCCACGCTGTCGTTCACCCTGGCCCACCTGCCCGAGTGACCGGCACTAGAGGAGTTACGACGATGAAGAAGACACTTGCTCTCCTGCTTTGCCTGTCGGCCCTGACCGGCGTTTCGGGCGCTGCGATGGCGCACGGCCTGACCAAGCCGCAACACGGCGGCGTTGTGCAGATGAACGGCGAGACGCTGTTCGAACTGGTCACCTCGCCAGCCGGTGTCTCGCTCTACGTCGTCGACGAGGACGAGCCGGTGAGCGCCGCCGGCATGACCGCCAAGCTCACCGTCAACGCAGGCGGCAAGCGCTCCGAGGTCGCGATGGTTCCGGCGAAGGGCAACCAGTTCACGGCCAAGGGCGTGAAGCTGGCCAAGGGCGCAAGTGTTGCGGTGCAGGTCGTCAACAAGGCGACCCAGGCCCGCTACGGCACGACCTTCGTCATAAAGTGATCCCCCCATGACCCGCCGGCCCCAGACCGGCGGGTCACCCGTTTTCAGGGGCTGCCATGCGCAATTTCCGATTTCCTTCCCGCGCTGCCGGCGCGGCCCTTACGCTCGCCCTGACGATGAGCATCTTTGCGGCCGACGCGCTCGCCCACGGCGTCGCTGAAGGCGACAAGGCGTTCATCCAGGCCAATCCGGGGGTGAACATCATCCCCTACATCTACCTTGGCGCCAAGCACATGGTGACCGGCTACGACCACCTGCTGTTCCTGTTCGGGGTGATCTTCTTCCTCTACCGGCTGAAGGACGTGTGGACGTATGTGACGCTGTTCGCGGTGGGCCACAGCACCACGCTGCTGGCCGGAGTGATGTTCAACCTTCACGCGAACCCCTTCGTGATCGACGCGATCATCGGCCTTTCGGTGGTCTACAAGGCGCTGGACAACCTGGGCGCATTTCCCACAGTCCTTGGCTTTCAGCCGAACCAGAAGGCGGCGGTGCTGATCTTCGGGTTCTTCCACGGCTTTGGTCTTGCCACCAAGCTGCAGGACCTGATCTCGTCGCGTGACGGGCTGCTGGCCAACCTCGTCAGCTTCAACGTCGGGGTGGAGATGGGGCAGCTCATCGCGCTCAGCATCATCCTGATACTGATGACGCTGTGGCGCCGCAGCCCCAGCTTCAACCGCAACGTCCTGTTCGCCAACGCCCTGCTGATGTGCGCCGGACTGGTTCTCACCGGCTACCAGATGGCCGGCTATTTTACGGAGAAGGCGATATGACCTCCGCGACTGCCGCAAACCTGCCTTATCAGGCATCTCCCGCCGCCCTCACCCGCGCCTCGCTGGGCGCAGCCGCCGCGGCGGCCGCGATCCTCGTGCTGTTCGTGCTGCCTGCCGAATGGGGCATAGACCCCACCGGCGTCGGCAAGGCGCTGGGCCTAACCCGCATGGCGGGCGGCGCCGAAGCGGACGAGACGGACTCGCCAGAAGTGGCTGCGCCCGCAGCTGCCAGCGCCGCCGCCGAAGTCCCCGCCCAGACCAAAGATAACATCGCGGCCAAAGCCGCCTGGCGCAGCGACGAAAAGACCCTGACCCTGCCGCCTCATTCCGGCATCGAGGTGAAGGCGCACATGGCCAAGGGCGACCATCTGGTGTTCCGCTGGAGTTCCTCCGGCGCCATCCGCATGGACATGCACGGCGAGCCCAAGGGCGGCAAGGACGGCGAGTTCACCTCCTACTGGAAGCAGAAGGACATGACCAAGGCGCAAGGCTCGTTCACCGCGCCCTTCGAAGGCACCCACGGCTGGTACTGGCGCAACGGCGGCGAAACCCCGGTGACGATCACGCTGAAGACCGAGGGCTTTTACCTAGACCTGTTCGAACCGCCCGCCGAATAAGCCCGCTCCCGCCCCAAGGCCGACCCCACGAAAGCACCGCATCATGACAGTAGCCGCTACGACCGACCTCGAAGCCACGTTCACGGATATCGCGCGGCCGCCCTCCTTCGTCGACTTGCGCGCCTTCGCCGCGCAGGCCGAAGCGCTGCTGCGCGCACAGCCGGGCGAATATGAGGGCGATCCATTCCTTGGCAACCGCGCGGCGCTGGTTTCCTCGGGCGCGGAAGGGCCGGTTCATTTCATTCTCCTGCCCGCAGGCAGCGGCGCCGTCGCGGAGATGCCCGGCGACGAGTTCGTCCTCGTCCTGAGCGGGGCGCTCACGCTCACGGCACAAAGCGGCGACTACCTGCTGGGCCCTAACGATGCCGCCGTGATCCCGCATGGCAGCGACTTTGGCTGGACAGCCGGGGAAGACACCGCCGTAATCGCCATGCGCTATGCGAAAAGCGAAGCCGCCGGCCGTGCGATCACGCCGATCAGCAAGGACCCCGCATTCGCTCCTTCAGGCAAGCCCGCGCCCGAAGTCCTGATCGGCCCCGCCCCGGAATGCTGCAACTTCAACGACTACCGCGTCGATGAAGGCCGCTTCGTATGCGGGACCTGGAATTCCACGCCCTACCGCCGCACGGCTATCCTCTACGGCCACCACGAGATCATGCTGCTCGGCCAGGGCGCCGTCACCTTCACTGATGACGCCGGGCGCAGCGGCACCTTCCGCGATGGCGACCTCATTCTGGCGGAAGCAGGCGCCCGGTGCGCCTGGGACAGCCGCACGGACGTGACCAAGGTCTTTGCGATCTACCGCGTCTGAATAGAGCAGGCTGCCGGTGCCAGCAGAACGCTGACCGGATCGACGCCGTAGGACGCGATCTCAACCTGTCCGAGCTGGTTTTCCGTCGGCGCGGCGGCAATCTTTTGCGCCGGTGCGTCCCCGGGGCGCGTGGGTGCCTTGCGGCGGAAAATCGAGGCCGGAAGCAACATTCCGCGACTTCGTCCCTTGTCGACACGTGCCTCATGGGAAGGGATTAACCGTTGCTCACCGTCCATCACCTCGAAAATTCGCGGTCGCAGCGCATCCTGTGGATGCTCGAAGAGCTGGGGATGCCCTACGAGGTCACCCGCTATGAACGGAACAAGGAAACGATGCTCGCGCCGCCCGAACTGCGCGCGGTGCATCCCCTTGGCAAGTCACCCGTCATCGTCGATGATGATGGCGCGGGCCAGCCATGCACGGTGGCCGAAACCGGCGCGATCATCGAATATCTGGTAGAGAAAGCCGGCGGCACGCTAGGCCCTCCGGATGACAGGCAGGCGGCGCTGCACTATCGCCATTTCCTGCACTATGCGGAAGGTTCGCTGATGCCCCCGCTGCTGATCAAGCTGGTGCTGGGCATGATCCCCCTTGTCGGTAAAATCGCACAGAAGCGGCTGCAGCCGATGATCGACGTCCACCTCGATTTCGTCGAGAGCGAGCTTTTCGCCCGGCCCTGGTTCGCCGGAGATACCTTCACCGCAGCCGACATCATGATGAGTTTTCCTCTGGAAGCCGCGCGCGATCGCGGGGGGCTGGATGGCTCCCGGCCCGCGACCACCGCGTGGCTCGAAACGATCCACGCGCGCCCTGCCTATCAGGCGGCGCTGGCCCGAGGCGGTCCCTACAAATACGCCTGAGATCCTTTGATCCGCGCCTCAGGTAACGGCGCGGATCGTCTGCACTCCCGGCCCGATTTCCTCGTGCTTGGGCGCCGAAGCGATCAAGGCGTCGTGCTCGGCGAAGACCCGCTCGATCTCTTCGCGCTTGTCGAAGATCATGCGGGCAACGCCGCCGGTCATGCCGCCCTCGTCGCCAACCCGGCCGAGAACGCCAGCGAGGTCCTCCAGCGTAGCCCGCTCGGCGCTGCTATGGAGCCCGCCCTTGGAATCGCGATAGGCGATGCATTCGCTTGCCATGTGCTGTCCCCTTATCTCTGGATGGAAACAAAATGCGCCAGTTCGGCCAGAGTTGCATCCGTAATTATACGGAGGATAGCGCGTCGTCCGCAGGTTTTCTGGGGATGGCGCCTGGTCGGCAGCGACAAGGCGGTTAATGCCCCCGGATACGCCGCCTCCGGGCGCAAGATTGTAAGGTCTCATCGGGATCAAAGGCGAATCTTGCCGGATCAACTGTCGATTCTGGCGCATACTTGCACTCACCCGATGGGAACGCCCGGCCCCCATGCGAGTTAGCAGTCGCAGCATCATGGGAATTGCAGGTTTCCGGGCATCACTGGCATGGTTTGTATGCCATGCCCCTTCCTGCACCCGTACCATCTGGAGTGTCGCAATGTCGCAGGGGTCCGCCGAGTTTTCCTTCGCCAAGCCGGAGCGTCTGATCCACGAACTGGGCGCAGAATATACCGGTCAAGGCACGCATTTCGCAGTCTTTTCCGAAAATGCCGAGGCTATGGAGCTGTGCCTGTTCAGCGATGACGGCACGCAGGAAGTCTCGCGCATGGAACTGCCCTCGCGCGAAGGGTCCGTCTTCACCGGCTATGTTCCCGGGGTAAAGCCCGGCCAGCTCTACGGCTTTCGCGCCCACGGTCCGTATGAGCCTGAGCGCGGCCACCGCTTCAACCCCAACAAGCTGCTGCTTGACCCCTATGCCCGCGAAGTATCCGGCGCGGTGCGCTGGGACGATGCCCTGTGGAGCTATGACCTCACCACCGGCGACGATACCACGTTCGACGGGCGCGATTCCGCCCCGTTCATGGTAAAAAGCGTGGTTCAGGACCCCGATTTCGATTGGGAGGGCGACCAGACCCTGGCCCGCCCCTGGACCGAAACCGTGGTCTACGAAGCCCACGTGCGCGGTCTCACCATGCAGCACCCCGACGTGCCTGAAGCCCTGCGCGGCACGTATGAGGGCATGGCCAGCGAGCCGATCCTCCACCATTTGCGCAAGCTGGGCGTCACCGCGATCGAATTGCTGCCCTGCCAGTTCTTCCTCGACGACCGGATGCTGCTGGACAAGGGGCTGTCGAACTACTGGGGCTACCAGACCATTGGCTTCTTCGCCCCCGAACCGCGCTTCCTGCGTTCCGGCGACGTGGCGCCCCGCGCGATCAAGCAGTTCAAGGACATGGTGAAGCGGTTCCACAAGGCCGGGATCGAGGTCATCATGGACGTGGTCTACAACCACACCGCCGAAGGCTCGGAAAAAGGGCCTACGCTGTGTTTTCGCGGCCTCGACAACGCCAGCTACTACCTGCTGAGCCCAGAAAATCCGCGCTACAGCTTCGACACCACCGGCACCGGCAATACGCTGCAGGTGGCCCATCCGATGGTCATGCGCATGGTCCTCGACTCCCTGCGCTACTGGGTGCAGGTGATGCACGTCGACGGCTTCCGCTTCGACCTGGCCTCCACCCTGGGCCGCGAATCGGCGGGCTTCGACCGCGAAGGCGGCTTCTTCGACGCCATCCGGCAGGACCCGATCCTCGCCGGCGTGAAGCTGATCGCCGAGCCGTGGGACGTGGGCCTTGGCGGCTATCAGGTCGGCGGCTTCCCCCACCCGTTCCGCGAATGGAACGACAAGTTCCGCGATACCACCCGCAGCTTCTGGCGCGGCGACGAAGGCCAGGTGGGCGATATCGCCCAGCACCTGATCGGCTCTCCGGTGCAGTTCAACCATTCCGACCGGGGCGCGACCAGCTCGGTCAATTTCCTCGCCGCGCATGACGGTTTCACGCTGATGGATACCGTCTCCTACAACGACAAGCATAACGAGGCGAACGGCGAAGGCGGCGCCGACGGGCACGACAACAACATCTCCGATGACATGGGCGCCGAAGGCCCCACCGACGACGAAGGCATCATCGCCGCCCGCGCTCGCCGCCGCCGGGCGATGATGGCGACGCTGCTGGTCAGCCAGGGCGTGCCGATGCTGCTATCCGGCGACGAGATCGGCAACAGCCAGCAGGGCAACAACAACGTCTACTGCCAGGACAACGAACTGGGCTGGGTCGACTGGGAAGCGCGCGACGACGAATTCCTCGAATTCTGCACGAACATGATCGCGCTGCGCCACCAGTTCCCGGTGCTGTCCCAGGAAAATTTCCTGCAAGGCGACGCCAGCGACAACGAGCGCGTCGAGATCGCATGGTTCCAGCCCGACGGCCGGCCGATGGACCAGGAGCTATGGAACCAGGATGGGCTGCGCGTGCTGGGCATGATGATTGACTATTCCGCCCGCGAGGTCTTCCTCGACGGCGGACGGCCACTGTTCGCGGTACTTAACGCGGGCGACGAACTGGACTTCGTACTGCCCAGCGGGAACGGCGCGGATCGCTGGGTCCGCGTGCTGGATAGCGCCCGCGACGATCCCTTCACGTCCGAGGCCATTCCCGGCGAGACGGCGGCGATTTCGCCCGCCAGCCTCTGCCTGTTCCGTCCCGTCTGAGCGGGACCCGCACATGACCAATGCGTGGGGCGCGGCCCCGATCGACGACCGCCGCTGGCGCTTCGGCCTCTGGGCACCGGATGCCGGCCATGTCGCGGTGGAACTGGGCGCATCGGTGCTGGCGGCGCGGCCGGCGGGCGATGGCTGGTGGCAGCTCGATGCCGAAGCGCAGGCGGACGGCGTCTATCGCTGGATCGTCGACGGCGCGGCCTATCCCGACCCGGCCGCCCGCGCCCAGACCGGCGATGTCCACGGCCCCTCGCGCCTCGTCGATCCATCGCGCTTCGCGTGGGAGCAGGAATGGCCCGGCCTGCCGTGGCACGAGGCGGTCGTCTACGAACTCCATATCGGCACCTTCACGCAGGAGGGCACGTTCGCCGCCGCCATCGACCACCTGCCGCGCCTGCGCGATCTTGGCATCACCATGATCGAGCTGATGCCCGTCGCCCAATTCGACGGAGCGCACGGCTGGGGCTACGACGGCGTGCTGCCTTACGCCCCGCACCCGGCCTACGGCACGCCCGACGATCTGCGCGCGCTGGTGGACGCGGCGCACGGACAAGGCATGGGCGTGCTGCTCGACGTGGTGTACAATCACTTCGGCCCGTCCGGGAACTACCTCGCGGCGTGGAACCCGGCTTTTTTTCATGAAGACCGCACCTCTCCGTGGGGTCAGGGCATTGCCTTCGAAACCCCCGCCGTGCGCGAATTCTTCATTGCCAACGCCTTGCATTGGCTGGACGAATACCGCTTCGACGGCCTGCGCCTCGACGCCGTCCACGCCATCGAGGACCACTCGGCCAAGCACTTCCTCGACGAACTGGGCGAACGCATCCGCAGCCATGTCGCTGGCCGCCCCGTTCACCTCGTCACCGAGGACGAACGCAACCTTGCCCGCTACTTCACCCCCGAAGCGCCCTTCGAAGCGACGTGGAACGACGATTGGCACCATGCCGTCCACTGCCTTCTGACCGGCGAGGACGAAAGCTATTACGCCCCCTTCGCGGTCGACCCGGTCGGCGATATCGCGAAAGCCCTCGCCGACGGCTATGTCGAGCAGGGGCAAAGCGGCCGGAACGGCGAGCCGCGCGGAGAACCCAGCGCGCACCTGCCGCGCACGGCTTTCATCAACTTCCTCGGCAACCACGATCAGGTCGGCAACCGCGCCCGGGGCGAGCGCCTGCATCAACTGGCCCCGGACAACCACGCCCTGCGCGTAGTCACCGCGCTCACGCTGCTCTCGCCGTTCGTGCCCATGCTGTTCATGGGCGACGAGTTCCTCACCCCGGCCCCCTTCCAGTTCTTCGCCGACTTTTCGGGCGATCTTGCCGAAGCCGTGCGCAAGGGCCGGGCGGAGGAATTCGCCGGGTTCGCCAGCTTCGGCGGCGATGTTCCCGATCCCATCGCGCGCGAAACCTTCCTCGCCTCGAAGATCGGCGAGCCGGACCGTCCCGAGCAGTGGGAACACGAACAGTTCGTCCACGGCCTGCTGACCCTGCGCGCCGGCCATATCGCCCCGCTGCTTGCGCAACACCCGAACCCGGTCGCTGCCGTGAATCGCAGCGGGCCGCAGATCGAGGCACGCTGGACATTCGGGTCCACCGCCCTGCTTCTGCGGGCGCGGCTCGGGATCGGGGAACGCGCCGATTTCGAGGCGCACCCTGCGCCGATCCTGCAACTGTCCGATCCGTCCAGCCCCTTTGCGTTCTCTGCCGCCGTGACGGCCTTGTGAGACGGGAGTAACCTTTGATGCCGCCAGCCGTACCCGTCGCCACCTACCGCCTCCAGCTGCGCTGCGGCGTCGATCTTGACCGCGCCCGAACGCTGCTGCCATGGCTGGTCGAGCTGGGGGTTAGCCACCTCTACCTCTCCCCGCCGTTCCACGCCGCCAGCGGCTCCACCCACGGCTACGACGTGATCGACCCGACCCGCATCGACCCCGTGCTGGGCGGCGAGGAGGCCTTTGCAGCGCTGAGCGATGCTGCCCAGCGGGTCGGGATCGGCATCGTCATCGATATCGTCCCCAACCACATGGCCTTCACGCCCGAAAATCGGTTCCTTGCCGATGTGATGCGCCATGGAACAGACAGCCGCTTCGCCGGCGTGTTCGACATCGATTGGGATAAAGGCCCGATCCACTTCCCGGTCCTGGACGGCACCGTGGCCGAAGTGCACGCGGCGGGCCAGATCGCGCTTGCGGGCAGCGGCGACGACCCCAGCCTGCGCGTTTATGACCGCGAATATCCGTTACGCCTGACCCCGCTCGCCCAGCGACTGGCGCAGGCTGGCACCGCACTGGACGACGCCGCGCTCGATGCCCTGCTGGCCGAGCAGCACTGGTCGCTGGGCGACTGGCGCGCCAGTGCCGACCGCATCGTCCACCGCCGCTTCTTCAACATCACCGACCTCATCGGCGTGCGGCAGGAAGACGCGGAAGTTTTCGCCCTTACCCATAGCTGGATCATTGATGCTGTCGCGGCCGGTCAGGTGCAGGGCCTGCGCGTCGACCACATAGACGGCCTCGCCCGCCCGGGCGGCTATCTCCACCGCCTGCGCGAGGCCGTGGGCGACACCCCGGTCTGGATCGAAAAGATCGTGAAACCCGGCGAACAGATCCCCGCGAACTGGCCGATCGAGGGCATGAGCGGCTATGAATTCATGAGCCCGGTCACCCGCCTGCTGACCGATCCCGCCGGTCTTGCCGCCATGCGCGAGGCGGCGGACGGGGCAGTGCCCCCCTCCACCACGCAGGAAGTGCGCAAGGTGCGCGGCGAACTGCTGGAACAGGTCTTCACGCCCGAACTGGAGCGTGTCACGGATGCCGCCATGGCCGCGCTGTCCGCCCACGAGGACGCACAGCCTGCGGTGATGGACGCAGTTGCCCGGCTGGCGACCGCCTGGCCGGTCTACCGTTCCTACGCTGCCGACCTGTGCCCCCTGTCCCCGCAAATCAACGAGGCCGTCGCGGCGACCGGCCCGCAAAAAGACGCAGCGCGGCTGGTGGACTTGCTGCGCGCGCCCGACGACCCGCTTGCCCGCGCTTTCGCTGCGCGCTTCGAACAGCTGACCGGCGCCCTCACCGCCAAGTCCGAAGAGGACACGGTGTTCTTCCGCAGCATCGCCTTCCTGCCCTTTTGCGAAGTAGGTTCGGAGCCGGACCTCGACCCCATCGACCGGGAGGGGTTCCAGGAACTCATGGCGATGCGCGCGGCCGAAACACCGCTCGCGCTCGATGCCCTTTCCACCCACGATACCAAGCGTTCCGCCGATGCGCGCGCGGTGCTGATCGCCCTCAGCCACTTCCCGCAAGCGGCACAGGACCTTTACGCCGAAGCCCGTGAAACCGCCCTGAGCCTTGGCCTGCCGGAAGGCTGGGGCATCTACGCCCTGCAGACCGCGCTGATCCTGCGCGGCCAGCCCGATGCGGACGAGCGACTTGCCGACCACATCGCCAAAGCCATGCGCGAGGCCAAGGAACTGTCACGCCACGAAGCCCCGGACGAGGCCGCCGAAGCCGCCGTCACCGCTCTTGCCCGGACGCTGCTGAACGACCTTTCGGGGGCCGGGCTGATGCCGCAGGACCTTGCCGCCTCGCTCGACGCCGCCGTGGAGACGGTCGTGCTTGCCCAGGTAGCCCTGCAACTCACCGCGCCCGGGGTGCCCGACATCTATCAGGGCACCGAAGGCCTTGCCGTCGCCCTCACCGACCCGGACAACCGCCGTCCCGTCGACTGGGAGGGGCTGATGGCTCTGGACGCGGCGGACACCAGCCTCTCCGCCCGCAAGCTGGCGCTTACCCGCGAACTGCTCGCCCGGCGCCGCGCCTCGCCGCGCCTGTTCGCCCAAGGCAGCTACCGGCTGGTCGCGGCCGACAACGCACTATTGGTCGAGCGTGGATGGGACGGCGAAAAGTTCACATTCGCCATCCCGATCCCGGTGAGACAGGCGGCGCGGCTCGCCGATCATCCCGCCTGATCGGCTGCCGCGCCATCCCTACCGGTTGAACGGCAAAGCGCTCAACCGCATTTGCTGAAGCCGCACTGGAAGCAGGTAAGGCACCCTTCGATGCGGTGCGCGGTGTCGCGCTTGCAGTTGGGGCATTCCTCGCCGTTCTCTTCTGCGCCGACCGTCTCCACCCCCGGGGCAGGATCATCGAAAAGCTCCTGCTGGGGCGCGGAATGCATGCGCAGGATACGGCCGATCAGGGCAATGAGGCTTGGGGCATAGCGACCCTTCTTCTCGCCCTCCAGCCGTACGAAAGAGCCTCCCTTGGGGGAGTGGACGCGCTCCAGTTCCTCGAACAGGAAAGTCGCGTCGCCGCGCCGGCAGGCGGCCGAAAGCGTCCGGGTCAGCGCCGCCATCGCCTCGAAATTCTCCACCGAACTGGTCGAAATGAAGATCTCGAACGTCACGCGCCGCCCGTCGCCGTGCACGTAATCGTTGATGGTGAGGTAATAGTTCTCGCCGTCGACCGGCCATTTGATCTTGATCGTCTTTCCGGACAGGATTTCCGGCCGCTTCAGGATCGCCTGCTCCTCGGAAGCGAAAGGGGCGGGCTTCGGCGCGGATGGAGCCGTTTCGGCAACCGACAGGACCGAACCGCGCACACCGCTGGGGCGGTAGGTCGTGCAGCCCTTCATGCCCATTCGGTAGGCGGTGAGGTAGACCTCGCGGAACGCCTCGTAGCTCATGGCCGCAGGGCAGTTGATGGTCTTGGAAATGGCCGCGTCCACCCAGCGCTGCGCGGCGGCGGCGACCGCGATGTGGTCCTCCACAGAGAGTTCCAGCGCGCTTATCATGTAGTCGGGCAAAGGCGCCGCCGGATCGAAACCGGGAAGGCGGCTGTAGAGGAACCAGCCATAGTCCTCGACCTCGAACTGTTCGGTCTTCTGCTCCGTCGCGGTCTGCTCCACCACCACGGCGCGGTTGTAGTGCCAGCTGAAGGTCGGCTCCACGCCTGAACTGACGTTGCCGTAGAAGATCGAGGTCGTGCCGGTCGGCGCCAGCGTCAGCAGCACGCCGTTGCGGATACCGTGAGCGGCGATGTCATCGCGCAGGTCCTGCGGCAGTTTGGCCAGGAACGGCGCGCGGGCAAAAGACTCGGCATCATAAGCCGGGAAGACGCCGCGCTCCTGTGCGAGTTCCACCGAAGTGCGGTAGGCCGCCACCGCGATCGCCTCGCCCAGCTGCTCCACGAGCGGCACCGCGCCCGCACCGTAGCGCACTCGCATCTGCTGCAGCAGGTTGCCAAGGCCGGTGTAGCCAAGGCCGATGCGCCGCTTCGCCAGTGCCTCCTCGCGCTGTTCGGGCGTGGGGAAGGGCGAGGTGTCGAGCACATTGTCGAGGAAGCGCACGCCCGTCGCCACGGCGGCCTTCAGCCGGTCCCAGTCGATCCGCGCCGCATCGGTGAAGGGATCCAGCACCATGTTCGCCAGATTGACATGGCCAAGATCGCAATCGCCGTTGGGCGGCAGGGGCTGTTCGCCGCAGGGGTTGGTTGCGGCGATGGTTTCACAGTAGTTGAGGTTGTTGAGCGCATTCACCCGGTCGATGAAGATGACGCCGGGTTCGGCGAAATCGTAAGTCGTGCGGGTTATAAGGTCGAACAGCTCAGCCGCCGGCAGTCTATGGTAGACGTACCAGGGCGCACCCTCCTTCTCCAGCACCTCGACATGCTTGCCGTCCGCGCGCGGCACGGCAAAGCCAAGATCCCAGTGCCGCCCCTCTTCCAGCGCCGCCATGAAATCGTCGGTGATCGTGACCGATACGTTGAAGTTCTTCAGGAAATCCTTGCGCGTCTTCGCGGTCACGAAAGCCAGAACATCGGGGTGCCATACCGGCAGCACGCCCATCATCGCGCCGCGCCGCGATCCGCTGGAACGGATGGTCAAGCACATGCCGTCCCACATCGCCATGAACGGGATCACGCCCGACGATACCGATCCGGTACGCGCCACCAGCGCGCCGTCGGGGCGGATCGTGCCGAAGTCCATCCCGATGCCGCCGCCCTGCTGCTGGGTAAAGGCCGCCACGCTCAGCGCTGGCATGATGCCCACGCCCGGCTGGCCCGGTTCGGTGTCCATCGAATCCTGGATGGTCGGGCTGACGAAGCAGTTGATCCATGTCACCCGCTTGGCGGTGCCTGCCCCTGCGAAGATCCGCCCGCCGGGCACCCAGTCACGCGCTTCCAGCGCGGCCAGCGCCTCTGCGGCGTGCTGCATGTCCCTGGCATAAACCCCGGCGATGACGCGGCGGAACGTGTCGGACGGCGTAGCCTCGTCCCCATGCCGATACTTCTCACGCCAGATATGGACGGTTACGGGCTGGTCGAGGGGGCCTTGGCTGTCGATTCCGGTCATCGGGGGGCGTCTGTCCGTTCTGCTGGTTGTGCCGGTAAAGGCAGGAAATTTCTCGAAAAATGATGTCAGCCGCGCGGCCTGAAAAGCGAGAGCGCGTTGCGCATATAGGCCGCCTTGCCCTGTTCGGAATTGATCCCGGGCAAAGCCACGGAACGCATCATCAAGGGCATCGCAACGGCGCCGATCAGCATCGTGAGAAACGTCTCTGCGTCACATTCCGGCGGCAACATGCCTGCACCTTGTGCTTCGCGCAAAAGCGGCAGAAGCGCTTCGTTGTTCACGTTCCAGATCTGCTCGATGACATAGTTGCGCCGCTCGCCGGGGCGGGAAATCTCGTCGGCGAAGAACCGCCCGAGATCGGGCATGTCGAGACTGAACAGCACGAAGCGCTCGATGGTGGCATGAAGCCGCGCCTCAAGTGCGATCTCGGGTCCTTGCGCTGCGGGAAGGTAGGCATTCTTCAGCCCGGCTGAAACCTCGTCCACCACCGCCCGCCACAGCCCGAACTTGCCGTCGTAGCGCCGCGCGATCAGCGCCGCGTCGACGCCCGCCTCCTGCGAGATATTGCGCAGGCTGACCCCCGCATATCCATGCTGGGCAAAGGCGCTCAGCGCCGCGTGCAGGATACCGGCCGGCTCGGGCGCATCCTCCTTGCGAGGGCGGCCCCGGCTGCGCTTGATGACAGATGCTTCCATGACCGGGACGCTAGGCGGCGCCTCACATTTAATCAACGCGCAATGATTACTTTCAACAGGCCCGTACCGAAGCCCCCGGGCCGGACGCAAAAACGCCCGCGCCGGCCGTTCGTCACGGCTGGCGCGGGCGCTGGCTTGCCAGTGATTTCTGCGTCAGTTAGCCGGAGCGGTTCCCTGCGCACCGACGGACTGCGTGTCTTCGAGACCGCCGCCCAGAGCGCGATACAGTTCCACCAGATTGCCGCCCTGGGCAAACCGGGTGGTGACCAGCTGCTGCTCGGCCGCATACGCGGTGCGCTGGGCGTCAAGCGTGGTCAGGAACGAATCCACCCCGGCGCGGAAGCGGGCATCGGACAGCTTTGCCGCCACCTGCGCCGATTGCGCACGGCTGGACTGTGCCCGCACCCGGTCACCGATCTTGCCGCGCTGGGCAAGCGCATCGGCGACTTCGCGGAACGCGGTCTGGATCGTCTTCTCGTAAGTGGCGACGGCGACCTGCTGCGATGCCTTGGCATAGTTCAGGTTGCCGGTGCGGCGGCCGAAGTCGAACAGCGGCAAGCCCACGCTGGGGCTGGCCGTGTACGTATAACTGCCGTCCTTGAACAAGCCGGACAGCCCCAGGCCCAGTGTGCCGAGCGCGCCGGTCAGCGAGATCGTCGGGAAAAACGCGGCGCGCGCGGCGCCGATATTGGCGTTCTCGGCAATCAGCAGGTGTTCGGCCCGAAGTACGTCGGGGCGGCGCAGCAGCACGTCCGAATTGACGTCGCCCGGCAGCGCATCGCGGGTCGCCGGCTCGGCGCCGAGGCCTGCGGGAAGCTGGTCCTGCGCCACGGTGGTGCCGACGAGCAGGTTAAGCGCGTTCTGGTCAAGCGCGACGGTGGCCTCCAGCGCGGCGATGTCGCTGACCGCGCCCTGGTAGCTGGTGTCCGCTTGGCGCACTTCCAGTTCGGAACCGACGCCGATGCGGAACTGCTCCCGCGTGAGGCGCAGGGTGTCCTCGAACGTGCGCAGGGTTTCACGCGAAAGGCGCAGCTGTTCCTGATCCGAAGCCATCGTCAGCCAGGCCGTGGCGATCTCGGCGATCAGGCTGATGCGGGTGGAGCGCTGGGCTTCCTCGCTGGCGAAGACCTGTTCCTGAGCCGCGCGCGACAGGTTGCGCACCCGGCCGAACAGGTCCAGCTCGAAGGACGAGAGGCCGATGGTGGCCTGATAAATCTCGAGGTCCTGCGACGAGCCGGTGCCGACGCCTGCCCCGGTT
The DNA here is from genome assembly GCF_000876675.2 of Novosphingobium sp. P6W. Lineage (GTDB taxonomy): Bacteria > Pseudomonadota > Alphaproteobacteria > Sphingomonadales > Sphingomonadaceae > Novosphingobium. The sequence continues at coordinate 253,914 of NZ_CP030353.1, forward strand.
CCGGCCCCGCCGCCAGCGCCCTGGAGGTTGTTGGTGAAGGTGCCGGTGCCGGTCGCGTTGATCGTCGGCAGCAGATCCGCGCGCTGGACCCGCAGCTGGGCGCGGGCCTGGAGCACGTTGCCCGCCGCGATTCGCAGATCGCGGTTGTTGGCGAGGCCCGTCTCGATCACCTGCCGCAGGCGCGGATCGAGGAAGAAGTCACGCCAGCCGATGCGCGACACGTCGACCGCATCGGTGGCCGCGGCGGGGTAGACCCCGCCTTGGGGCAAGGCGGCCGGAATGGCGCCCGCAGGCCGCTCGTACTTGGGTGCGAGGTTGCACCCGGCGAGCAGCGCGGTGCCGGTGAGCAGGGCGATGAGCGACTTGGTCATGTTCAGAATCCCTGCGGCCCGACGCCGTTTTCGGAGGGGCGGTGCGTGTCTTCGGCTACCGGCTTCTGCCGATCGGTCTGCCCATGCTTGAACAGGCGGCAGACGACCACGAAGAACATCGGCACGAAGAAGATCGCGAAGACCGTGGCGGAAAGCATGCCGCCCACCACGGCGCGTCCGATGGCGTTCTGCCCGCCGGCGCCCGCGCCGGTGGAGATCGCCAGCGGCAACACGCCGAAGATGAAGGCCAGCGAGGTCATCAGGATCGGGCGCAGACGCAGCCTTGCCGCTTCCATCGCCGCATCGAAGGCGTTCATACCTGCCTGCACGCGCTCCTCCGCAAACTCCACGATGAGGATCGCGTTCTTGGCCGAGACACCGATCGTCGTGATCAGGCCCACCTGCAGGTAGATGTCGTTGTTGAGCCCCGTCAGCCACGCGGCGGTGACAGCACCGATGACGCCCAGCGGCACGACCAGCAGCACCGAGATCGGCACAGACCAGCTTTCGTACAGCGCGGCAAGGCACAGGAACACGATGAACAGCGACAATGCGTAGAGCATGGGCGCCTGACCGCCGGAAAGGCGCTCTTCATAGGACAGGCCCGTCCATTCCAGACCCGTTCCCGGCGGCAGTTTCGCCTGCATCTCGGTAATCGCCGTCATGGCGCCGCCGGTGCTCAGGCCCTGGCCTGGCGCACCCTGCAGTTCAACTGCAGGACGTCCGTTGTAGCGCGTCAGGATGACCGGCGCGTTTTTCCAGGAGAACGAGGAGAAAGCGCCGAAGGGTGCCATCTCGCCGCTCGCTCCACGAACGTAGAAATTATCGAGGTCCTCGGGCGTCTGGCGATAGGGTTCGTCAGCCTGGAGGTAGACGCGCTTGGTACGGCCGCGATCGAGGAAGTCGTTGATATAGGCGCTGCCCCAGGCCGCCGAGATTTCCGAGTTGATCGCGCTGAGGTCGAGGCCGAGCGCGCTCGCCTTGTCCTGATCGATCTTGATGTCGAGCTGCGGTGCATCCTCGAGGCTGACCGGACGGACCTGAGAGACGCGCTTGTCGCCGCCGGCCATGCCCAGCATCTGGTTGCGCGCGGCAATCAGCTTTTCGTGGCCCATGTTGGTCTCATCGACCAGCCACAGGTCGAAACCGGTGGCATTGCCAAGCTCCTGCACGGCAGGCGGAACGAGCGCGAAGATCATCGCGTCGCGGTACTTTGCGAAAGTGCCCATGGACCGGCCCGCGATAGCTGCGGCGCGATTTTCCGCTCCGCCGCGGTCAGCCCAGTCCTTCAGCTTGATGAACGCCATACCGGCGCTCTGGCCCTGGCCGTTAAACGAGAAGCCGTTGATGGTGAAGACGGATTCGACGTTGGCTTTCTCATCCTTGAGGAAGTGGTCGCGCACCACGTCCAGACCCCTCTGGGTCCGGGGCAGCGTGCCGCCCGGAGGGCCCTGGACAAGCGCGATCATCATGCCCTGATCCTCGTCCGGCAGGAAGCCGCCGGGCAGGCGTGAGAAGACCAGGCCCATGATGCCGACGATAACCAGATAGATGAGGCCCGAACGCTTCCAGCTGCGCGCGGTGCGGGAGACGCCCTTTTCGTACTTCTGCGTGCCCCGGTCGAACTTGTCGTTGAACCAGCGGAAGAAGCGGGCGAGCAGGCCGTTGCCCTGCCCCTGCTTGGGATCATGGGGCTTGAGGATCGTGGCGCACAGCGCCGGGGTGAGGATCAAAGCGACCATCACCGACAGCGCCATCGACGACACGATGGTGATCGAAAACTGGCGATAGATGACGCCGGTGGAACCGCCGAAGAACGCCATCGGCAAGAACACCGCCGAAAGCACCATGCCGATGCCGATCAGCGCGCCGCTGATCTCGTCCATCGATTTTCGCGCCGCTTCCTTGGGAGACAAGTGCTCCGTCTGGATCAGGCGCTCGACGTTCTCGACCACGACGATGGCATCGTCGACCAGCAGGCCGATCGCCAGCACCATGCCGAACAAAGTCAACGTATTGATCGAATAACCCAGCATCGACATCACGCCGAACGTGCCAAGCAGCACCACGGGGACCGCGATCGTCGGAATGATCGTCGCGCGCCAGTTCTGCAGGAACAGGAACATGACGAGGAACACGAGTACGACCGCTTCGATCAGCGTGTGCACCACCTGCTCGACCGAGAGACGGACGAAGGGGGTGGAGTCGTAAGGGAAGGCGACCTTGACGTCCGAGGGGAAGTTCTTGGCGATCTTCTGCACTTCGGCCTTCACCGCGTCCACGGTGTCGAGCGCATTGGCTCCCGAGGCCAGCTTCACACCGAAGCCGGATGAATTCTTGCCGTTGTACTGCGTATCGAAACCGTAGATTTCCGCGCCCAGTTCGACGCGAGCGACGTCACGCAGGCGCACAATCGCGCCGCCCTGGCCGGTGCGCAGGCGGATGTTGCCGAATTCCTCAGGAGTCTGCAGGCGCGACTGGACCGAAACGGTGACGTTGAGCTGCTGCTCCTTGGAAGAAGGAAGCTGGCCCAGCTGGCCTGCCGAAATCTGTGCGTTCTGGGCCGAGACAGCGGTGCTGATGTCGGCGATCGTCAGGTTGTAGCTACGCAGCTTGAGCGGATCGACCCAGATGCGCATGGCATACTGGGTGCCGAAAATCTGCAGTTCTCCCACGCCGTTGATGCGGCTGACAGGGTCCTGTACCTGGCTGACGATGTAGTCCGAAAGGTCGTTGGCGTTGTGGCTGCCGTCCTCGGAATACAGCGCGGTGACGAGCAGGAAGCTCGCTGCGGACTTCTGCACCTGCAGGCCCTGGCGCTGAACTTCCTGCGGCAGCAGCGAAGTCGCCGCCTGCAGCTTGTTCTGCACCTGAACCTGCGCGATGTCGGGGTCGGTGCCCTGCTCAAACGTCAGCGTGATGGTCGCGTTGCCGGCCGAGGAGGACGACGCCGAGAAGTAGCGCAGGTTGTCGATGCCCTTGAGCTGCTGCTCGATGATCTGCGTCGTCGTGCGCTCAAGCGTTTCGGCATCGGCGCCCGGATAAGTGGCGCTGATCGTGACCGTGGGCGGCGCGATCTCGGGGAACTGCGAGATCGGCAGGCTGCGGATCGCAATCGCGCCGAACATCATCAGCACGACCGCGATGACCCATGCGAAGATGGGCCTGTCGATGAAATAACGGGACATAGTGGGTTACTGCCCCTGCTTCGGCTGCTGGCCCGCCGGAGCGTTACCGCCGGGCTTTGCCTGCTGCGCCGGAACGGCCTTGACCGCCGCGCCGGGACGCGCGTTCTGTGCCCCTTCGACGATGACCTTTTCGCCCGCCTTCAGGCCGCCGGTGACCAGCCAGTTGGTGCCGACCGTGCGCGGCGCGGTGATCTTGCGGCCTTCGACCTTGCCCTGGGCGCCGACGACCAGCACCGTGGGGCTGCCCCTCTCGTCGCGCGTAACGGCGGCCTGCGGGATCAGGATGCCATTGCTACGGGTGCCTTCGACCAGTTCGGCGCGCACGTACATGCCGGGAAGCAGCAGGCCGCCGTTATTGGGGAACTGCGCCCGCACGACCTGGCTGCCGGTGGTGGGATCGACGCTGACGTCGGTAAACTTGAGCACGCCTTCCTGCGGATAGGCGCTGCCGTCTTCCAGCTTCAGGCGAACGCGCGCGGCGCCGCCCTCGCGCGAGATTTCGCCCGAGAGCAACTGCTGGCGCAGCCTGAGAACGTCCGCACTGGACTGCTGGATGTCCACGAAGATCGGGTCGATCTTCTGGATCGTGGTCAGCGCATCGGCCTGCGAAGCCGAAACGAGAGCGCCGGTCGTGAAGGTCGAACGGCCGATGCGGCCCGAAATCGGCGCGCGCACGGTGGTGCGGCCCAGATCGATCTGGGCGGTCCGAAGCGCGGCCTGCTGGGCGGCGACGTCGGCCTGGGCCTGCTGCGCGCCCACGACTGCGTTCTCGGCATCCTGGCGGGAAATCGCGTTGATCTTGACCAGCTCGTTATAGCGCCGCGAAAGGGCGGCGGTGGAAGCGATCGCCGCGCGGGCGCGGCCCAGCGCCGCGCGGGCACTTGCCACCTGCGCTTCGTAAGGCGCCGGATCGATGCGATAAAGTGCCTGTCCGGCACTGACCTGATCGCCTTCGGTGAACAGGCGTTGCAGGATCAACCCACTGACCTGCGGACGCACGTCAGAAGTCTCGTAAGCGCTGGTACGGCCGGGAAGTTCGGTGCTGATCACCACGGCTTCCTCACGCACGGTCACCACGCCGACTTCGGGCGGGCCTGCGGGCGCGGCCTGTTCGCCTCCTCCTCCACAAGCGGACAGAAGCAGCACCAGGGCCGGGGTGATCTTTTTCATGGAGTCTATCCGCCAAGAGAGTTAAAGCGTGAGTGAGTGATCACTCATGATTCGGGCGCTCTTTATTGCGTCGCAGCATTCAATGCAAGTCGGGAGAAGGAATGACAAACGACGGTACTATCGATCGACCGCGCGCCGCACGGTCGGCGGCCCGCCGACAACACCTCCTCCTCACAGCGCGTAACCTTTTTGTTGAGAAAGGGTTCCATCAGACCGGCGTGGCGCAGATCGCCAACGCTTCCGGGATCGCCGTAGGCCAGATTTACAGGGATTTCGCGAACAAGGAGGCGATCATCGCCGCCATCTGCGAGGCCGACCTTGCCGGCTGGCTTCAGGAAGATATCCTGGAGGCCGCAGTCGTTGCCGGCGACAGCCAGGCAATCCGCGACTGGATCGAACGCGTCGCCATCGAGGAACCCTCGAAGGAAGAGCGCCGGCTGATGTGCGACCTGCTCGCCGAAGTCGGCCGCAACCCGATCATCGCGGACATCAACCGCAAGGTCGAGCAACGGCTCAACACCAGCTTCGAGGCCGCGCTGGTATCGCTCGCGCCCGGCACAACGAAACAGCAGCGCGTGACGATGATGGATTTCATCCTTTCGCTTTCGTGGGGGATGGTCGCCCGGATGGAACTGTTTCCCCACCGCGAACATGAAACACTGCGCCGCTACGTCTGTTCGCTGCTGCGCCAGGAGATCGCCGCGCTGGGCCGCTGAAACGACTGCCCGGCGCCGCGAATCCCTCGGCAGGAGTCACGCACGGGCCGCACTGCCGCGACAACACGATTCGAGTCCGGAAACTGGCTGGAAACGGCACAATCGTGCGCGTTTTCGGCCTCTGGACATTCGTGCCGGTTCGTATCATCCTGATGCCAATAAAGATCGAACAATACGGTCGCTTTTACAGGATGCTAATTCGATGATCGAGAATAGTGACGTTGATACCGGCGACAAGGCGATGATCATTCTGCAGAGCCTGATCTGCTACCTGCGTGAAAAGAACGTGCTCTCGCGCGCGGATATGGAAGAACTGCGTGATCGCGTGGAAGCCCGTATCGCCGCTTCCGAAACCAGCCTTCCCTGCGGCCAGGCCATCGCTGCCGCTGCGGCCACCGAAATGCGCGAACTCGACGATTTCTGCGGCAAGAAGTACGGCGGCAAGCATCGGCGCCGGGTAAACTGACCGCCTAAGGCGCGCCTGCCGAAGCGGGCGCACGGTTGTGTCACGGCTCTTTGGCCGGGATTTCGAACTCGATCTTGAGCCCCTGCCCAGGTAGATTGGTTGCGGCTATGCGGCCCTTGTGCGCGGTAACCGCGCGCGATGCGATGGCAAGTCCAAGGCCCAGTCCCTGACCATCCGCCTGTCCCCGCACGAATGGCTCGAACAGGGTGTCGATCAGGTCCGGCGGCACGCCCGGCCCTTCATCGACGACTGACAGGCGAAACGCGCCTGCGCCGGCCTCATAGGCACAGCGCACTTCGATGCGGCCATCCGGCGGCGAAAAGCGCAGCGCATTGCGCACTACGTTCTCGATCGCCCGGCGCATCAGTTCCGAACTGCCACGCACCGGCGGCCGCTCCTCATCCTCTTGGCCGGACGAATCGAAAGCGATCTCGATGCCCGCCGGCTGCGCTTCATAACGGGCATCGGCGATAACGCTGGCCGCCACGCCGACCAGGTCGAAATAGTCATCGCCGGGGTCCTGCTCGTTCTCGGCGCGGGCCAGAGTGAGCAGTTCTCCGACCAGCCCGTCCAGCCGCTCTACTTCGCGCTCCATGCGGTCCATCGCGCTTTCGATCCGCGCCGGGCTCTGCCGCGCCAGCGCGATCGCCAGTTGCAGGCGCGCTAGCGGAGAGCGCAATTCGTGCGACACGTCGTGGAGCAGCCGGTCGCGGCTCTGCACCAGCTGTTCGATCAGCCGCGCCATGCGGTCGAATTCATGGGCCAGGTCCGCCACTTCGTCCCGCCGCGCGCCGATCGCTGGCGACACCCGCGTTGCCAGTTCGCCGCGAGCAAGGCGTTCGAACCCGCGCCGCAGGTGGTTGAGCGGGGCCATCAGATACCAGGCCAGAAGCGCGCTGAAGACCAGCCCCGCCAGCACACCCGTCACCACCAGTTCGCGCGGGATGTTGAGCAGCCCCGGCGAATCGTCGCGGTGGTAGCGAAAGCGCAGCAGGTAACGCGCGCCCGCCGGATCGCGCACCCGCCGTTCCAGCACTCCGTACCCTTCGCCCGGCTGCGACGGGCGCGCGCCTTCCGCCACAAGCTCCAGCCGATGACGCGAATCCTCGGGGATGTTCGGCAGCATCGCGCGGTATCGCGCCGGCCCGCCGCCCGCGACCGCCTGCACCGCCGCTTCCAGCACGGGCGGGCCGATATGGCGGGTCATCAGGAATTCGGGCGGTTCGCGGTCGCCGCGCAGGGCGAACAGCAGCCAGACCGCCTGGGTCATCACTACGAAGGTGACCAGGAACGCCAGCAGGATCTTCCAGAACAGCCGCCGTCCAGCCAGTAACCGCCCGATCCGCAGGTCCATCAAAGGACCCTCAGCCGGTAACCGACGCCGCGCACCGTCTCGACGCTTGCCGCCCCGAGCGAGACCGCTTCCAGCTTCTGGCGCAGGTTGCTGACGTGGACGTCGACGCTGCGGTCATAAGTCTGGCGTGCCCGGCCAAGCCCCCGCAGAGAAATCTCGTCCTTGGTCGCCACCGCTTCCCCGGCGCGGGCGAGGACTAGCAGGATGTTGAATTCGGACGCGGTCAGTTCCACCGCGGCGCCTTGCCACTGCGCCTTGCGCGCGGCGACCTGCACCTCCAGCCCGCCCAGCGCGATCGTCGCCAATTGCGGGGCGACCGCCGGCTGCTGGCGGCGCAAATTGGCGCGCAGCCGGGCGACAAGCTCTCGCGGGTAGCAGGGCTTGGCGACATAATCGTCCGCCCCCAGTTCCAGCCCGATGACCTTGTCCACCTCGTCACCGCGTGCGGAGAGCATGATGACGGGCACCTGATTGCTTTCCCGCAACGCGCGCAGCAGGTCGATGCCGTTGAGGCCGGGCAGCATGATATCCAGCACCACCGCGTCGTGCTCACCCGAAACCGCGCGCGCCAGCCCCCGCACGCCATCGGAAACGATCTCGACGCGGAAGCCTTCGCTTTCGAGATATTCGCCGAGCATGGCGCCCAGTTCCTGATCGTCGTCGATCAGCAGAATGCGTTTGGAATCCTCGTCCACCCAGCCCTGATGGCCCAGCAGCGCGCGCTTGTCAGCCGCAGCGGACCATCCTTACGAAAACTTTACAAATCCCTGTCGAACTCTTTACCCACAACCGGCCAGCCACAGGCCATATCCACACGCATGTTCACCACTCGTCGCATCGTGATCGGTGGCGCCATTCTTGGCGCGTGTATTCTCCTTCTCGTGTGGAAGCTGTTCCTGTCGGCTCCAGCCGAGCCAGACGTCGCGACCGCCAAGGTCGTGCGCGGCGCGATCGAGCACACGGTCGAGGCGACAGGCACGCTTGAACCCAAGGAACTGGTCAGCGTGGGCGCACAGGTCGGAGGCCGGCTCGACCAACTCAATGTCGAGATCGGCGACGTGGTGCATCAGGGCGACCTGATCGGGCTGATCGACCCGCGCACCCAGACCAACAGCCTTGAGACCGCCAGAGCAGACCTCGCCAATACGCAAGCCCAGCTTGCCGGAGCGAAAGCCACGCAGGCGCAGGCGCAGCTCGCCTTCCGCCGCCAGCAGGCGCTGGGGTCGGGCGAGGCGACCTCGCAGCAGGACTTCGAGGCGGCGCGCGCTACCCTGCAATCCGCGCAGGCCAGCTACGATGCATTGAAGGCGCAGATCCGGGCGGCCGGGGTCAGCGTCGACACCGCGCAGGTGCAGCTTGGCTATACCAAGGTCACTGCGCCGATGGACGGGGTGGTAGTCGCTGTGGTCAGCAAGCAGGGGCAGACGGTCAACGCCAACCAATCGGCACCGACCATCGTCGTCCTCGCCAAGCTGGATGTGATGACCATCAAGGCCGAAGTGTCCGAAGCCGACGTCATCAACGTGAAGCCCGGCCTGCCGGTCTACTTCACCATTCTGGGCGATCCGGACAAGCGCTATGAAGCCAAGCTGCGCCTGATCGAACCGGCGCCGGAATCCATCGTCGACGAAGTCAGCTCCAGTTCCAGCAGTTCCTCGACCAGCAGCACCTCCACCGCGATCTACTACAACGCCCTGTTCGAAGTGCCCAATACCGACGGCCGCCTGCGCGCGCTGATGACCGCCAAGGTTTCCATCGTGCTGGATCGCCGCGCCAATGCCCTGTCGATCCCTGCCACCGCGCTCGGCGCCAAGGGCAAGGACGGCAGCTACACGGTGCGGGTGAAGACGGAGGAAGGCACGATCGAGAACCGGCGGATCAGGATCGGCCTCAACAACAACGTCAACGTCGAGGTCGTCTCCGGCCTCAGGGAAGGCGAGAACGTGGTCGTCGGAGAAGCCAGCGCGGCAACTGCGTCGAGCGGCCGGCGCATGGGCCCGCCGGGGTTCTGAGGCGGCGATGACCTCCACGCCGCTCCTGTCGCTGTCGAAAGTCCGGCGCGAATATCCTTCGGGCGACGGCGTGTTCGCCGCGCTCAAGGACATCGACCTGACGATCCAGGCGGGCGAGATGGTCGCCATCGTCGGCCAGTCCGGTTCGGGCAAGTCGACGCTGATGAACATCCTGGGCTGCCTCGACCGGCCGACCTCGGGGTCGTACCGGGTCAGCGGCCGAGACACCGGCAAGCTGGAGCCGGACGAACTGGCCGCCCTGCGCCGCGAGCATTTCGGCTTCATCTTCCAGCGCTACCACCTGCTGACCGACCTTTCCGCGCTCGGCAATGTAGAGGTTCCGGCGGTCTATGCCGGCAAACCGCGCGGCGAGCGGGCGGACCGGGCCGGACAACTGCTCGCCCGTCTGGGGCTGGGCGAGCGCACCAAACATCGACCCGGCCAGCTTTCGGGAGGCCAGCAGCAGCGTGTCTCGATCGCGCGCGCATTGATGAACGGCGGCGAGGTGATCTTCGCGGACGAGCCGACCGGCGCCCTCGACAGCGCCAGCGGCGTGGAAGTCATGGCGATCCTTGGCGAACTCCACGCCGAGGGCCACACGGTCATCATCGTCACCCACGACATGCACGTTGCGGAGCACGCCGACCGGATCATCGAGATCCACGACGGCGAGATCATCGACGACCGCCGCAAGGGCGAGCCGAAAATCGCGCCGACCCTGCCCCCGCCGGTACAGGGCACGAGCGGCTTCCAGCAGCTTGCCGACCGCTTCCGCGAAGCCTTCCGCATGGCGGTGCTGGCGATGTCGGCGCACAAGCTGCGCACGTTCCTGACGATGCTGGGGATCATCATCGGCATTGCCTCGGTCGTGTCCGTGGTGGCGCTGGGCAAAGGCTCGCAGGAGCAGATCCTTTCGGACATCTCGGGGCTGGGCACCAGCACCCTTACCGTCTACCCCGGCAAAAGCTTCGGCGACATGCGTTCGGGCAAGATCCAGACGCTGAAGGACACCGACGCCGATGCACTGTCGCAGCTGTCCTATGTCGACAGCGTGACCCCCAGCGTCTCCACCAGCGTTACCGCACGCTACCGCAACGTCGCCGCCACGGCGAGCGTCAGCGGCGTGGGCGCCGACTACTTTCGCGTGCGCGGCTTGACGCTGACCTCGGGGAGACTGTTCGACCAGCAGAGCGTGCGCCGCCTGGCGCAGGACGCCGTGGTCGACGAGAACACCGTGAAAACCCTGTTCCCGAATGGCGAAGACCCGCTGGGCAAGGTTGTCCTGCTGAGCAAGGTGCCCGTGCGCATCGTCGGCGTCGTCGGCACCCAGCAGCAGGGCTTCGGCGGCAGCGACAGCCTCACCGCCTACGTGCCCTATACCACGGCGATGAGCCGGATGCTGGGCCAGTCCTACCTCTCCAGCATCACCGTGCGCATCGGCGATGAAACCTCCACCTCGGCGGCGGAAACGGCGGTAACGCAGCTTCTCACCCAGCGCCACGGCACGGTCGACTTCTTCATCAGCAACTCCGACGACATCCGCGCCACGATCACCAGCGCCACTCAGACGATGACGCTGCTGGTGGCCGCGATCGCGGTGATCTCGCTGATCGTGGGCGGCATCGGGGTGATGAACATCATGCTCGTCTCGGTCACCGAGCGCACCGCCGAAATCGGCGTGCGCATGGCCGTCGGCGCGCGCCAGTCCGACATTCTCCAGCAGTTCCTGATCGAGGCGATCCTGGTATGCCTGATCGGCGGCGTGATCGGGGTGCTGTTGTCGCTTGGGGTGGGCGTCGTGTTCTACCTTGCAAGCGCGCCGATAACCCTGTCCTATTCGACGACTTCGATCGTTGCCGCCTTCGTGTGTTCCACCATGATCGGCATCGTCTTCGGCTTCCTGCCCGCCCGGCGCGCGGCCCGGCTCGACCCGGTCGACGCCCTTTCGAGAGACTAAGCGTGCACAGGCCATTTCCTTCCCCGCGGCTGCTCGCCGTCCTTGCAGTGCTTCCTCTGGCCGCCGGCTGTGCGGGCGTGACCCGCTCGCACTACGCAGCGCCTTCTGTCCCGGTGGCCGCTGAATGGGACGCAGCCCCCGTGGGCGATCCCGCCCGCGCAGGCGGCCCGTGGTGGAACGAGTTCGCCGACCCTGCCCTCACCTCGCTGGTGGAGCAGGTGCTGGCGACCAACGCCGACCTTGCCGCCGCCGGCCTTCGCCTGAAGCGTGCGCGCCTGTCGTCCGATCTGGCGCGGCAGGCGCTGCTCCCCAGCTTCAACGCCGCGCTGTCCTCCAATGGCTCGAAGCCGCTGGAGGGCGGCACATCGTGGAGCAAGGGGAGCACCGGCTCGCTGGGCGCGTCATGGGAAATCGACCTTTTCGGCAAGCTCGATGCGCAGGCTGACGCGGCCCGCTGGGAAGCGCAGGCCACCGCGCAGGATCTGACGGGAACGCGGCTTTCGCTTATCAGCACCGCCGTGCAGGCATGGTGGCAACTTGGCTATGCCAACGAGCAGATCGCGCTGGGCGAACAGAGCATCGCCTATGTGAAGCGCGCGCTGGAACTGGTGCAACGCCAGTATGACGCCGGCGCCGTTTCCCGCGTGGAACTGCGCGATGCCCAGCAGTCGGCCGCATCGCAGGAAGCCGCGCAGACGCAGCTGGTGCAGGCCCGTGTCGAGGCGCTGAAAGCCCTCGCCGCGCTGCTGGACCGGCAGGGTTACGACGGTGAGGAACTGCGCGTCCTGCCCCAAGGCGCCCTGCCCGCAATCGACGCAGGCGTGCCCGCGTCGCTGCTGGCGCGCCGCCCCGACCTTGCCGCCGCCGAACTGCGCGTGCGCGGGACGCTGGCGACCAGCGATGCCACCACCGCAAGCTATTACCCCGGCTTCAGTCTGACCGGAGCGCTGGGAACGGCCAGTTCCTCGTTGCTCACGTTCTTCAGCAACCCCGCCGCCAGCCTTGGCGCGGCGCTATCGTTGCCGGAACTGAACCCAGCCAAGGTGCGCCTTGCCACCGGGGTCGCGCGCGCAGACTACGACATCGCCGTCCAAGACTTTCGCCAGACCTTTTACGACGCCCTGCGCGATACCCAGATCAGCCTCTCCGCGCGCGACCAGTACATCGCGCAGGCCCGGTTCCTAAACGCCAACTACGCCGCCGCCAGAGACGCCGAGGCCCTGTACGAGCGCCAGTACCGTAACGGGCTCATCACCCTGCGCCTGTGGCTGGACGCGCAGGAACGCCTGCGCAGCGCGCGCAGCAGCCTGCTCCAGAACCGCTACAATCAGCTGACCGCGCAAGTGCAGGTCTATCAGGCGCTGGGCGGGGACACCGCCACCCCCGCCTCCTGAGGGCGCGGCTCACTTGCCGAGCAGATGCGCTGCTATGGCAGACCAGTCCTGCTCGCCGCGCCCGGCATCGGCGGCGGCCTGCATCTGCCCGCGCACCGCATCGAGCATGGGCAGCGCCTTGCCGAACGCTTCGCCCGCCTCGCTCGCCAGCCGCAAGTCCTTGAGGCCGAGGACCAGGCGGAAGCCCGGTTCGTAATCGCGCGCAACGATCTTGCCGCCATAGTTTTCATACACCCGGCAGCCGAACAGGGTCTGGGTCATCAGGTCCAGGAAAGCGCCGCGCTCCACGCCGTGCGCCTCGGTGATCGCCGCCGCTTCGGCCATGGCCTCCATGGCCATCGCGATCATCATGTTACCCGCGACCTTCGAGGCATTGGCGGCACGGGGATCGTCTCCCATTACGAAGACGCGCCGCCCGATCACGTCGAATAGCGGGGTGACTTTGGCGATCGCCTCGGCGGAACCGGCGGCCATGATGTTGAGCTGCGCCGCTTCGGCTACGTCGGGGCGGCCGAACACCGGGGCCGAGACATAGCCGATGCCGCGCGCGGCATGGATATCCGCAAGCTCGCCCGCGAAATCCACCGAGATCGTCGCGGTGACGACATGCACCAATCCCTCGCGGGCATGGGATAGAAGGTCGCCGTCCAGCACAACCTTCCGGATCGCGGCATCGTCCGACAGCATGGTGAAGACGACGTCGGCACCGAACACCTCCTGCGGGCTTGCCGCGATAGTCCCGTTCACCACCGCGTCTCCCGCCACGGGCGAGCGGTTCCAGGCGCGGATGCGGTGCCCGGCACGGCCCAGGTTCGAAGCCATCGCCAGCCCCATCCGGCCAAGGCCGATAAATCCGATATCCATGCGACTATCCCCGCTCAGAGCGCCGCCGCCCGCACCCGCGCGGGCACGAGATCGGTGAAGCGCGCCACGTCCGCCATCACACCGGCAGCCTCGGGCGAGGCGAATGCAGCCTCCAGCGCGGCCTCGTCCGCAAACCGGCATTCGCAGATCGCCACGGTGCCGTCGCCCGCTACGGCCGGATAGAAGGCGGCGGCGCTCTTAAGGCCGTATTGCTGCCAGGCGGCCATCACCAGCGGCATGTGCTTACCGGTATAATAGTCCCGGTCGAAGCGGCTCTCGGGCGTTCCGGTGTATGTGACGTAGATCACCACGTCGGTATCGCTGCTGTGCATGTTGTGTCCTTATGGCCTGCCGATCAGGCGCCGAAACCGCCGTCGATGGTATGCATGGCGCCGGTGATGCCGCGCGCATCCGCGCTCACGAGATAGGAAACGAGGCTCGCCACTTCCATGGCGGTGCCGTGGCGCTTGATGGCCATGACGCCGTGCATCATCTCGGCCATCGGGCCATCGGCGGGATTCATGTCAGTATCGGTGGGTCCCGGCTGCACGACGTTGACGGTGATCTCTCGCGGACCGAAATCACGCGCAAGGCCGCGGGCCATGCCCTGCAATGCCGACTTGGTCATGGAATAGGCGGCAAGGCCGGGGAACGGGATGCTGTCGCCATTGACCGAGCCGATGAACACGATGCGCCCGCCCTCGGGCATGGTCCGCGCTGCTTCGACGGCGGCATGGTAAGGCGCGCGCACGTTCACGTCGATCATGCGATCGACCGCGTCTGCGTCCAGTTCCAGCGGATCGCCGGCCACCAGCAGTCCGGCGTTGAACACCAGGATATCGGCAGGTCCGGCATCCCGCACGGTCTTGATCAGGCCGTCCCGTTCGGCGGCGTCGGAACGGATCGCGCTGGTTCCGGTCTCCAGCGCCAGAACCTCGGCGGCTTCCCGGGATCCTGCGTAAGTGAAATCGACCTGCGCGCCGTCGGCCGCCAGTCTCTTTACGATAGCGGCGCCGATGCCGCGGCTGCCGCCGATCACCAGTGCCTTCTTGCCTGCGATGCCTGACATGTCACGTTCCTTGATAAATATTGAGTGATCGCTACATATATCTCGGCGGAAGGGTCTTCAAGAGGTATTTTGTAGTGACTGCTAATTTAATATCGGGAAGAGGTAGGCCGCGCGGCTTCGACACCGAACAGGCGCTGGCGACAGGCGAGGCGCTGTTCCACGAAAAGGGCTACGAAGGCGTCGGCCTTGCCGCGCTGACCAGTGCCCTGGGCATCAAGCCCCCTAGCTTCTACGCCGCTTTCGGCAGCAAAGCCGCCTTCTTCGAGCGCGTCCTCCAGCGCTACAGTGCGGCCGCCACGCCGATCGCGGATCTGTTCGTGCCCGGCCGCCCGGCGATTGATGCTTTGGCGCAGTTGCTGCTGAATTCGGCGCAAGGCTATGCCGCCGATCCCGAACGGCGCGGTTGCCTTGTGCTGGAGGCCGCTCGCTCCTCCACGGATTCCGATATCTGCCAGTTGGCGCGCACCGCTGCTCAGCGCCCGCGCGCCGCCATTCACGCCTTCATGATGCAGTCGCACCCCGATGCGGCGGATAGCGTAACGGACATGGTTGTCGCCACGATGTCCGGCATGTCCGCTGCCGCCCGCGAAGGCTGGGACGAGAAACGACTGGCCAGCGTCGCCCGCATCGCCTTGATGGGCATCGCGGCGGAACTGGGCGATTGACGCCGGTATAGTGCGATCGCGATCCAGGCGTTAAACGGCTCGCATGGCACCTCCTTCCCTCATCCGGCAGATCGGCATCATCGGCACAGGCAAAGTGGCACGCGCCATGGCGCTGGCTTTTGGCGACCATAGCGCCGCGCCGCCAATGATTTGGGGCCGCACGCACAAGGCAATAGAGGATGCCATCGCGCAGATTGGCCAAGGCGTCACGGCGAACGACCTCGCCGCGCTGGTGAAAGCCTGCGATGTGACCGTGATTGCGGTGTCGGACGATGCCATCGCGGCCGTGGTTGAGACACTGGCTCAGGCCGGGCCGCTGGACCACGCGCCCCTCGTCTTCCACGTCAGCGGCAGCAGCGGCACGGCGATCCTGTCCGCCCTGCACGGCAACGGCGCGCTGACGGCGGCGATACACCCGGCCATGACCTTCACCGGCGACCCGCAACTTGAGGTGACGCGCATGGCCGGGGCATGCTTCGCCGTCACCGGATCGGACCCCATAGCGACGGCGCGCGGCCATGCGCTTATCCAAATGCTGGGCGGTGTTTCGGTCGAAGTGGCCGAAGCGCAGCGCACACTCTATCACGCAGCCCTGTGCCACGCCGCCAATCACCTCGTCACGCTGATCGCAGGAGCATCAGGCGCCTTGCGAGCGGCGGGAGCGGATGACCCGGGAAATCTCCTGGCGCCGCTGGTACGCGCGGCGTTGGAAAATGTGCTCCAACGCGGGATCGGCGCCCTGTCGGGTCCGGTGCTGCGCGGAGATACAGGCACCATCGGCGCCCACCTCACGGCGATCGAGGCGGGCTATCCGCAAATGCTGGCGCCCTATCGCGCCATGATGCTCGCGACCGTCGAGGAATTGGAACGGCGGGAGCCTCTCGCAGACCTTGCGAATATGCAGCCCGGGCCCGGACTAAACACCCGAGCTTGAACCGGGCGGCTGGCGCCGTGCGTCTCTTGCCTCAGGAACCCTTCTTCGCCTTTCCAACACCAAGATCGGTCCGGGGCTTGCCTTTGGTGGTGCGCTGGGCCGCAGCCCCCGCGCCTGACAGGACAGGACCGCAAGCGGCGGACTTCGCATCGCCCACGTCGACAAAGGCGAGCAAGCCCGCCACCGGCGATGCCACCACGGCCAGCCCCAGCCCCGCACCGGCGCGGCCGAGCAGTTCGGGGCTGATGACCTGTAGCGACGGGCTGGCAAAATGCCCTCCCAGACGCACGGGGGACTGCCCCGACAGCAAGCTGAACTTCTTGCCATCGGCGCGAAACGCCAGATCGACGGCTTCGGTGTCGAAGCTGAAGCCGCCTCGCGCGGTGACGACGTTTTTACTGGTGTCGATAAGGATCGGATCGGAGGTCGCGCTGCCACCGCGAACGCTGAAAGCGACGAGGCCGCAGTTGATCTCGATCGGCTTCTTCAACTTACCCTCGAACATCTTGTAGACGAATGTTCCCAGATCAAGTTCGGCAAGCTGCGCATTCTGGGTCCACAGCGTGCCCTGCGGCATTACGAAGGCGATCCGCCCCGACGAAGTCGCCAGCGAATCGTGGACGGTGTCACCCCTTCCCTCCAGCTTGATGCGCCCGTGAACCGATCCGGTAGTGCCCGAATCAGCGACGCCGTACCCGGCAAGCAAGCGCCCCATCGGCGTCGAACCGAGGCGAATGTCGTAGCTGATGGCCGATGGGCGCTGACGAGTATCGAAAATCAGGTCGGACGAAACATCCCCGCGCGCCATCGAAAACGTCAGCGGCGACAGCGCCAGCCTCCCGCGTTCGAGCGACAGCTTTACCGCCACGTTCGAAACCGGCACGTTTTTCGAGCGGATGATGCCGATCTTCCACTCCAGCCCGGCGTCGAAACGCTGCATCGACGCCACCGGCAACGCCGCATCGGGCAGCACACGCTGCGCGCCCGCGCCCGTCGCCGCCGCGGCCGCTACCGCGCCGTCGGCGGCGACGATATCGGGATTGTAGCCGATGAAGGGCGCCGCATCGATGATGTCCAATCGGCGTGTCGTCAATACAGCGTCCAGGCGTAGCCGATCCGCATTGTTGACGGTGAAGCGCCCCGAAAGATCGGACTGGCCGAAGGTGCCGGTCATGCCGGTGAAGCGGTAAGCCTGCCCGTCCTTCACCATCTGCGCCTTAAGCGCGTAGCGCCGCGTCTGCGGGATGGTGACGTCGATCACCTCCAGGAAATCCGACAAGTCCCGCCCCTGTGCGGCGACCCGCAGCGGCACGTCTTCGAATTCGGTCAGCGCCGGGAGCGTTCCGGCAACGTCGATCACGCTGTTCACCGCCCAGGCGCGCAGTTCCAGCTTGTTTTCGCCTCCAGCGACGCTCGCATCGGGCGAGAGCAGGCGCGCGGCTACCCGGAACGGCGTATCGCGAAACCGTCCGTCGCCGTTCACGCCAACGGCCTTATCGATCCGCGTATCGCTCGAAACGATAGGGTCGATCCTCAGGTTCGCCAGCAGCGGCATTTGCGGATCGACATAGCGAATGCGCGTGCCAGCGACATTGGCGCGGTCGATGCGCGGCAGTTCGAATGGCTTGCCTTTATCGCCGCTGCCGAAAGTCCAGGTATTGCGCTTGTGCTGCGCATCCCATTCAAGATTGGCGTTTCCATCCACCAAATCGAGCCAATAGGCGTGCCTGCGGCCGAAGATCAGTGAAAGCGGCGCGATGCGCGCCTCGATCCGCCGCGCGGAAAAAAGAGTATCGCGCGATGCCCACTGCGGATTGGAAACTGCCAGTTTTTCGGCCACAAACTTGATGCGGAGAGGCGCGAAATAAAGCTGGAAGTCGCCGCCCACCGTAATCTTGCGATCCGCCAGTGAGCCCGCGATGCTTTCGAAGGGATGTTTCAGAAACCGCCCCTTCGTAATGAAAAGCACCAGCCAGATCGCGAAAATCAAACCGATCAGGATCAGCACCGTATTGCGGATGATTTTCAGGACATGCCGACGCCGCCGCACGTCTGCAGGCTTTGCCGTGCCATCCGCCCCGATAGGTGTGGTTGCGTCCATAATAGGCCGTAGCGCACGAAGGGAGCGTTTGGTTTCCACACGGCAAGCGCACCTGTGCGCAAAACATGTTGGGGGGCGATCATGCCAGCATGCCGCCCGGCACTATTACCGCACTATAGGTGCCAATCATTGGGCAAAGTCCGGCCACCAACCACGATCTCTCGGTTCACCGCAAAATTCAAACGAAGTGTGCGCAAGTGAACGGAAAAACCCGCCGTCAAGACCTTTAAATACAGCGGCACATTTCCATAAATAAGTTCATGGATAAAATGTCCCTTCAAACTTCCCGACGCACCGCGATGTTTGCGGGCGCTGCGATGGCTGTTGGCGCTGCGGCTTGTTCAACTCGTGTGCCGTTCATGGCAGAGTCCACTCCGCCCGTACCGGTGCCGGCGCGCCCTCCGATTGCGCCTGCCCCGATTGCTCCGGCACCCTCGCGCTTCGCCGTGGACCCAAGGATCCTGCAAAAGGCTCTGGCCGCGCTCGACGAGCATTCAACGACCATCACGGCCCGGGATCGCATCGCCATCGTCGACTTCTCCGCGCCTTCTTCCGAGCAGAGACTGCACTTCCTCGACGTTGCAAGCGGCAAGGCCTCGCGGCTACTGGTGGCCCACGGCTCTGGCTCGGATCCTGGCCACACCGGCTTCCTCAAGAGCTTTTCTAATGCGTTCGGGTCCAACGCCTCCAGCGAAGGCGCATTCGTGACCGATAATTACTACGTCGGCAAGCATGGCCGCTCACAGCGCCTTATCGGGCTGGATGCTACCAACAATAACGCCCTCGACCGGGCCATCGTCATACATAGCGCGTGGTATGCCAACGACGAGATGATAAACGCTCACGGCAAACTGGGCCGTAGTCAGGGCTGCTTCGCGGTGGGTGAGAACAAGCTCGACGATGTGTTCGCATTTTTGGGACAGGGGCGCCTTGTCTATGCAGTCCGCACATGACGCTGTGAAACTCTTCGCGCTTCCCGTTGTTATTGCAAGGGTCTTTCAAGGAGATCCGTGTGCGCAAAAGAGTGATTGCTGGTTCGCTGTTGGCTCTAACGTTCACACTAGCCGGATGCAATTTCCTTTCCGGAGAACCTGACAAGGCAGCAGTCGCGACCAGCATCGACCAGGTGCACTGGGACGACGCATCGGTACGCCAGCTTCGCAAGGCTATCGACGGACGCGCTGCACACGGCCTCGATCGCATGAAATTTGTCGTAGAAGGCCAGCCCGGCAGCGCCGAGGGCGAAAAGGCGCTGACCCGCAGCGCGCTTCGCTATGCGGCAGCCTTGGCACGCGGTGCCTCAGATCCTGACAAGCTATACGACATCTACACGGTGCCGCGTCCCAAGCCAGACCTGCTGCGGAGGCTTGCCGGTGCGCTTTCGACCGGTAAGGTCGGCGACTGGATCGATGGCCTTGCGCCCAAGGACGATGGTTATCGCAGCCTCTCAAAAGCCTATATCGCGCTGCGCAAGCAGGGTGATGCGCCAACCCCCGCCATTCCGGACAAGGGTGAGCCGCTGAAACCCGGCACTGCCGACCCGCGTATTCCCGCGATAGCCCGCCAGTTGGTGGCGTCCGACTATCTTGACCGGGCCGCAGCGCAGGGTAGTAGCTACAGCCCGGCAATGGTCCAGGCCGTGCAGCACATGCAGGCCGATTACGGGATCAAGCCCGACGGCGTCATCGGCAGCGACGCGCTCGAAATCCTCAACTTGTCCGATGCGGACCGTGCAAGGACGATCGCGGTTGCCATGGAGCGAATGCGCTGGCTGGATCGTAATGCTCCGCCTACCCGCATCGATGTAAATATAGCCGCCGGAAGGCTGCTCTACTGGCGCGACGGAAAGGTTGCCGACAGCCGCAAGGTCGTGGTCGGCGAACCGGAGAACGAAACGCCGCAGCTGGGATCGCCGATCTACCGGCTCGTGGCCAATCCGACATGGACCGTGCCCCGCTCGATCCAGAACAAGGAAATCGCCGGCAAGGGCAGCGCCTATCTGCGCCGCAACAACATGGCCTGGAAGGACGGCTGGGTTGTCCAGCAGCCGGGCCCGAAAAACTCGCTCGGCCTGGTCAAGTTCGACATGAAGAACGAGCACCAGATCTACCTTCACGACACCCCCGCCAAGCAGCTGTTCCAGGAAGTCCAGCGCCAGCGCAGCCACGGCTGCGTCCGGGTCGAGGATGCGCTGGGCTTTGCGGAAATGCTGGCGCGCGACGAAGGTGTGCTCGACGAATGGCACCGCGCCCGCGCGACCGGCAAGGAAACCTTCGTGCCATTGCCGCGAGAGATCCCCGTCAGGCTCATCTACCAGACGGTAGGGTTCGGCGAAGACGGAGAGCCGGTCATCCGCTCCGATCCTTACGGCTGGAACGACGGTGTCGCGGCCGCGCTGGGCTTCGCTGCGGGCCAGGCCTACCGTCTGAAGACCTCGGGCAACGATGTCGGCCCGTAAGCCGCGGGACGTTCAGCCATAACACTCCGTCTGCCTTTGAGGCGTCTAAACGGCGCCTCCGGGGCGGCTGAACGATGCAAACTCCTGTTGCCTGCGGTATCACAAGCCCTATTGGTCATGCCCCGATCCATGCCGGAGAGCAGTTGCTCGTATGAAAAGACCGCTCACGTTTATTTCAGCGCTGGCTCTAGCAGCCGCGCTGCCCGGCACCGCGTTTGCCCAGAGCGCGATCGAAACATTCATCGGTCATGTCGAGCCAGGCGCTGATGGCGGCGCACAGCTTGATATCCGGTTGCTCAACACCGGCACGGCCACGGCCGAGGCAAGCCTTCCCGATGCCGTCGAGGCGCGGCTCGCACGGCCCGGCGCATTGGGCGCAGGGCGCACCGTCATGCTACAACGATCCCCGGCAACGCCTGCCACGATGGCCATCGCCCCCGGCAGCTTCGCTTCCGCGCATTACCAGTTGGCGCCCGGCAGCGTTCAGGACGGCGCGTTGCTCTCGGTGCCCCTCTGGGGCGGACAGGCAGTGACGCTTGCCGCTGCGTCTCCGGTGCCGCCAGCCGCCCCGTCAGGCGCGGCGCCGAACCCCGACGTACAGGTCGCGGACGCCCTCCCGGCAACCCCGCCTCCAAGCGATCGCACCGTGGGCAATGCCTTTCTTGAAAACCTGAGCGCCTACGATCCGATCTATGCCGTCTATGGCCCCGGCACCAACAGCGAGGCGCGCATACAGCTCAGCTTCAAGTACCAGTTGTTCGGTAGCCGCGCCCGTGAAGGCAGGCCTGCACTGGGCGACGGGTTCTACTTCGCCTACACGCAGCGCATGTTCTGGGATCTGGGGGCGGATTCTTCTCCCTTCCGCAACATCGATTTCCAGCCGGAACTATTCTACGTCACCCCGCCCAAAGCGCTGTCCGACAAGACTACGTTGAGCGCACAGATTGGCATGCGTCACGAATCGAACGGGCGCGATGGCGACTTTTCGCGCAGTCTGAACACCGTCTACATAGCGCCGATGGCGGCGTTTTCGCTGGGCGGCGGCACCCGGCTGACCGTCGCCCCGCGCGCATGGTTCTATGCCGGCGACCTGTCGGATAACCCGGATATCCGCCGTTATCGCGGCAACACCGGATTGTTCGTCGAGATCGGCCAGGAGAACGGCCTGCGCCTTTCCACGTCCAGCCGGTTCAACTTCGGCAGCGGCAAGGGCTCGATCGCGGCGGACTTGTCCTACCCGCTGCGCCGCATTCTCGGCGGCGGCCCGGACTTCTACCTCTTCGGCCAGACTTTCACAGGCTACGGCGAAAACCTGCTGGACTACAACCGGCGCACCACCCGCCTGCGCATCGGCGTAGCGCTGGTACGGTGACGGCGTTCAGATAGCCGGCTTCCGCTGGGGGGGCCCAACTTAGGTCAAATTTCCGGAAGCCGTTGGTCGGCAAAACCCCAGCCATGCAGCGTATCCGACCGCCTGATCAACTCAGGAGCATCGCCGATCGAGAATGGATGCGCAGTCTTCGTGGCATCGAGTTCGTCCCAGCTTATCGGGACGGCGACCGGGGCGCCTTCCCGTGACCGTGCGGAATACGGCAGTACGGCCGTCGCCCCGCGCTGATTGCGCAACCAGTCGATGAAGATGCGGCCCTTGCGCTTGGCCTTGCTCATGGTTGCAACGTAGCGGTCGGGCTCTGACAGGCTCATGGCTTCGGCAAAGCGGCGCGAGAAGTCCTTGTGGGTATCCCAGTCGTGGCCCCGTTTCAGCGGCACGACGACATGGATGCCCTTGCCGCCGGAGAGCATGGCGAAGGTCACCAGCCCAAGGTCGGCCAGCCGGGCGCGGATGTCGCCTGCGGCTCGGACGCATTCCTTGAAATCCAGCCCTTCGTCGGGGTCGAGGTCAAAGATCATGCGATCGGGATGTTCCACGTCGTCGGCCCGTGCCGCCCAGCCGTGGAATTCGATCGTGCCCATCTGCACGCAGGAAAGAAGTCCCTCGGCATCGTCCAGATAGAGGTAATCCTCCGCGCCGCCGTCCTTTTCGCGGATCGGCACGTGATGAACGTGATCGCCGAAAGTGCCGCTGTCGTGCTTCTGAAAAAAGCATTTCTTCGCTCGTCCCTGCGGGCAGCGGACGAGGCTGATCGGCCGGTTCGCGACGAACGGCAGTATGAGCGGCGCGACGGCGGCATAGTAGTCCGCAAGGTCGCCCTTAGTGCCGCCGCTTTCGGGGAAGATGACGCGCTCACGGTTACTGATCTTCACTGCGATAGCGGCCTGCGGCGCGGCCTGGGCTTTCTCCGGGGTCACCGCCCGAGCCTTCTTGTCGGTCCTGAGGCCGAGGAAGCTGCCATGGCGAACACGGCCCTCGCCGGTCAGTTCGGCAAAGGCCACTTCTGCCACCAGTTTCGGAGTGACCCAGCTTGCGCCGCGTGTCTCGGCCCGCTCGATCTCCAGCGGCGCAGTCTTGCGCGCCAGCTTCTCAAGCCGGACCGCCATGTCGGCAAGCCCCTCGGCGTCGAAACCGGTGCCCACCTTGCCGCGATAGACAAGGGTCTTGCCTTCGTACTGACCGAGCAACAGGGACGAGAACGGACGACCCTTGGCGCTCGACTTCGCCCATCCCACGATGACGAACTCTTGTCGCCGGGTACACTTGACCTTGACCCATTCCTTGGTGCGGCGGCCCCGGTACGGCGCATCGACGCGCTTGGCGATGATCCCTTCCTGCCCGGCAGCACACATCGCGTCGTAGAGCTTTTCGCCCGCGCCGATCACGTGGTCGGCGACGAAAACGGGCGGAGCGGCATCCGCCAGCAGCGCTTCGAGCCGTTCCTTGCGTTCGATGTTGGGCATCGCCGCCAGATCCTCCCCATCGAGTTCGAGCAGGTCGAACGCATGAAATTCCAGGGGCTGGTGTTCGCTCTGGCTGCCGTTGCCGCGCTTGAGCACGGCCTGGAGGCTGGAGAAATCGGGATTGCCGTCCACCCCCCGGGCGATGATCTCGCCATCGATCAGGCAGGGAGGCAGGTCCAACGCGGCGATGTGCGCGGCGAGCGGGGCGAACTTGTTGGTCCAGTCGAGGCCGCTGCGGGTATGGACGACGACCTTGGCGCCCGCCGCGGCGACGAGCGCACGGTAGCCGTCGAACTTTATCTCGTGCATCCAAAGATTGCCGGTGGGTACAGTGTCGACCAGCGTGGCGAGCTGGACGGCGCGGAATTTCGGCGGGTTGCCCGGCGTTTTCCGCGCGGACTGCGCATTGCGGGCCGAGGCCTTTTCCATGACCTTCGCGAAAGCATCGCCCTTCTTGCCTTTCAGCGAATGGGTGCCGCCCTTGTCGGCTTCAATCTCGGCCATGGTGCGGCCGGTGAGGACGCTGCTGAGGCCCTGCTCGACAAGGACATCGCCCGTCTGCGCATGGGCATCCTTCACCTTGCGCAGCAACCAGTTCTCGCGCTTCTCGCCCGGCCTGGGCTTCATGCGCACCAGCAGCCATTCGCCTTTCATCCGCTCGCCGTCGAGGGTGAAATGGAGATGGCCGTCCTCGATGTCCTTCGCGCTCTTGCCCGCGATCGGCGCCCAGGTGCCCCGGTCCCAGAGCATCACCGTGCCGCCGCCGTACTCGCCCTTGGGGATGCCGCCCTCGAATTCGCTGTAAGAGAGTGGATGGTCCTCGGTGCGGACGGCAAGGCGCTTGTCTTCGGGATCGGCACTTGGCCCCCGGGTCACTGCCCAGGACTTGAGCACACCATCGACTTCGAGGCGGAAATCCCAGTGCAATCGCCGCGCGGCGTGCTTCTGCACGATGAAGCTGTTGCCGCCGGTCCGGCCGCTCCTGCCTGCGGGTTCGGCGGTCCTCGCGAAGTCGCGCTTGCGGTTGTATTCGGCGAGAAGGTCGGCGCCGGGGTTGCCGGCCTTGCCGCTACGCCCGCTTGCGGGCACGGCTGCCACCCGAGGCCGGCGCCTTCTTCGCCGCAGGCTTGCGCGTTGACGAAGGCGACTTGCCGCTGTCCTTGCCGCCCCCGACAGACTTTTTTAGTGCCGCCATCAGGTCGATGACATTGCCCTTTCCGCTGACAGGTTCCTCGACATCCTCCAGGATGCGCTTGTTGCTCTTGGACTTGGCTTTCTTGTCGATCAGGCGGTGGAGCGCATCGACATAGCGATCGTGGAACTCGGCGGGTTTGAACGGCGCGGTTTTCTTGTCGATCAGCGTCGTGGCGAGATCGAGAAGGTCTGCGTCGGGCTTCGCATCCTCGATGTCGCGAAAGTAGCCCTGCGCCTTGTGGACCTCGTCGGCATAGCGCAGCACTTCCATCACCAGACCGCGTCCGCACGGCTTGATCGACACCAGTTGTTCGCGCCCGCGCACTGCCAATTGACCGAGGCCGACCTTGCGCGTTTTACGCAGCGCCTCGCGCAGTACGGTGTAGGCTTCTTCGGCCAGATCGTCTGCCGGGACGATAAAGTACGGCTTCTCGTAATAAAGCACGTCAATCTCGTCGGCATCGACGAACTGGACGAGTTCCAGCGTTTTGCGGCTTTCGATCTTGACCGCCTCGATCTCTTCCTCGTCGAGCAGGACATAGCTGCCTTTGGAGACCTCGAAACCCTTGATGATCTCGTCGCGGTCGACCGGGCCGACGCCGGGCGCGACTTTTTCGTAGCGGATTCGCTTGCCGCTGGGCTCGTGGATCTGGTGGAAAGCAATCGCCGCGCCCGATCGCGTCGCCGGGTAGACCTCTATAGGGATCGAGACGAGCGCCAGACGAATCTGGCCTTTCCAGTAGGCGCGTGCGGGCATGGCGGATTCCTTTCTCGCTTGGACAAGCCGATGCGGGGCAGGTGGTTCCCGGTCGCCTTAATAAGCAGTGCGAGGCTGCGTGATTAAGGATCGATAGCTTCGTCGCACCGGCGCATGGCGGCAGGTGACGATCGGTGCCGCAGAATACCGAGCATGAGAGCGGCGGGTGCGATGATCGGGCCATAGAAGACACAAGTGTCGGTCACGCCGCCGCCGGCCAGGGCGCCTGCTGGGTTGACGAATTGGATCACAGCCACTTGGCTCCAAACGCGGCCGGTCTCCAATGGATAGAGTACTCATTCCAAGCCCGACAACTGGGCATGCCGGTATAACCACTTTGACCGCTACAAGCCGTTCAAATGTTATGACGATATGGCAGGATTTTCCGAAATGACGGCGTTCGGGTTCGCGAGACCAACCTGATCAAAATGCTCGGGATCTGATTTCGATGGTCAGGTGCTGACGGACCGCCTCTTCGGCAGGGGGGGACCAGAGCCCGCTACGTGATGCCATATTCTCACACGTCTTGATCGGTCGACTGTTACCTGACGGCACTTACCGCCAAGACACCGATTTGGCGGCGGTCGGATCGATGCGATGGCTTTGCTGCTTTTCAACGCAGAAGCCCGATTCCCAGGCGGCACGGTGCGACATGGTCCAATAGGGATTGTCGGTGATCAAAAGGTTATCCTGAGCGGCTTTAATCCCCCAGTTATAAGCACGAACATCGTAATTCATTTGACCTCTCGATTCTATTGGGGGGGATCCACAAGCATAGGATGGAAGGCGACGCGCCCCGCCGCTGCCGCGCCAAGCCGTGTATGGAGGCTCCTGAATCTAGGTTCACAACGACGCCTAGGCCCTCGCCAGTGGCAAAGAACGCCGGCGAGCATATTGGTAACAACTTACCGCCAACCGAGCAGATTTGCTACGAGGGCATCGTGTCTCGGCTATATACGAAAGGATATGCAAAGGGCATCAATACGCTGCGGGGCGCGTTGTTGATCGTGCATACGCCAAAATGTGGAGGAGCGATTGCAGATGATTTCGAAGCCGCCTCACATTGCATTGGCACAAACCGCCAGCCACACGTCGAGGCCCGCTAGGTTGGCATTGCTGTGCCTTGCAATCGGCACGATCTTCATCGCAGATACGCTGACTGACTATGAAATTGCGGTCGCGGTCTTCTACGTCACAACGGTGCTTATAGCCTCGGCGTTTTTATCCGTGCGCGGGGTGCTGGCATGTTCAATAACATGCTGCGCTCTAACTGTTTGCAGCGTGATCCTGAACGATCGAGGCGCCTACCAGGCGGGCCTCATCAATTGCATGCTTAGCATATGCGCCATCTCGGCCACGACTTATCTGGCGTTGCAAAGGTCCTCAGCCTTGCAGGCCGAACAGACGTCCAGGTCGCAATTGGTGCGGCTCTCAAGGGTAAGCACGCTGGGTGAGTTGGCGACGTCGATTGCTCATGAGGTAAAGCAGCCACTCACGGGCATCGTCGCCAGCGCAAGTGCGTGCCGGAACTGGCTTAGCAGTGATCCGCCGAACGTGACGAGGGCGGAGCAAGCTGTTGCGCGCATAATAGCCGATGCGGGGCGAGCTTGCGGAATCGTCGATCGCGTTCGCAAATTGTCCAAGCGCGCATCTCCAGAAGCTGAATGGGTCGATGCGGAGATCCTGGTTGCCGAAGTCGTTTCGCTGTGCCGGCGGGAACTGGATCGGCATGACATCAGCGTCATTACAGAGGTGATCGACGGGCCCGCGATCGTCTTTGCCGACGTCGTTCAAATTCAGCAGGTTCTCATCAATCTCATCCTCAACGCGCTGGAAGCGATGGCAGGCACCAAACGCCCTTCAGCAATGGGCGTGACGATCGGGATCGCTATGCAGGAAGAAAGTGCGCAGATCACCATCGCGGACACGGGGCCAGGCATCGACGGTAATCGGTTGGACGAGATTTTTGATCCGTTCTACAGTAGCAAGGAGGATGGAATTGGTCTCGGCCTCGCGATCAGCCGATCAATCATCGAATCGCATGGCGGCCGTATCTGGGCGAAATCGGACCTGGTGAGCGGGGCCAAATTCATCTTCACGCTACCTGCCCGTCAGAGCGGCGAGACACAGACCAGCTTCCAAATTGCTACATCGGTGAGCCGGCGCGATTCCGATTAGAAATTGCTAATGAGCGACCGGCGTATCCGTCGCGTAGCTCTGTGCATTGACGACGACCTCGAATACTAAATTTTTCTCCTCGTCGACGACTTTCACTGACCATTCTTTCCCTGAACAGAAATCGTCCGGCGCCTGGATGAGCATGTCGCCCGTGAACTGAACGGCCTCCTTCTTGGCCGCATGAAGATCAACCAGAGACATTCCCTGCAGGTCTGGATACTTCTGACCATCGGTTACGTGGAAATAATAGTTAGGCATCCATCTCTCCTGCCGGTTTGCAGGTGCGCGCTGCTTATAAGATACGCGCTATTTTCTGCTACCCATCGACCCAATTAATTTGCCGAAATCGCATACGAATAACTGCGCAGCAAGCTCGACACTTAGCGAAAATGCAGATTGGTCAGGGCCGCACCAGGCTAATGCGCTAAGCTACAATGATATAATCACTAGAAAATACTTATCTAGAAAGGCATGGTGTCTTTCCGATATACCAAAGTATATTGCAGAAAAACGTTGTGCCCACTCATCGCAAATGCGATAACGGGAAGACATTTCCACTCTAGGGCACGCAACTTGTTTTGTTTTGCCCGGGATCGACACTCAAACAGTCGCCTGATCCCGGTTTATCCCGTCGCGATAGCCCAAGTTTTTAGCGTCGACCGCCGGCTATCGCCATGATCGTACCGAGTAGTAATTCAATGGAACCGGCTGTGATCCGATCGCCGAATAACCAGCGACTATCACTGATATCGCGCCGTGTCGGCGGGGCCTTCGCGCGATCGTTTTTTCTGATATTCGCCCTGGGTTCGATCTTTGCCGCCGATACTCTGACGAATTACGAGATCGCAGTAGCCGTTCTGTACGTCGTCCCAATTCTCATCGCCGCCGAGTTCCTCCAGACACGCGGCGTCCTTGCCATCGCAGCGCTGTGTGCTGGTCTCACGCTGGCCAGTTTCATCCTCACCGAAGAAGGGATATACGAAGCGGGCACCGTCAATTGCGCCCTGAGCATGTGCGCGATCGCGGCGACAACTTATCTTGCGTTACAACGATCCTCGGCGCTGTTGGCCGAACACAAGGCGCGAATTCAACTCACACGTTTGTCGCGCGTGAACACCTTGGGCGAAATAGCTACGTCCATTGCGCACGAGGTCAACCAGCCTTTGACCGGTATCGTCTCAAGCGCCGGCGCCTGCCGCAATTGGCTCGCCGGGGACCATCCTAATATCGACAAAGCGCTGCAGGCCCTGGAGCGCATGATCGCCGATGCCAATCGGGCGAGCGGGATCGTCGATCGCGTTCGTAATCTCTCAAGACGCGCGGCGGCCAAAGCCGAATGGTGCGATACCGACATATTGATGAGCGAAGTGGTCGCGCTTTGCCGAAGCGAATTGGACCGCAACGGAGTCGTTCTCACCAGAGAAGCGGACCTTGGCGCGGCGCAGGTGTTTGCCGATGCTGTGCAAATCCAGCAGGTCCTGATCAACCTGGTGCTGAACGCGGTGGAAGCGATGGCAGCTTGTGCGGCTGGAGGCCGGACCCTGATCATTGCGGTCGCCAGACAACCTGGTGACGCGGTCTTCTTTACCGTTGGTGATACCGGGCATGGGCTCGATCCGCAGGGTATCGAGCAGATCTTCGATCCTTTCTACAGCACCAAAACCGGCGGGATCGGCATGGGTTTGGCCATCAGTCGCTCCATCGTCGAATCTCATGGCGGGCGTATCTGGGCGGAAGCCAGGTCGCCAAGCGGGGCAAATTTCCATTTCAGTCTGCCCGGGCGTATAAAGGCGGCAGCATGAGCATGACACCGCCCGGCGCAGATCCTGATACGATCGTCTACATCGTCGATGACGACCCCTCGGTGCGGGCAGGTCTTGCCGATCTCCTGGCCTCGGTCGGCATCGATTCGATGAGTTTCCCATCGGCGAAACATTTCATGGGGTTCGAACGGTCGAATCGCATTTCCTGCCTGGTTCTCGACGTGCGAATGCCCGGCCTGAGTGGCCTCGATTTCCAGGATGAAATGGCTGCGCATGGCATCATCATGCCAACAATTTTCATCACTGCTCACGGCGACATTCCCATGTCGGTAAGGGCAATGAAGGCGGGCGCGGTCGAATTCCTGACAAAGCCCTTTCGCGACCAGGATCTACTGGACGCTATCCAGCAGGCATTGCTGCTGGATCATCAAATTCGCGAGGGTGCCGAAGTCCGATCCGTCCTGCTTGAGCGCCATGCAACGCTGAACGAGGGTGAACGGGCCGTAATGGATTTCGTCGTCGCCGGCCTGCTCAACAAGCAGATAGCTGCGGAGCTTTCCCTTAGCGAGGTAACTATCAAGGTGCGGCGCGGTCACGTCATGCGCAAAATGGGCGCCAGTTCGCTGGCTGATCTCGTGCGATACGCTGGACGGATCGACGGATCCGACCAGCACGTCCTCAAGCTCAAATCTTAAAACGGTGATCGAGCGTTTTGAATCGGCAGGAGATTCCCTTCGACCGCGATTTTCTGCTTCAGAATCCGTGCTGCACGGCCCGGTTTGCTGTTGCACCATTAACGGCGGCCCGCTGGCAGGCACAGCAGCGCGAGACGGGTGACTTTGCCCCAAAGCCGCATGGCGGTGACATGCGTTCGCGGCGGATGGAAGACCGGGCAACGTCCGTCCAAGTTCTCTCCATCGGCCGCACCATCTTCGGCAGATCCTTTTGAAGATTCGGCATCGTGGGGAATTGGTGATGTGAATATCGAACCGCTGCGGCTTCAGCGCTTGGGTAACGTCAGGCGGAAACGTAGCAATGCTTCGGGTTCGTCCGTCTGGATCATGGAAATGCCCTGCGCCCACAGCTTGCCCCAGACGTCCTGCGGCATGCGCAGCGCTTCGCGGTCGCCGCCTGCGCCGATGGCAAAGCCGTCCCACAACGTGTTGGACCAGACCCGAACCCCGGCTTCCCGAGCCGCTTTCGCGATTGCAGGCAAAGCCGCTGCAGGCGTGTAAGGTAGTTCGATACCGACGGGACGCACCTTACCCTTGACCTGCGCGGCGATAGTGGCGGGGATGTCGCGACCATCGCCGTCGACACTGCGCGGGATCAACATGAACGGAACCTCGTCGTAAGGGGCCATCGATGCGGCAGGAGCTGACCCCGGACCGACGGAGGTTTTGACGATGACCCAGTCTTCCGCGCTCGCCCGCTTCACCGCGTCGATCACTTCGGGATAGAGCCCGGCCTGCACGTCGAGATTGAGCATGATGCGGCCCTTGGCCTTCGCAAGGATCTCATCGAGAAGGGGGACGCGGTAATCGGTCGGCGGCGTTACCTTGCCTCCGCTGGTGAGGCCTTCGTCCCGGCGCAAATGCAGGCTCTTGATCTGCACGAGAGTGAGGTCTGCGACCTTTCCGGTGCCATCGGTGGTGCGATCGACGCTATCGTCGTGGATCATGACGAGATGGCCGTCGAGCGTGCGACGAATGTCGGTTTCCATGACATCGACGCCCAATTGCACGCAGCGCTCCAGCGCCAGCAGCGAGTTTTCCGGCGCAGAGCCGAAGCCATGGTAAGGCGCGGGCGAATGGCAGCCCCGATGCGCGACAACGATCAACGCACCGTTGGGATCGCGAACCCGGTCCATGGGAGCGTTTTTCGCGGGGCTGCGCCCGGCATCGGCACTCGCCGTACCGGCTGCGAAAAGGAAAGCGGTCAGCGCGGCTGACCGCGCCAGATGATGGCAGGTTTTCATGCAGGAAAGGTCCGATCAGTATCTGTAGAAAAGGGGCGGGTACGAAAGCATTCGGGCTTTTTGCCCATGTTCAAAGCCAAGGCACCGCCCGTCCACATCGGGCAGTGCCTCAGGCCGGTGTCACCACTTGCGGCTGACGACCAGGCGCACGTTGCGCCCGAACAGCGGGCGGCCGAATACAGCCTCCGGTGTTCCCTGCCCGGTAAGCGTATCGCCGGCGGTATTGCCTTCGGTAAGACCATGCGCGTTGGTGAGGTTGTCCCCCACGATCTGCAGGCGCCAGGCGTCGTGCTCGTATGTGATGCCTCCGCCAAAGTAGCCGTATGCAGGCAGCGCCGTCGTGTTGGTCACGTCGACATAGCGGCGGCTGACGTAGTCGTAGCGACCGTAGACACTTAGGCGGTCCGACCCCAGGACGAAGTCCAGCGTCGGGCGGATGTTGCCATAGACCTTGGGCTGGCGCACGATCTGCGCGCCTTCGATCGCACCGGCATCGGCGCCGGATGTGTTGGCGAAGTCCAAGTACTTGGGATCCTGCACCGTCACCGAACCGGCGATCTTGAACGGCCCGGCGACATGCAGCGCGCCGTCCGCCTCGACGCCCTTATTCTCAGCCGTGCCGACGAAGGTGACAGTCTGGTCGCTGCGACCAGTCGCCGGGTTATAGGCGCTGAAGCTGGCGTTCAGGGGATCGAATTTGGTGTAGAAGGCGGTCAGGTACAGGTACGAACGCCCGAACGCGAGTTTTAGCCCTGCTTCGAACAGCTTTGCCTTGCTGCTGGCCAGCGAGGATCCTTCGTTGATCGTCACCATCGCATTGGCCGGCACCTGCAACTGCGAAGCACGGCCATAGAAGCCCAGGTTGTCGGTAAGGTCGTAGTTGACGCCGACTGTCCAGTTGGTGGCTTCGACCTTCGGGCTGGAGGAGACGATCGCGCCGGTGAAGGCACGGGTCGAATTGTCAGCCAGCGTGGTCGGATCGCCGAGGTTGGCCACTTCGGTCACGCGACGGAACCCGTTGTAGCTGTACCATTCATGGCGCAGACCAAGGTCGATGCGCAGCCGATCGGTCACGTCCCATGTGTCGCTGGCGTAAAGCGCGATGACCTGTCCGTCGAATTCGCCCGAATTGAGAGAGGGTGCGATCTGGATCGCGCCGTTATCGGTGACATAGCCCTTTATCGCGCCATCGGCGCCATAAGCGACAAGATCGAGGACTTCGGGGTTGCCGGCAACCTGCAGAAGGTAGTTCTGGTAGGCCGCGAAAGTCCTGTTGCCCCAAAGCGCGCCGTAGCCGCCTACCCTGATGTCATGGCTACCCAGCCCGGTCTCGAACTTGCGCGTGAGGCTGAGATCGCCCTGCCCCGAATAGAACCTGGTATCGATCGAACGATACTGCGCCGATACGACAAGGCCGGAGTCCGCATAAGGATCATAGACGGTCTGCCCGTTGCTTCCGGCCAGTGCATAACCAAGCGAGGCAACGCCGCTGCCAAACGCCGTGGTCGCGGCGCTCAGGTACCCCGAGGCGAACTTGTTGGCGTCAACCGGGTTGGAGGTGGAATAGAGCGCGTCGAAATGACTGCGGCCTTCCGTGTAGCCGCCCTTTGCCAACACGTGCCAATCACCAAAGTCGCCTTCGTAGTCCAGCCCGACGTTGCCGAAGCGCATATGACGGCCGTTGGCGAGATCGCCGCGCTGGTTCTGCACGACGCCCGCGCCGTCGCGGTAACGGATGTTCACGTCGCGCAGACCGTCCGAGGCGAGCGTGCCGTTGAAAAAGTCCACATAGTCGTTGAGGCTGTGCGAGGGATCGTTCGGGTAGGCCGTCGGGATCGACAGATAGAAGATGTTGTGGTCGTTGGTGTACTGGCCCGACACCTTGATCGACCCGTTGCCGAACTCATGCAGCAGGTTGGCGCGAATCTGACCGCCGCGGTCTGCCGGGAAACCGCTGTCGCGGTAGCCGTCGTTCTGCCGGATGAACCCGCCCACGGCATAAAACGTATTCTCGTCGATCGGCCCGGACTGGTAGGCGTCGAGCCGATAGAGCCCGGTCGTCCCCAGTGTAAGCTGCGCCTCGCCCTGCGGAGTGGCGGTGCCGGTGCGGGTGATCACGTTGGCAACCGCCGCGGCTGCACTTGCGTAGATCGGCGCAGGACCGCCGCGCACCACCTCGACGCGCTGCGTCATGAGGTCGGTGCGGTTCATGCCGTCTCCCTGATTGAAGAAGAAACCGTCCAGCTCATGGTAGAGCGGCAGGCCGTCCTGCTGGAAGTAAAGATAGCCTCGATCGGTGGGGATGCCCCGGACGCGGGTGATATTCTGGACTTCGCCGCCGGTGCCCTCGATCTGGATGCCCGGCAGGGTGCCCAACAATTCGGCCATGTTCTTGGGTGCCAGGTCGCGAATGGCATCGGCGTCGAAGGCATTGACGGCGTATGACACGTCAAAGCGGCGCTGCTGACGCGCAGAGCCGGTGACGATGATATCCTCGCCCTTCCCATCAATGGCTTCGGGCGATGTCGGCCGCGCGGACACGGCATCCTGTGCCGACGCCGGATTAATCAGGAAAAGGGATGACGCGGCAGCGCCGAGCATCATGAGATTGCGATTGGTCATAGTTCAGCCCCCAGGCAGAGTGGTTCGGCGGGGCTAATGACGCCGGTCCATGACAGTTTTAATTGCTTACTTGTAATTAAATCGGGGCTGAAAATTCCTCGAGTGCCCAGCCATCAGTGACTTCCGATCTTTGCAGTGACCGCGCTGATAGGACCCATCGCCGCTCCGACAACGACGGCCTTGCTGCCGATGGAAGAGGCCAGGATTACCGGCTTTTCCGCGAAGTATCCGGAGTTGCGTTCGTCACTTAGAATGCGGACGCGGGCGGTCAGATCATCAAGCAAGGGCAGCGGCAAAGCTCCGGAAAGCACGACCACTCCCGGGTCGAGCCACGCAACGCCGCTGATGATGGCCTGCTCTATCTGCGCGGCGACGCGGGAAGCCCAGGCCTCGAAAATATCCGGGTGCTTCGGCATCAGGTCCGCCAATTCCGCCAGAGAATCAATGCTGACCCCGCTCCGCTTTAATGTTGCCATCAGGTCTATCCCCGATGGACGTGGGCCGTTCCCGGGGAACAGGCGGCCGACCTCGCCAGCGTTCGCATGCTCTCCTGAAAACAGATCGCGGTCGGCGACCACCCCGCCCCCAAACCCGTGACCAAGGAAAAGCACCAGGACCGACCGGTGTTGGCCAATGACGCCGCTCTGGTAATATTCGGCAAGGGCGGCGGCGGTGCCTTCGTTTTCGATCCATACGGGCATGCCCAGGACATCGCCGATGACCTCGTCGAGCGGCACGTCGTTCCATGGCGGCAGCCAGTCCACCACCTTGCGCCGGTTGCGATCGGCCCGAAGAGCATAGCCCGGAACCGCGATGCCGACGCCCAGGAACCGTCCGCGCATCACGCCGTGCGTGGCCGCCAGTCCGCGCAGGCGTGCGTCGATCGTTCGCGCGAACGTGCGCGGATCAGGATCGGTGAACGGGTGGGCGTCATGAACCAGAAGGGCTCCGCTGAAATCTACAATCGCCAGTTCCAACGTAACCGCTGATCCTACCCCACGCATTGGTGGTGGCAGGATTTATATCAGGCTGCTGGCGTCATGCGCGCGAAGGCGCACTGGTCATGGATCAGCGAGATGATTTGCGGGACCATGCGCCACGTATCGGCAATTGCCAGATTGGCGCTCGGATCACCCAGTTGTTCGATCCATGACGGGCCACCTGTAATTGTTCTGTGGCCAAGCAGTGCCGCGAGCGGGTAGCCGAACTCCGGGTCGGCGATGAAGGGCTTCCACGCCTCCATGTCGAGATGCATGGCTGTGAAGAACCCGTTGGCGAAGTCCTCGAGCAGTACCTCGCCTTCCTCGGTGCGCATGTAGATCGGGGCGTACGCCTCGGGCTTCTCGGCGAGCTCGATGCAGATGCGGCTATACCGCTTGAGGATCGTTCGGCGCGCAGGCGCCGAGCGCGCACTTTGAGCATGGTCGCGCAGGATGCTCCTGATCCATACGTCGGGGTCAATGACGCTGGGGCCTGCGGCGACTGCGGCCAGGAAGCCGTCGATCGATGAGACGCCAGCTACGGGGGGATCAAGCTCGTCGAGCCATATCTCGAGCTGTTCGAGCGAGAGGGTCCGGCCCTGCGATGTGCGAGGTTTGAAGTTCATGCCGCCAACGCTTTTACCGGTTCTGCCGCCGGCCGCCAGTTCCATGGGAGCAAGATGTCCAGTTCGTTGATCTTCACAGCGCCCGTGACGATACGCTCCAGCACGTCATTCAGCCAGGTGTAGGGATCCAGGCCGCCCAGGCGAGCCGTCTGGAGAAGCGATGCCATGACGGCCCAGGTCTGGGCTCCTTCCTCGCTACCAGCGAAGAGGCTGGATTTGCGGCCCTGGGCCACATTTCTCATGCCGCGCTCGACGGTGTTGGTATCGACCTCGATCCGGCCGTCTTCCAGGAACAGCGTCAGCCCCTTCCAATGGTTGAGCGTGTAGCGCATCGCCTTGGCCAGATCGGACTTCGGCGACAGACGTGGAAGCATGGTGTCGATCTGCGCCTTGATCTTCGCCATGACGTCGGCGGTTTCGGCGAGACGAGCCTGGAGGCGCTGTGCGGCGGTGCCTTTGCGCACACGCGCCTCGACCACGTAGACCTGACTGATCAGGGCGATGATTGCCGCGGCCACCGGCGATGGCGATTTGCGGTAGGCATCGACGAACTTGCGCCGGGCGTGGGCAAGACAGAAGGCGAGTGTGATCTTACCTCGGCCCGGACCACTGCGCACAAGCGCCTTGTAGGCACCATAGCCGTCGACCTGGATAACGCCCTGGTAGCGGGCGAGTTGTTCGAACGCCTCGGCATGCCGCCGTCCGCGAGCATGGATATACACCACTGCCGGATGGGCCGGGCCTGACCACGGTCCGTCATCACAAGCGTGCGCCCAGAACTGTGTCGTGCGGGTTCGTCTTCGCCCTTTTTCGAGGACCGGCATGCGGGTCTCATCGCAGAAGATCCGGGACTGGCTGTGGATGTAGGCAAGCAGGCGATCATAGAGCGCCTTCACCCACCATGCGATCTTACGCATCCAGCGGCTCGGTAATGCCCGGTCGAGGATGACGCCCTGGCCTGCGAGCATCTGCAACTGCCGATTGAGCGGGATCGACCAGGCGAAGCGCGCCGTCGCCATCCAGGCCAGCGTTGAGGTGGTGACCATCGAGCCCGGGATCGCGCGGCGCGGTGCCGGCGCCTGAACGACGCCCTCCCGGCATTTTCGGCAGGCATAGCGAGGACGCACTGTGCGGATGACGCGAACGATGGCCGGCACCCAGTCGAGTGCTTCGCTGGCATCTTCGCCGATCCTGTGGAGTGTGCCGGCGCAGCAGGGGCAATCCAGCGTGTCGGGATCGATCACGCGCTCGACGCGCTCGATATGGGCCGGCAGTGCCATCACGCCTCGCTTGCGCCGTGGGCGAGCGACGGCAGGCTTGTCTTCGGCGTCGCCATCGTCGTTAGCTGCGGCAGCCGGCGTGGTTACGAGGTCGCCGAGATCAAGAATTCCCTGGTCGCCCAGGATCGCGCTGGCGCGTTCCGAACGGCTGCCGAAGGCCTGATGGGCCATGCCTTTGAGCAGCGCGCGCAGCTGGGCGTTTTCTGCCTGGAGCTCACGCACCAGAGCCGCCATTTGCTCCATATCTTCAGGGAGATCGTCGGCTTGGGCGGGCATGGCTGACTATACCACACCGGCTCTTTGCCGCTACAGAAAACCGCAGATATCAGCCAAAAATAAGGGGTCTGCGCGCTTCCTGGGATGGCAATTTCTTCCAGTCCAGACCCGACAACAATGCCGTGCATTGCGGCCCGCTCAGGACCATCGTGCCGCCTTGCATGGGTGGCCAGTAAAACCTCCCACGGTCGAGCCATTTCGTCGCCATAACCGCGCCTGACCCGTCATGACGGACCAACTTCACCTTATCCGCGCCCTTGTTGCGGAACACGAAGACATCGCCCGCACAGGCATCATGCCCCAGCACGTGCGTCACCAGCCCCATCAACCGGTTAATCCCGGCTCTGAAGTCGACCGGCTGTGTCGCCACGAAGATCCGTACGCTTCCGTCGATCGGGATCATTCCCGGATCGCCGCCAGTACCGCGCGCAGGTGGTCCATCTCGACCGCGCCCATGATCCGAACCGTCACGTCTCGTACCACCAACTCCAAGCCGCCAGGTTCGAGTTGCTTCTCCTGAGCCAGCGTGACGGGTACGAACCGCAATTCCTCGACGGCTCCTGCTGCTCGCGCTTGCCGACGCCAATAGTGCAAAAGGCCAAGGCCGACGCCGTTATCGCGGGCGACCTGCGCCACAGTCATTCCTGGCACAAAGCTCTCAGCCAGAATGCGGTCGCGTACGTCATCCGGCCAACGCTCGTAGCGCCGACGTCCGGGCGGCAAACTGACGGTCAAACGCGCAGTTGTACTGTGCGACGCACACGTCAAACCGCCGTTTGCCCCTGCATCAATTTCATCCGACATTGCCCGATCTCCTCATCGTCTCGGGCGAGCCTAACCATCAGCAAGCTCTCGGAATACGTGGGGCGGGTGCAGCGGCTACGTTCCAACCAGCCGGGATGGACGGTCGCTCCGACTGCCCAGGCTCCTTTTCCTGAAACTGCCAACGGGACGGAAGGGCGTCCGCGTTCGGTCGATTGCGAACCATCCCGCTCCTCGATAAGGCCCAGGGCGGTAAGTTGCTGAGTGACCCGGGTAATGGTCGCGGTATTGATGCCAAGCTCGCGAGCCAGAACCATGCGCGGCGTGGGACCCTTGATGCGCAGTTCGACCAGAATGCGCTTCTGTGTTTCGGTCAGGGTGATTTCGGGAGCGATCAAAAGCCTCATATTGGCCCGATATAATTTTGCTGTGTCAACAAAATGAAAGCGTACCCGCGTTCCCAAGTTTAATGTCTGATGCCGCGGAACTGAATCCCGCTTCCGACAGCGAGAGCTTGGTCTGGGCCAGGCCCGACAATGCCCGACCAAGGCGCTGGCTGAGATAATTTATCGTAATTCAATCGATATTTTATCGCATCAATTAATAGCGTGGGCCGCTTGAGTGACAACTGGCAGTTTCAGAACCTCTATACTTCGCTCGTGCAGATGAGCGTCCAGAAGAATGCCCGTAGCGCCCTCCTCACCACGGCCACTCAAGAATGCCCGCACCTTGCGTTCGATCCAGTGGTATGTGTGTGCAAAGACAATACCGACTCCGATTGCAATGTTCAAAGCAATCCACGGTCGCGGACCGTGAAACAGCCGCATAACTAGCGACCAGACCTGACAGTGACTGAGATACATGAACATCGACGAACCGGCGATCTCAGATATTATCAATTTTGCCGCAGAAGGAACCCTGATTGAAGTCCCAAAAAGCAGCAAAGCCGAACCGGCCGATATATAGGCGCTGGCAGACGTAAATCCATGATGGTCTACTACAGCGACGCTCACAATCGCCATAGCCAGAACACGGTTTTGCATATCACGCGCGCTTGCCATCAACATACCGGCGGCGACCGTCCAAAAATACCAGATAGGTGTCCGATGGTAGATGTAGCTTGTATCCCAGATTTTTTCAGACACTGCACTTACTATAGTTGCTGCAAATAACAAAATAGTGCAGAAAACCATAGGTTTAATTTTCATAAATTTCCTTACGGCCGGAAACGAAATTATTGCAGCTACGATAATAATCAACTGAATGTATATTTCTGCAAAATAGTAATAAGCGACATGATATTGATGAGGGTCAAACCAATTCGATATAAGTAGCAACGGCTTAAGTTCGAATTTTCTCGACCAAAGTTGCATCACAATAGTCACTAAAACAGTCGGGACAGCAACACTCAGAGCAGTTCCAAATATCGTGCTTGTTTTTCCAGTCCGGCTGATTTCAGGCCACTGAAAACGCATGATGCTGTAGCCGCAAAGCATAAACAGAAAATACGCAGCACCCCAATTCTTGCTGTAAACAAATGTGTCGAAGTGCAGGGCAACTATGCAAATCATGAAGAACGCGCGCGTCAATATGGCTGCGTCCAAACTCAGCCACTTCCCTTTTTCAGTAGTTTCTACACTGCCATCCAATTGATCAATCGTCATTGATTCCCATTCTGCGGGCAGGGAGCCAAAGCGCCTCTCAAATCCGAGCGAGA
Organism: Novosphingobium sp. P6W; assembly: GCF_000876675.2. Lineage (GTDB taxonomy): Bacteria > Pseudomonadota > Alphaproteobacteria > Sphingomonadales > Sphingomonadaceae > Novosphingobium. The sequence goes on from NZ_CP030353.1 coordinate 293,622, forward strand.
ACTGGATGTAGCTAAGCGAATCCCCTCCCATGCTTTCAAAGCTATCGTTTCGCCGGATACGCCGTCCGGGAAAAAATTCCCGAAAGAAATCCTCCACGTCGCAAGGCCATGCCTCAATCGCCCGATCCGCCGCAGTATCAACCCCCGCGGCTTTAGAACTTTCGACAAATTCATCGGTCAGGAGACGGCGCATTGGCTTTCCAGTCGCCGTCCGCGGAAGCGTCAAGTTGACCCTGACGTGCAGCGCATCTCCCACAACTACACCGAACTCTTTCAGGGCCTCTGCCGAAGCGGAATAAAGCTGATCGACGTTAAGGGCCGGCGCGTCCGTCGCAACCAGAACACCTTCACCACGAAGAGCGTCAGGCACCTTGGTAACGACGACCTTGCCGGCTTGCTCCAGAATCTCGCCAATACGTGCTTCAAGCATGTCGGGGCTAATCTTAATGCCGCCAGTATTTATTACGTCGTCTGCTCTGCCATCATAATAAAGGTGACCGTCCTTCATGTGACCCAGGTCACCGGTTTCCAACCAGCCATCGGGATCGCAAATGTCGATCAACGCATCTGTATCCACACGCCAACGGGCGACGTGCGGACCACGAATACGGATCCTTCCCTCAGCCGATATAGCCACCTCGGCTCCGCCGACGGTAATGCCGACGGACTCCAGGAGTTTATCAGGCACTTCCGAGATCTGTAGGAAGGTACTACGGGACGCTTCCGTGAGCCCATAATGCTGAACGATGCGGGCGTTGGGAAAAAGCTCGCGAACCTCGCGCTTTTCAGCACCAGTCATGTATTGCGAGCCAATTTCCAGCCAGCGGAGATTTTTGCCGGCATCCCCGATGACCGCTTTCGCTTTCAGCAATATCCGCAAAAGCGTAGGGACCGCAGACAAGGCGTTGACTTCACCTGACCCGAGCATTCGTGAAAGCTCAAGAGGGTCGAATCCACGGGGCGGCAGATATGATCGACCTCCTACCGCGCTGACTGCACGGACTCGGCCAATTCCAAAGCTGTAGGTAACCGGTACGCCAATATACTCGCGCACATCGGCGGTCAGCTCCATCTGGCTGATGATCCGCTCCGCTGTATCCGCAATATTTGCGTAAGTGAGGACGATGCCTTTAGGCTTGCCCTCAGTGCCCGATGTATAAGTAACTTGAGCTGGCATATCGTCGTAGATCAACGGGTGGTTTTCAACAAACCAGCCACATCCCTCATCCGGAGAAATGCAGCACTCAATATCCAACCCGGTCAACGTATTAGCGTGATTCTCATCGGCCACATTGATAAACGGCTTACGTTCTTCATTAAGCGCAAATACGTTTTCTATGTAAGACAGAGAGTTCCGCGTAACGAGTGCTACGGATGTCAACTTTTGTTGCCGCACTATGGAGCCTCGTGTTGATCGCCACCGGGGCGATTGTAATGAATACAGCACGAATCAGCCATGTAGACATAGCGCGACCAATGCAGCATTCCGAAGAATATTTCTGCTCATGATCTCAAGCAAGTAGTGAGAAATGCCCACCGAGAAGCTTGGTCGGAGGATGGGGGTTCATGGAGCGCCCCTGCCAAGCACCGATCCGGTTTGCGCGCTATGCGGCTTTCGGATCGTGGCTAGATAGCGAAGCCGGAGTGGTGCCGCTTCCACGCTCACCGTGTAGATGGAGCCAGGCACCATCTCGGGAGGGTTGAATGCGTCGCATCGCGAGACTTGAGCCGCGCGAGACACTCGCGGGCCCTGTCCAAGGCACTATGTTGAGGGCTTTGGCGCAGTTCGAGCGTTCACCTTTGACAACCTGCAGCGGGCCCTGCGCACTGTCTGCGACCTCCATCGCCGCGTCGGTCTCGCGCGCTTGCCACCTCTGCACCGACCCGCCACTGGTCGACCGCCGCATTCAGAGACAGGCGGATCAGATGGGCCAGAATGTTGGCGCTCGTGTAGCGCTTTCTCGTCTGGCTGAGCCCAATCCAAGCCGATGCCGCTGCCGCAGCCGCTCGCGGAAATCGGGATGAAGCTTTAGGAAGCGCTGGAGAAGCAGCAAAGAAATCACGGCAGGTCAGCCCCGCTCCTGCCCATACGTGCGAGTCAACCGCGCACGAACTAGATGGCAACGCCCACGCTGAGCGGCACAGCAAGCTAGATAGGCGCGGCGTGCAAGATTCAGCGTGCCACAGGTCGGCTAGACGAAGCTCGTCCAGGCTGGGCCTCCCGGCGAAGAACAGCTCCGGCTACGACTGCCGAGCAAGCCCCTGACCATCGAACCAGGGTTCTTGCCCGATCTGACGTTCGAGCGTCAGCATCGGAATGCACCCATGGCTCAGGAGCGGCGGCACACGCAAACCACATGCGCCGCCGCCCCCGAGGAGCCATGTCAATACTCTGACAGATCCAGTCCGAGGCTTAGAACTGGACGGACTTAGGGTCGATCACAGGAGCCTTCGGCGGAGCGAACTTGGTCAGATCGATCCCGACGACGGCTGCCTTGTATTCCTCGGTGCTCGGCGTCCGGCCGAGAATGGCCGAAAGTACCACGACCGGGGTCGAAGCCAGGAGCGATTCGCCCTTCTTCTCGGTGCTGTCCTCGACGACGCGGCCCTGGAACAGGCGGGTGGAGGTGGCGAGGACGGTGTCGCCCTTTTCCGCCTTCTCCTGATTGCCCATGCACAGGTTGCAGCCGGGACGTTCGAGATAGAGGATGTTCTCGTACTCGACGCGGGTGGAGGTCTTCGGCTTCACGTCATCGAATTCGAAGCCCGAGTACTTCTGGAGGATTTCCCAATCCCCTTCCGCCTTCAGCTCGTCGATGATGTTGTAGGTCGGAGCCGCGACGACGAGAGGTGCCTTGAACGAGACCGTACCTTCGGTCTTCTCGATGTTCTTGAGCATCTGCGCGACGATCTTCATGTCGCCCTTGTGCACCATGCACGAGCCTACGAAGCCCAGATCAACCTTCTTGGTGCCGCCGTAGTACGAAACCGGGCGGATCGTGTCGTGGGTGTAGCGCTTGGATACGTCGGCGTTGTTCACGTCGGGGTCGGCGATCATCGGCTCGTCGATCAGGTCCAGATCGACGACGACCTCGGCGTAGTAGTTCGCATTGGCGTCGGGAGCCAGGGCGGGCTTTTCGCCCGAACGAATCTCGGCGATGCGGGCATCGGCCTTGGCGATCAGGCCCCTGAGCGTGCCGGCGGCATTTTCCATGCCCTTGTCGATCATGATCTGGATGCGCGACTTGGCGATTTCCAGCGACTCGATCAGGGTTTCGTCCTGCGAGATGCAGATCGAGGCCTTGGCCTTCATCTCCGCAGTCCAGTCGGTGAACGTGAAGGCCTGGTCGGCCAGCAGCGTGCCAAGGTGGACTTCGATGATCCGTCCCTGGAACACGTTGTCGCCGCACTGCTTGAGCATCTGCGCCTGGGTGCCGTGGACCACGTCGCGGAAGTCCATGTGCGGCTGCATCGAGCCCTTGAACGTCACCTTGACCGACTGCGGGATCGGCATGGTCGCCTCACCGGTGGCCAGTGCCAGCGCCACGGTGCCGGAGTCCGCACCGAAGGCCACGCCCTTGGACATGCGGGTGTGGCTGTCGCCGCCGATGATGATCGCCCAGTCGTCCACGGTGATGTCGTTCAGCACCTTGTGGATCACGTCCGTCATCGCATGATAGACGCCCTTGGGATCGCGCGCGGTGATCAGGCCGAAGTTGTTCATGAAGGACATGAGCTTCGGGATGTTCGCCTGCGCCTTCTTGTCCCAGACGGATGCCGTGTGGCAGCCCGACTGATAGGCGCCGTCCACGATCGGCGAGATGACGGTAGCCGCCATCGCCTCAAGCTCCTGGGCGGTCATCAGGCCGGTGGTGTCCTGCGAACCGACGATGTTGACCTTCACGCGCACGTCCGAACCGGCGTGCAGCACCTTGCCCGGCGTTACGCCGACGGCGTTGCGGTTGAAGATCTTCTCTACCGCAGTCAGGCCCTGGCCTTCGGCAGTGAGTTCCTTGTTGGGGGCGTAGACCGGGGTCGCCTCGACGCCGAGGGTCTCTGCGGCGAAGGTCTGGAGCTTCTTGCCGAAGACGATGGCATAGGAGCTGCCGGCCTTCATGAACTCCATCTTCTGGGGCGTGAAGGCAGCGGCGATGTCGACCAGTTCGTTGCCGTTCTCGTCGCGCAGGGTCTTGCCCTTGACGTCGATCTTCAGGACGGTGCCGGTTTCGACCGAGAACGCCTGTTCAAGGACCGGATTGCCGTCATTGTTGATGATGGGCTTGCCGTCTTCGCCAATCTTCTTGACCCAGTTCTTCAGGTTGACGCCGATGCCGCCGGTCACGTCGACGGTGGTCGCGAAGATCGGCGAGATGCCGTTGGTGCCAGCGACGACGGGGGCGAAGTTGACGAAAGGCACGTAGGGGCTGGACTGCTTGCCGGTCCACAGCGCCACGTTGTTGACGCCGGACATGCGCGACGAACCAACGCCCATCGTACCCTTTTCGGCGATCAGCATCACGCGCTTGTCGGGGTGCTGGGCCTTCAGCGCCACGATCTGCTGCTGCGCTTCGGGGGTTATCATGCACTGGCCATGCAGTTCGCGGTCCGAGCGCGAGTGTGCCTGGTTGCCCGGCGAGAGCAGGTCGGTCGAGATATCGCCTTCGCCGGCGATGAAGGTGACGACCTTGATCTCGTCCTCGACCTCGGGGAGCTTGGTGAAGAATTCTGCCTTCGCGTAGCTTTCCAGCACGGCCTTGGCGACCGCATTGCCGGCCTTGAAGGCATCGCGCAGGCGGAACATGTCGGCGTCGTAAAGGAAGACCTGGGTCTGCAGAACTTCGCCCGCGCGCGCGGCGATCGCGGCGTCATCGCCAAGAGCGATGTCCAGCAGTACTTCGACCGAGGGGCCGCCCTTCATATGCGACAGCAGTTCGAGAGCGAAAGCGGGCGTGATTTCCGGGACGATGGTTTCGCCCAGGATGACCTGCTTCAGGAAGGCCGCCTTGACGACTGCCGCGCTGGTGGTGCCGGGCAGCGTGTTGTAGACGAGGAACTTGAGGGCATCGGCGCGGTGCGCGCTGCCGGCATCGGTTATGAGAGCGATGATTTCAGCGATCAGCTTGCCGTCGTCGATCGGCTTGGGAGCAAGCCCTTCAGCTTCGCGGGTTTTGATTTCGGCCAGGTAATCTTGATATACGCTCATCGTAATCCCAACATCATGAGGTGCACGGACCCGGATTCGGCGCTGCGTTCCGAAAACGTTGACCGGCGTGGAGACAGATGGCGTCCCGGTAAGCCAACCGGGCCTAGCTGGCAAGGCACCGAATGCCGACAAAAATGGCGTTTTGGATGCAACTTTGAGCAGTTGAGAATCGGTCGCAAGCGAGCGTGCCGAATCGGTATTATCGATAACGCCGATCCTTCAGGGGCAGGCCATTTGCGATTTGGACGATGACGGACTTCGGTTGAGTGCCCTGTCTGACGGCCACCGTCGGTTCGGGGAGGTCGGCCCAGGGGCTTTTTTAGGCTCTTTTGCAGCGCAGCAACGACCTGCCGCACGGAACTGTTGCTAATGACGAGTTTGCGAGTGCAAAGTGCACACTTGTGCTGCGATGCAGCATGGGCGAGAAAGCTGGTGCCTTTCAGGCATCCTCTCCCAAAACTTTCAAAGCCGGCCCTTGTGGTCGGCTTTCCTTTTTGCAGGAGCAGGCGACCATTGCGTATGGACCGCCATTCCATCGATTCCCGGGCTTTCGGCTACACTCGGCGTACCCCGGCAGAGAATGCGGCGTCAGCGCAGTGCCTTGATTACCGGTCATCGGCCACCACCATCAGGAGTAGACTATGAAAACCGGCAAGATCCAGATCGTGATCGTCGGTGGCGGTGCGGCAGGCCTCGAACTGGCCGCCAAGCTGGGTAGGCGCTACGGGCGAAAGCACCACGACATCATCCTCGTCGATCGCACCCGGACCCATATCTGGAAGCCCCTGCTTCACGAAGTCGCGACCGGCTCACTCGACGCCAACATGGATGAAGTGGGCTATCGCAGCCACTGCCACCGCTGGGGCTATCGCTATTTCTACGGCACGCTGGCGTCGATCGACCGCACGGCGCGCCAGGTCCACCTTGCCCCGGTCAACGACGACAAGGGCAAGGAAGTGGTGGCCGCTCATGCCATCCGCTACGACTATCTGGTCCTGGCCTATGGCTCGGTCACCAACGACTTCGGCACCCCCGGCGTCGCGGAAAACTGTACCTTCCTCGACAGTCACAAGCAGGCAGACGCTTTCCGCGACCGCCTTCTGGACCAGTGCCTGCGCGTTTCGCGCGCAATGACGGCCAGCCCGTCCGACAATGCGCGGGTGCGGATCGCCATCG